>CAJXDE010000139.1 GCA_913052635.1 uncultured Halieaceae bacterium
AGGCCGGTATGGAGTGGCGGGAGCCCGGCTGCTCGATGTGTTTGGCGATGAACGCCGACCGCCTACTTCCAGGTGAGCGCTGTGCCAGCACCTCCAATCGCAACTTTGAGGGCCGACAAGGCAGTGGCGGCCGGACGCACCTGGTCAGCCCAGCTATGGCGGCGGCTGCAGCGGTGGCGGGCCATTTTGTGCCGGTGGAAATGGCTAGCTCTGCAGTAGTGGAGGGCGGCTGATGAAACCATTTACCGTCCATAGCGGGCTCGTCGCACCCATGGATCGCGCTAACGTCGATACCGATCTCATGATTCCAAAGCAGTTCCTCAAATCGATCAAGCGATCGGGGTTCGGTCCGAATTTATTTGATGAGCTCCGATATCTGGATGAGGGGCAGCCCGACGCGGATAACAGTTCACGGCCGTTGAATCCCGATTTTCCGTTGAATATGCCGCGCTATCAGGGCGCCTCGATCTTGCTCGTCCGGGAGAATTTTGGCTGTGGTTCGAGCCGTGAGCATGCCGCCTGGGCGATGGAAGATTTCGGCTTTCGTGCCGTCATTGCCCCGAGTTTTGCCGATATCTTTCGCTCGAATGCACTCAAAAATGGCATCCTGCCGATAGTGCTTCCCGCGGATCAGGTTGATACGTTGTTCAGTGCCCTGCGTGCTGAAGAGGGCTATACCCTGACGATTGACCTCGAGGCTTGCACGATTCTTTTGCCCCACGGTGCGCTTTGGTCGTTTGAGATCGACGCTTTTCGCCGCGACTGTCTGTTGAAGGGTTTGGATGACATTGGCATCACGCTGGAGCGAGCGGATGCCATTCGGGCTTTTGAGGGGCAGCACTGCGAGCGATTTCCCTGGCTGTTTGAGGACATTGTTCTGTGAGCAGCCAGATTCTGCTCCTGCCCGGTGATGGTATTGGCCCGGAGGTTGTCCGTGAGGCGCGGCGGGTGCTCGAAGTCGTTGACGATCAGTTTTCGCTGGAGCTCAGTTTCAGCGAAAGACGACTGGGCGGCATTGCGATTGACGAGGAGGGCGCGGCCTATCCCGATGCCACTCGTGCCCTGGCGCGAGATGCAGACGCGATTTTGCTCGGCGCTGTCGGTGGTCCTCAGTGGGACGCGCTGCCTGCGGCAGACCGCCCAGAGCGAGGGCTATTGGCGATTCGCGCTGACTTGGATTTATTCTGTAACCATCGGCCTGCGTTGTTGTTCCCCGATTTGGCTGAGGCCTCCAGTTTGCGGGCAGAACTGGTGGCGGGTCTGGATGTACTTATTGTCAGAGAGTTGACCGGCGGGATTTACTTTGGCGAGCCACGTGGCATCACCACCAACGCCGATGGCGTCCGTGAGGGCCACAATACCGACCGCTACAATGAAACGGAAATTCGTCGCATTGGTCGCCTGGCCTTTGAGGCGGCACAAAAGCGCAGTGGTCGTCTGTGTTCGGTCGATAAGGCCAATGTGTTGGAAGTGACCATGCTGTGGCGCGAGACGATGGAGGCACTGAGCACAGACTACCCGGACGTGGTGCTATCGCATATGTATGTCGATAACGCAGCCATGCAGCTGGTCCGTGAGCCGAAGCAGTTTGATGTTCTTGTGACTGGAAATCTCTTTGGCGACATTCTTTCCGATATTGCTGCCATGTTGACCGGATCGATCGGTATGTTGCCATCGGCATCCCTGAACGCGGAGGCCAAAGGGCTTTATGAGCCGGTGCACGGCTCCGCGCCTGATATAGCAGGCACTGACAGTGCCAATCCGCTCGCTACCATTCTGTCGGCGGCCATGTTGCTACGCTATTCACTCAATGCGCCCGAGGCGGCGGCAGCTATTGAAGGCGCCGTAGCCGCTGTACTGACGCAGGGTTATCGCACGGCTGATTTGATTGTTGATGGTAACCACGCCGCCGCTATTGGTACGCGGGCGATGGGTGATGCCGTTGTCGCGGCGCTGCAGGGCCATTAAGGAGACGATGATGAAGCCAGTCAATGTGGCAGTGGTGGGCGCAACCGGTGCGGTCGGCGAGGTAATGATAGAGATCCTCGAGTCGCGCGGGTTCCCGGTCGATACCTTGTATCCACTTGCCTCCAGCCGATCAGCCGGCAAGTCGGTGCAGTTCCGCGGCAAGCATCATACGGTGCAGGACCTGAGTACCTTTGATTTTTCTCAGACGCCGATTGGATTGTTCTCGGCCGGAGGCGATATCAGCGCCGAGTATGCGCCGATTGCGGCCTCGGTAGGATGCGTTGTGATCGACAACACTTCTCATTTTCGCCGCGATGAAGATATCCCTCTCGTGATTCCTGAAGTGAACCCAGAGTCCATTGCGGACTATCGGTCTAGGGGCGTCATCGCCAATCCGAATTGCTCAACTATTGGCATGTTGGTGGCGCTAAAGCCGCTTTATGATGCGGTGGGCATCGAGCGAATTAACGTAGCGACTTATCAGGCGGTCAGCGGCACCGGGAAGGCGGCCATTGAAGAGCTGGCGGGGCAAACCGCGCGACTGCTGAACGGTAAGGCGCCGGAACCTGAGGTCTACCCAAAGCAAATCGCATTCAATGCAATACCCCACATCGATACTTTTCAGGATAACGGCTACACGCGGGAAGAGATGAAGATGGTCTGGGAGACGCAAAAGATTCTGGGCGACTCCGACATCCTTGTGAATCCGACTTGTGTAAGGGTGCCCGTTTTCTTTGGTCACGCAGAGGCGGTTCACATTGAAACCCGGGAGCCGATTTCCGCAGAGCAGGCGAGAGCAGTTCTGGAGGCAGCGGACGGGGTGACTTTGTTGGATCGCCACGAGGCGGGAGGTTATCCGACGCCGGTCACCGAGGCCGCGGGCGCCGATCCGGTATTCGTAGGCAGGGTTCGTGCAGATATTTCACATCCAAGAGGGTTGAATCTTTGGGTGGTGGCTGACAACGTACGCAAAGGGGCTGCCCTCAACAGTGTGCAGATCGCAGAAGTGTTGTTGTCAGAGTATCTCCAGAGCGTTTCGTGATGTTGGGGTTCCTTTGTAATAAGCGCCAAGGAATGGCTATAGGGCCCCGTTAAAGCCAAACCAAAGGACGGTAAAGGCGACGTGCCGATGAAAAGAGTTTCAATCTTAGCCGCTAGTGTCTTGTCCGCGGCGATCATACCCCGTGATGCCTGGGCCCTAGGGCTGGGTGAGCTCACGCTTTATTCTCATCTCAACGAACCATTTCGCGCAGAAGTTGCGCTGCTTGAGTCAGACGCGTTTGATGATAGCGACGTACTCGTTGGTCTGGCCTCTGAAGTCGAATTCGATCGACTGGGAGTTTCCCGGGACTTTTTCCTGACCCGCATCAATTTTCAGGTTGAATCAGATGAGTTTGGGCGCCGTGTAGTGCTGACGACGGAAGACCCGCTGCGAGAGCCTTATCTTGATTTGGTTGTCGAGGCTCGGTGGCCCGACGGACGCCTGTTGCGCGAGTATACGGTACTGATTGATCTGCCGCTGAGGCCGATGGTGGCGGAGAGTGAGGATGCGCCAGCCGAAAAGGCGGCGCGGTTCGGCAATCAGGCAATAGTCTCGGAGGCAGGAGCGGCAGGTGCCCAGACGGGTGGTTATGCGACTGATGCGGCGATGAGACCCACTGTCGGTGCCCAATATCTTGTGACGAACACTGACACTTTGTGGCGTATTGCGTCTGAAGGCGCCGTGGCAGGCATTTCGGTACAGCAGACGATGCTTGAGATCGTGGCGGCAAACCCAACAGCCTTTGAGGCTGGCAACATCAATGGCTTGAAGTCTGGTTATGTGTTGCAGATTCCTGACTACGATGACATTCAGGTCGATCCTGAGGCGGCGTTGAGCGAGGTCGCTCTGCAGAACGAGGAGTGGGGGCGTGGTATTGCCCGCGAGTCACACGGTCTGACACTGGTGGCCGATGGTGACGCCGAGGTTGCGGAAGCGCCGGTGTCTCCGTCGGGCGAGCCGAATGCTTACCTCGATCCTGCTCTGTCGGTAGAGAGCGGCACAGAGCCCGCTAGTCAGGCGCCGTTGGATGTGTCTGGCGCTTCGACTGCCGAGGAGCTGGAAGCACTGATTATGACGGTCAGTCGACTTCAGGAAAGCGTGAACAGCCTCGAGGCGAAGCTTGCCGAGCGTGACGCAGAACTGGTCTCGCTCAGATCAGCGTTTGCTGAACAACAGGCGGCCAACCCTGTTCCTATTGTGATGGAAGCGCCCGCAGCCCTCGGGCCGCAATCGGGAGACGTGCCACAACCGATTCCACTGTTGCCTCTCCTGGCTGGACTCGCAACATTATTGGCCGGTGCAGGGCTACTGATTTGGCGGCGCATTCGGCGAAACGCTGAATCCGAACCTGTGGGCCATGCCGATTTGAAGGACGCATCCCCAGCTGCGGAGGTCGATGAGGCTAGCAACCCCTCGCTGTTGTCTGAACCCCAAACCATGGCATCGAAGGCGGTTGAGGAGGCCCAGACATATATTGCCTATGGCCGTACCGATCAGGCAGTCGAGGTGCTGAATGACTCACTGGCAGAGGGTTACACTTCGGTCGCGCTGAACATGTGCCTACTCGAGTGTTACGTCGAGTTGGAGCAGTTCGCAGATGCGGGTGCGCTTTTGGAGCGCCTGGAGCAGGGAGATGACCCTGAATCGCTCGAGCGAGCCCGGCGGATGCTTCAAGATAGGGGTAGCGTGATGCCAGGCGACGGAACAGCTGTCGCTGAGCCATCCCCTGACACGTCGGGTCTCGCGCTAACCCCGCTAGATCACGATACAGACGCGGTAGAGGTACCGATAGCGGAGCGTTTCGATATGGATGAGTCGATCTACGGGGTTGAGACCAATCCCATGGACAGCAAGCTGGATCTCGCCCGCGCCTATCTCGATATGGGGGATGAAGATGGTGCGCGCCCCGTGTTGATGGAGGTCATCAAGGAGGGAGACCTGGCGCAGCGGGCAGAGGCCCGCGAGTTGCTATTGCGGTTAGAAGCGTCCTGAATCATTGAGACTGTCGGATTCGCCATTGTCTGTCGGCGCGCGTATCGCGGCGCGAATTGAGTACCACGGCGGTCACTACCATGGTTGGCAGGCCCAGCCCCACCTGACTGTTCCCACGGTGCAAGAGGCTCTGGAGGCATCCCTTCAGGAGATCGCCGGGGAATCGGTGAGGACAACGTGCGCTGGTCGAACTGACACCGGGGTTCACGGTTTTGCTCAGGTGGTGCATTTTGATGATCCCGTCGGCAGAAGCCTTAAGGCCTGGGTCATGGGGACAAACCGGCACCTGCCAGCGGATATCAGAGTTCATTGGGCGCAGGAAGTGGGTGAAGCATTTGACGCGCGCTTCAGCGCCACGGCGCGTCGATATCGTTACATCATCTGCAACACGCCGATCCGGCCAGCGCTTCTGCACGACTTGGTGACGTGGCACCGCCATGCACTCGATGTCGAGCTCATGAATGACGCCGCTAAAACCTTGCTCGGTGAGCAGGATTTCAGCGCGTTTCGGGCGGCGAGTTGTCAGGCGTCTTCACCCA
>CAJXDE010000140.1 GCA_913052635.1 uncultured Halieaceae bacterium
AGTGGGTCCTCGAGGGTGCCCGAGTTTTATAGTCGATGACCGCTCTGCGGCCATCTTCAAGTTCATCGATTCGGTCAGGGCGCAGGGTGAGCGACAGGCCCTCCACCTGCAGCGTTTTGTTTTGCTCCATCTCCACGACGCGAAACGACGCACTCCGTTCTCGCTCATGCCCTAACCACTGTCCTAGCAGATCAACGCACAGTTGCTGCTCTAGTTGCCAACAAGCTGAGCCCACCCGCTCTCGCAGGCTGTAACCTCGGGCCTCGCAGGCGCTTTCGGTCTGCTGCATGGCGGCGCTTACCGCTTCCTCAATCAGGTTCTTCTCCGCTGGGGGTGATAGTGAAGCCAATGCATCACTAGACTCGATCTGGCGCCACAATGTGAACAAAGCCTCATGGAGAAATGCGCCTCTCTCGGACGCCGAAATCCCAATCTGTATCGGTTGAAGTGAGGGCAGATTGAGCCGGTGTCTCGCGAAGGCGCGGAAGGGACAGGCCGCCTGATCACGGATGAGCGACGTGCCGCCGGCTGTCTCAGTCCCATCGAAAGGCAGTGATGCGTCTTCCGGAGCGGGCTCTACTTGCAACGGGCCTGCCCATCGCGCTGGCGGAAACCAAGAAGTATCGGCTTCGCTAACCTTGCCGGACAATAAAACGCTGGCATGTTGTGGCAATCCTTGATCAATCCTGTGGAAACTGGCACTGACCTCTCGGCTACCGGCAGACCAAACCTGAAGCAGCGTGCAGGCTTCTTCAGTCAGCGCTGCCTCCTCGATATCCGCCATGCCGAGCGATTTCTGAATGGCCGCTGGCAAGAACGGTTCAACGCGTGGCCGGGCTGGCAGTACACCTCGTTGCGCGCCGCAAATCCACAGGGCATCAAATCGACCGCCTACGGCTTCCAGAGGGCCCAATACCTGGATGCTGTCATGGGGGGTTTTCGGCTGGAAAACAGTCGCAGCCAGACAGTCCCGCCAGAGACCGAGGGCGGATTCATAGGACTGATGAGGCAGCATCCCTGCGAGCGAGGCAAGCGAGTCGAGGCTCGCATCAAGACGCTGGAACTGCTGGTACTCAATCGAATCCAGGCCGGGTCTGCCCGGCCATCCCCAGAGCGCCAGGCGCTCACGAATTACCTCTGTCCAATCATCGAGATTCCTGACGCCCCTCTGAACCCGACTGGATCTGATCGAGCGCAGAATGCGAGTCACCTTGGAGGATGAATCCTGTCGCGCTGCAATGTGCAGCGCGCTATCGATTGAGATCTCATGACTGCCCGACCTGAACTGCGCCTGAATCAACCCGGGGATCATCTCCGGATCGTCTTGAAATGCCAGGTACGGCGAGCGCGTCAAACTCAACCACTGGGCGCGACCACGTGGATGCACCTCCCATTCCAGCGCGGCCAGCGCATCCCGAAACAGAGGCGTGCTGGCCAGAGGCATACCGGTTGTAAAGTTGACGGGCAGATCGTTGTAACGGGCGTCGAGGCAATCGAATTCCTGCCGGAGAAAGTACTCGAGACGATTGCGATCGTTGGCCATGTCCAGCAGCACAATGCCGACGCGTTGCCCAGATCCGGCGCTGCTTGCGCGCGCCCACTGCGCGGCGGCAAACAGTTCGTCATCCCGGGTGACAAAAGACTGCACCGGAAGATCCGCGAGGTCTCCCCGTTCCGGTTCGATCATCGTCACGCTAGCCAAATGTTCGAGGACCTTGCGTGTGAGCGGTGACAGGTCAGGTACGGTGAAAAGCCCCACTACGGGTCGCTCTGTCACCGGTAGCGACAGCAATTGCTGATAAGCCCCATAGCGCGATACCACTCCCAGCTCGCTGAGCCGCGCGCTGTATTGTCGAGCCCACTCTGAAAACACATGGCAGTCATCATCATACTGAAACGCTGACCAGAGATCTTTCAAGCCGGCGCCGTCATACATCATCAGCTTGTTCCAAGCAGCCTGAGCGCGTTGCGCGGCCGCTCTAGGATGGGTGAGCGAGAAACCGATGCGCTCCTCCAAATCGCGCCGTACAAGCTGCTGCCAAACGGCCAGATCCTGCTGTGGGGACAGCAGTCGTGCGGGGGGTAGTCGACCAGCCTCCACAGCGCGCAACCATGCCTGTTCCAGCCAACTATCAACCGTGGTCACTCTCGGAGTGGCGATAACCGGGCTGCCACTTTTACAATGCCTGACCCAGCTCTCTGTGATCTCGCGTGCGAGTCGTTTACCCGGCGTCACGATGCACGCACCTGCCTCCAGTAAGGGCAAGAAGAGCGGTAAATCTACAGTCGAACGCATGGCATGGAGTATCCCATGGGCGTGAGTGGATCGGGAACCCGCCGACAAGTGGACATGTAGATTGATACGACAGATCACGGCGTTGTAGCGTTGCGGCTGAATTTCCTCCACCGAATCGGTACACTCCCGCCCCCCGGAAGGTGCCTGACTTCAGTCACGACGTGATGGCGCCGAGGGCGGACTGACCAGACGTCGATCTAGAACACGAGGACAGCATGGTGGCCAACCCCCAGATACACAACGTGAACGTTGCGGATCAGCGCGTCTTGATCTCACCTTCGACGCTACGGGACATCATCGAGATTCCAGAGGCGATCTATGAGTTTGTCTCTGCGTCCCGGACTACGATCGAACAGATCATTGACCGACAAGATCATCGATTGATAGTAGTAGTGGGGCCCTGCTCGATTCACGATGTGGACGCAGCTCTGGACTACGCCAACCGCTTAAAAGACTTGTCAGCACTCGTCGCTGAAAACCTGTACCTGGTCATGCGCGTTTACTTTGAGAAACCGCGGACAACCGTCGGCTGGAAGGGTCTGATCAATGACCCCAACCTCGACGATTCCTTTGAAATTGAGAATGGCCTTACCATCGGTCGTACATTACTCAGGGATATTCTGGCGCTGGGGCTACCGACCGCCACGGAAGCGCTCGATCCCATTACGCCACAGTACCTGCATGATCTCATCAGCTGGTCTGCCATCGGCGCCAGAACCACTGAATCACAAACCCATCGTGAAATGGCCAGTGGGCTGTCTTCTCCCGTGGGGTTTAAAAATGGTACCGACGGCGGTTTGGCAGTAGCGGTCAATGCCCTGCAGTCAGTTGCCAATCCGCATCGTTTTTTGGGCATCAACTCGGAAGGCAAGGTCTCGGTGTTTGAAACCAGTGGCAATCGGTATGGTCACATTGTGCTAAGAGGGGGCAGTCATGGCCCGAACTATCGCGCCGAGCAGATCGCTCAATGTGAAACAGATCTTCAGGCCGCGAGTCTCCCCGCCAACATTATGGTCGATTGCAGTCACGCCAACTCCGAGAAAGATCCGGCGCTGCAACCTTCTGTAGCACGCGATGTGAGCGAGCAGATTGTCGATGGCAACCAATCGATTATCGGACTCATGCTGGAGAGCCACCTTGAGGCCGGTAATCAGGCGATTCCGGACGATCTGTCGGCGTTACGTTATGGCCTGTCCGTGACGGATGGCTGTATTGACTGGGCCACCACTGAGTCGCTCATCCTCGAGCTTTCTGAAGCTACTGCCGCCGCACTGAAAGCACGAGCGGCTTAGTAATACGCCTGACTGCGATCACTGTGATCGGTGTTATCCCGCACACCTGCCAATTGCGGGATTTGTTCTAGCAAAGTCTTTTCAACCCCACCTTTCAAGGTCATATCCACAGCGCTGCAACCCTGGCATCCGCCGCCAAACTGCAGTACCGCAAACTGGTCCTCTGTCACCTCTATCAACGAGACCTCGCCACCGTGTGCAGCCAGTGAGGGGTTAACTTCGTTGTACAAAACGTAGTTGATGCGGTCCTCAATCGGACTATCGTCGGACACGCGGGGCATTTTGGCGTTCGGCGCCTTGATCGTGAGTTGCCCTCCCATTCTGTCCGGAGAGTAATCGACCAGAGCATCTTCCAGGAACGGGATGCTTCTGCCTTGGAACCAGGCAGTGAAGTGCTCAAACGGTTCCTCGACATCGCCCTCTTCCACGTCGCCCTCACGACAGTAGGCGATACAGGTTTCGGCCCTGGGAGTGCCGGGGTCATTAATGAATACTCGGACACCCAGCGCGTCCTGCTGCTTGGTGAGCAGCTCTGCCAGATACTCCTGCGCTGATTCAGTGATGGTGATCATAGAGGGCTTGTCCCGGTAATAACCTAGTAAAACAGTAGGATAATAACGGTTTTGTGCCGTGCCTGACAATATCGTCTCGTGCAGCCCTATGGGACGCGAGTACATATCACTAACAGCTTGCATGCACACGGATGCGGCGTCTGGATTAGACTTGATCACCATGAGCGAGACAGCACACGAAGAGAGATCTACAAGCGGGCTCAATAAGTCACACCTACTGCGCTTGGTGGCCGATATCGACGACGCCCTGCCCCGGGTGCATCGTTATGCCCCGGCCACGCCCATTCTGCGTCTCCCCTCGCTGGATGCATTCATTAATGGCCAAGTGATGCTCAAGGCAGAGTGCGCGCAGGCAACCGGGTCGTTCAAAATTCGCGGCGCATTGAACGTGATGACGCAACTATCTTTGGGAGGAGAGGATCGCGTGATCGCGTTTTCCTCGGGCAATCATGGCATCGGCGTCGCTTATGCCGCCCAGTGCCTGGGGATGACCGCAACGATTGTGGTGCCTCAAGATGCGCCTGAGGCCAAGATTGAGCGTATTCGGCGTCTCGGAGGCGACATCGTCTTCTATGACCGACTGTCAGAGGATCGGGAGCAAGTTGCCAGCGCCCTGCAGGACAAAAGTCCTGCACCACTGGTAAAGCCCTACGATGACTGGCAGACCATTGCGGGTCAGGGCACCTGCGGCGCTGAAGTCATTGTGCAGCTGCCCGAGGGTATTGACGCCGCCATCATTTGCACGGGGGGTGGCGGGCTCGCTGCGGGAATCGGCACGTATCTCAAATCACGCTCTCTAGCGACCCAGATCTTCACCGCAGAGCCCCAAGGCTGGCACGACCATCACCTTTCTTTTAAAAGCGGTACGCGAGTGAGAGCCCCCGGCGATGGCTCACAATGGTGTGATGGTCTTCTGGCGCCCATCCCCGGGGAACTGACGTTCTCCATAAATGGGGCAAATAAAGCAGAAGGTCTTTACGTGTCGGATGAGCGTGTTGCGACGGCCATGCGCATAGTCTGGCAATGCCTTGGCGTTAGGTTGGAACCCAGCGGTGCCGTCGCACTCGGGGCGCTGCTATCCCAACCCGAGCTGTTTCACGGACAGCGTGTATTGGTGACGCTCACCGGCGGTAATGTCGATGACCGCCGATTTTCAGAGTGCCTGACCTTAGCTAGGTAATCCCGATAGCCAAACCATCAAGGCCACAAGTGCAACGCTAATCAGCGCGGTGGCTGCGATTGCGTCGGCTACA
>CAJXDE010000141.1 GCA_913052635.1 uncultured Halieaceae bacterium
CCCGGTTTTCCGACCTGTTTGCCACTGGTATTCGCGAGCGGGCGATCACACTGTTTATCGCGCAGTTTTTGTTTGTCTGGGCCTATGCGGCCTCTATTTTTTTGTTCCCGAGTTTTCTACGGGAGGTCCGGGCACTTGATGCCTTCAATTTTTCGCTGTTGATTGGCGCGGGCAATGCCATTGGCGTGCTGGGTTATGGGCTTGCGGCGTGGATCGGTGAGCGGGTGTGGACGCGTCGCAATACGGTGGTGTTGTGGACACTGTTGGGGGCGTTTTTATTTCAGGCTCTGGTCTGGGTGCCCACGACCTTTGGTCAGATTCTGTTTGTGTACGCGCTGATGAGTATGTTTTTTTATGGCTCCGCGGCGGTGAAGTTCGCGTACTTGGCGGAGGTCTTCCCCACGCGTATCCGTGCCCTTGCCATGGCCTGTTGCGGGTCGTTGGCTGTCACCTTGGGGTCGGCAGCAGGGCCCTACACCGTGTCATTGGCTATTGAGTCCTGGGGCTGGCACCTGGGATACGCGACATTAGTCGGCGTGCCGCTCGCGCTGGCAGGGCTGTTGTATTTGACCCTCGAATCCCTCCCTTCGGGGCTGGAGGTCGAGGATATCGTCATTCGGATAGAAAAGGAGGCGCAGCCGAGTCATGGCTAAGGGATATCGCGTTGCAGCGTTTGGTGGGCCAGAGGTGATGGTCTGGGAGGCACTTGATCTGGTGGAGCTCGCGCTTGGGGAGGTCAGGGTGCGGGTGGGCGCCAGCGGCATCAACTTTGCCGAGACACGCATGCGCGCCGGGGACTACAGCGGTCAGGAGTTGCCCTTTGTTATGGGCATGGAGGTTGCAGGCACCGTCGAGGCCGTGGGCGCGGGCGTTACTGGGTTTAAAGCAGGTGACCGGGTCTTTGGCCGTGTCCGTGGTGCCCACGCGGAAGTCGTGGACTGCGACCCCGACCACCTGATGTTGCTGCCCGATAACCTGAGCTTCGCGGAGGGCGCAGCGATACCGGTAGGTTGGTTAACAGCATGGCACGCCCTTTATACGGTAGGGTGCATGAAGGCTGGGGACCGCATTCTGGTCGAGGCGGTGGGCGGCAGTGTGGGTAGCGCCGCACTGGCACTGGCCAAGCAAGCCGGATGCTGGGCCCTGGGCACGGCAAGTCGTGATGACAAGTTGGCGCACGCGACCTCGATGGGTTGCGACGCGGTGGTCAATTACACCAGCGACTCGGTGTCGGAGCAGGTGGCTGCGTTGACTGATGGTCAGGGAATGGACATTGGCCTTATGACCATTGGTGACGCGACGGCCGATGACCTGATCGACTCCATGGGAATGGACGGCCGAGTGGTGATGTTCGGTAGTACGGGCGGTCGCGATATCACCTTTAACCTGCGGATCGGTATTTTAAATATCCAGCTCCTGTCGATGAGTATCTCGACCAGCCCGGCGTTCATGACCCAGACCATGCTGGATTTTCGTGCGAGAGCGCTGCCTTTGTTTGCCAGCGGCGAGTTGGTGCCGGTTGTGGACACCGTGCTGCCGATGTCTGAGCTGGTGAGGGCGCATAAAATGGTGGACGAGCGCACTCACTTTGGAAAAGTGATACTGGTGAACGACGAGTAATAGCGATGTCACCGTCGCGGGATGACTATGGAGGTTAATGCACACAATGACAATAAAGAGGGCGAGACAATGAAATCAACACTTAAGAGATGGCGTGCGCAGGCGCAGCACTTTCGCGCCTCCCTCGCTGTTTTTTTGAGCGTTATCGCGAGCGCGGCATGGATCGGCGGAAGTCAGGCACTCGCCGCCGAGCCGATTACGGACAGGCCCTGGCGCGAGGCGGTGCTCAGTGTCACAGACCCTGACGTGACCGGCCGCTTCTTCAAGGAGATCGGCGGCTACGAGGAACTGGGGCGCGGTAGCTTGTCGGCTTCCTCGATTGCGGCGTGGGGCGTAGCCCCCGAGGCCCGAGGCGATTACCTGTTGCTGCGCGCGCCAATGGGCGGCGACTTTGGCCACGTTCGGCTGGTGAGTTTCGACAATGCGGGCAGGCGGGTGCCGATGCGTCCGGGCGCGAGAGCCTGGGATACGGGCTGTTATTTCAGCATGATGATTCGCGTCAAAGACATGCAGTCGATCTACGATGACGCCATACGGCTCGGCTGGTGGACCGAAACGCCGATCACCGCGCTCAACTTTGGCACGTCGGATCTACGCGTGGTGATCTACCGCGGGCCCGACGGAGTGCAGGTGCAAACCTATGATCGATTAAGTCCGCCGCTACCCGAAGCCATTCCCGACTTCGAGCGCATGACCGCGCCCTTTAACATGATGCAAATGGTGGCAGACCGCGACGTCGCCTATGACTTCTTTACCCAAACCTTGGGGTTCGACACTTTTTACAAGGGCAAGCCCTACATCGCCAAAACCCCCACGCCCACGCCGATTGGCATCCCGCTGAGTCTGACCACCTCGGTGCCCTACCGAGCGGGCATCGTGTATCCGGTACCCGGCGAGTTTGGCCGGATGGAGATGATCGAAGTCATGGGGATAGAGGGCTTTGACTATTCCAATCAGTGCGAGGCGCCTAACCTCGGCATTCTTGCCGTGCGCTACCCGGTGGACGATATCGACGCCGCGAAGGCGCTAATCGAGGCGCGCGGCGGCAGCCTCTGGCGAGATACGAGCACCGTTGAGTTGGGCGAGATAGGAGATGTCGAGCTGTTTTCGGTGAAGACACCGGATGGGTCGATCATGCAATTCTTTGAGAAGTGAGCTAGCAGGAGACGTATCAATGCTTCAGTATGAAATGAAAGCCATGGTCAAGCACAGTATGCTCTGGCCAAAGCTTATCGGCATGGCTCTGCTGTGTTGTCTGCTGGCCGTGTCGACCGAGGCGCAGACCTCCCGCATCAAGCGCATCTCGCTGATGACGCCGGACCTCGATCAGTCGATTTCTTTTTTTACCCGAGTGATTGGCTTCACGCTCAATTATGAAGGCACGTTACCGCCGGGTGGAGAGCCATTTTTAGGTCCTGTATTCAACATCGATGCCTCCAAACCGATTCGCCGGGCATTGTTGTCGACCTCAACTGAAGCTCGGGGGTTGTTTTTGATTGAGCACCCCGAGGCCCCAGCGCCGGACCCTGACAAGCCTACTGCTGTTGTCACAGTGATCGAGGTTGAGAGTATCGATAACACTCTGGCGCTTGCCGCAGCCGCGGGGGCACCGGTGAGCGAGACCGTCATGGACGTCACCCCAGAGGGCATGCTGTTCAGCGAGGCGATGATCACCAGCCCCGGGGGTCATGCCATATTGGTGTACGAGCTGAGTAACGCGCCGTAGCGCAGGGGATCACACCCGGTAGTAGTCGCGGTACCACGCTACGAAGTGCCCGAGCCCGGTGGCGAGATCAGTGCTGGGCTCGAAGCCCACCAATGCCCTCGCCGCATCGATATTAGCTGCGGTGCGATAGACATCGCCGGGCTGCATACCCGCCAGCTGTTTGTTGGCTTCTTTACCTAACAGACCTTCCAGCGTGGCAATAAAGTCCGCGAGCTTAACGGGCTGATGATTGCCTAGGTTGAGCAAGCGATAGGGCACTTCAAGATCTAACGGTGGCGTCGCAGCGGCCGCTACCACACCACTCACAATGTCATCAATGTAGGTAAAGTCTCGCTCGAGCTGGCCTTGGTTGAATACCTGAATCGGCGTGCCCCCTACGATGGCTTTGGTAAAACCGAAGTAGGCCATATCAGGCCGTCCGGCAGGGCCGTAAACGGTGAAGAAGCGGAGCCCGGTCGATGGCAGACCATGAAGGTGGGCGTAGGTGTGGGCCACCATCTCGTTGGATTTTTTGGTCGCCGCATACAGGCTGACCGGTGTGTCGGTGGGGTCCGTCTCGGAGAACCATTCCCTGTCGCTGTTGCCGTAGACAGAGCTGGAAGAGGCGAACACGAAATGCGCGGGAGGCTTTGCGCGGCAAGCATCAATGAGTTGCTGGAAGCCGACTATATTGCTTTGGATATAAGCCCCTGGGTTCTCCAGAGAATACCGGACCCCCGCTTGTGCCGCGAGGTGCAGCACGCAGTCAAAATCGTGCTGAGCAAAGAGCAAGTCAACGATCTGACCATCAGAGAGGTCACCCTGAATAAAGGAAAACCTGGAGTGGTCGAGTAGAGGTCTCAGTCGATATTGCTTGAGACCGACGTCGTAATAGTCATTGAGACTGTCGACGCCTACAACCTCACAGCCCGCCACGAGCAGCGCTTGTGCGACACTGGCGCCAATAAATCCTGCGGCGCCAGTTACCAGATATCGGTTCATGTGGAGAGACCTGCCTTCATGCGGGCATTAAACCATGCGTATACGAAGACAAAATGGTGAAAATGAGAGGCGATGCCTGTCGGTGTAATGTGATCAGGCATTCCTTCGCGCTTTGGATCAGGGGGTATTGAGCCGGACAGGGCTTTTCCTTAACATCCTCGGCCCCTGCCGGTGTAGCTCAGTTGGTAGAGCAGCGCATTCGTAATGCGAAGGTCGTAGGTTCGACTCCTATCTCCGGCACCATCTCCTAAATTTCCTCTATTAAACTCAATATTTATATAGTTTTATAGAGATATATCTATAGAGTTAACACAAAATTTAACACAAATTGCCTCGTGGACCACCCCTCAATCAAGGCCACGGGGGGCCGTAAACGCCCGTCGCTGATACAGATGGTTCTGCTGCCACACTTAAAAGCTGGGTTTGGAAAAAAAGGGCCTAACTGGCTAATAGACACGCTCAGAAATGTATTAGTCTGAGTTGGGTCTCGCAATCTTTTGAACCTTTTGGGCACATAAGCTCGGATTCCGACGAGAGGCTTGCCGAAAAACAGTTTTAGCGGCGGTCAACCGTTAAGGGGATTAAAAATCTGAAAGATCCACTTTTGCTGGGTCTTCCTTCTTAGAATATTTACAATCCCTAAGCTTGAAACCAAGTCGTGGGCCAAATAGACCAAGGCTCCATCCCATCGACAATGTTTCGTACCTGTCTGGATAGAGTTCACTCCATCCGCGTTCCCAATGCGCTGACTGTCCACGATAGGTAACATCACCCACCGTGGATCGACCGAACTTGCTGTCTAACTCTTCTCTAATTGGGCCAAACGATTCCTGCACTTGTTCGTGTTCAAGCGTGGTGGTGAGTATGTCCAGTTCGACGCAAGTATACTTA
>CAJXDE010000142.1 GCA_913052635.1 uncultured Halieaceae bacterium
GTGGAAGGATCACCACCCACGCCAAAGTCCTGGGTGCGGACGCCGCGCACGCTGACCGCGTCGATGTAGGAGTCCTGGGAGTTACCGCTAACGCCCGGGGTATAGGAGATCAGGTCCTTTACGTCGTCGAGGTTGGTGTCGGCGATGAAGTTGCCGGATAACGCGGTGATCGCTAGCGGCACATCCATCACGCTTTCTTCGCGCTTGGTGGCGGTGACCACCACTTCTTCCAGGGTCTGTGCACTGACTACACCGGTGGTACCGACGGCAGCAGAGACTGCGAGCGGCAGTAAATGGCGGTGAAATCGGTTTTGGGACTGGGAAAAGTTCACGGCGGGCCTCCGTTGCTCCTTTTTTTTTGCTGGAGGAGCTCTGATCATGGCCTTTTGCGGGTTGACTACTGGCGCAGTGCAGCATGGATCGCTCCGATGTGTAAGTTTCGCGCGATATTGCCGCAGTGTATACCCCTACCCAGGGGGGGGTACTTGGAGAGGGTATTTTGGACTCAGTCGAGCGGAATACCCGCCTGGGTCAACGTCTCGCACATCGGGGCGAGCTGGGTCTCGTATTGCCGCCAACGCCCGATTGATCGGGTGTGGGCAGGCTCCCTCACCTGCACGGCGCTAGCGGTGGCGACACCCGCATCGCTCTCGTGGAAATTGAGGCAGGCGTCTTCCCAGTCTAGTTCCAGCGCCTCAACCAGGGCTTTGGCGTGAGGCTCAAGATCTCGGGCCGCATCCTCATAGCTGACATCGATGAAGCGTCCCGGGAACTCCTGTCGGTAGTGATCCATCAATTGGCGATAGCGAATGTGGTGCCGCGCCATTTCCTGCTGCTCGTACGAATGCAAATAGGCATCGGCGAATAACTGCTTGAAGCTGGCGAAACAGGCGTCCATTGGCCCTCTCACAAGATGCACTATCCGCGCATTGGGCAGCGCGGCAAGAATCAGCGGCAGGTGCAGATAGTTCACCGGTAGCTTGTCGACAAACCGGGGAGTTTTGCCCCGCATGCGCGCGCTCGTTTGAAGATACATATCGCCAATGGCGCGCGGATCCGCTTTGGCGGCAGCATCAAAAAGCGCTGCGGAGAAACGGCGCCGGTCGATATGTTTGGAGACGCGGCGCGTTGCGAGGCCAAACTGCTGTAATTCCCCGGCTGAGTGCACCTGCGAATGGCTGGTGATCACACGCTCGATCAGCGTTGTACCGGTGCGTGGCTGACCCAACACAAAAATCGGCGAGTCATCAGGATTACCCGCAGGCTGTTCGGCTAACCATGTCGCATTGAGGCGCTCGCGAATGAGCTCGAACATGGCCACTTCAGCCGCTTCATCGAACTCGACGGTTTGTCGACGCGCTGCGGCCCCGGCGGAGAAGGCTTCGAAGGCCCCACTCCAGTCCTGCAGGTCCTCGCACTCTTTACCGATGGCGTAATGAAGGAAGCCCCGCGCTCGCGGGTTGTTGGGGTGCTGCTCCACCAGCGACCGCATCTGCAGGATGTGCTGGTCGTCTTGGGCCTTCACGGCATTGGCCAGTCCCCAGTGGCTCTGGGCGCTCCGCGGGTCAAGGCGAATGACCTCTTTGAACAGACCTGCCGCCTCATCGATATCGCCATTGAATACCAATGCGTTGGCCAGATTCATCATGTAGCCAGTCTTGCCCGGCGCCCGCTGGTTCACCCGGGCAAAAAAAGCCTTGGCGGTCTCGTATTCACCCAGTTGGTTGAGTACGGTACCGGTGAGATCCAGTACTGCCGGGTCTGAGGGCTGAATACGTCGCACCTCTTTTAAAGCAGATTCAGCGAGTGCGATGCGCCCTTCGCTGGCGTTGAGGCGCGCCAGTTGCGCCCAAGCCGCCGCATGATCGCGGTCAATCTTGACCACGGATTTGAACGCCTCGTGGGCAACACGGCGCTCGTCACCTTCGACTGCCACGAGGCCCACCAGAAAATGAGCGGGGGCAAGGTCGGGGCGTTGCGACAGCGCGCTTTGGCAGGCTTGGGCCGCAACATCCAGCTGGCCACGGTTCAGAGCGTCAAAGCCTTCCTGTAGAAGCCGGGACAGATCCTGCTCAGCGCTGGTCATGCTGGCTCACCCCGCGTACTCTTATGGTGATAGCTGGGCAGCGGGTCTGCACCGCTATCCCCTGTATGGCTCGCCAGGGCATCTACAAAGAGATAGAACAGCTCAGCCTGAGACGAGATATCCAGCTTCGCGTAGGCGTGCTTTCGATGCAGTTTGACCGTCTCCGCAGAGATGCCCAGTTTGTCGGCCACGAGCCGCGTGCTGTTGCCAAGGAGCACCAACTCAATCACCTGCTGCTCGCGGCGCGTGAGTACCGATGAGCCGAAGGCGCCAAGGGCCTCCTGTAGGCGCGCGCGCAGGTCTGCGGGTTCCCCGGCCGGAGCCAGCGGGTTCCAGTGGCGGCGCACCAGGGCTTCCACCGCCGGGAACACTGCTTCGAGCCGATCTACTTGGCGCTTCGAGAAACGGCGGCTACTGCCGGTCATGCCCAGCGCGAGGTTTAGGGAGCCGCTGTCCAGCTCGATCAGTAGCCCACACTCATCCTGAAAGCCACACTCGTGGTACCAGGTACGGAAGTACTCGCTTTCCTTAAAGCCACTAGGTGCCAGTGCGCTAAGACGGAACACACCAAAGCACTCATCAACCTGTGCTGCCCGATAAAAAGGGTCCAATAGAAACGGCCCTTTGACGTAGCGATCCAGCGTCGTTTTGCCACGTCTCTTGGGCGGCAGGTTGTATTCGATCACGGGAGGGCCTGCATCGGGGTAGCGGATCAGGGACACGTCATCCGCCTCGATCAGTTCGCGAATGCCGTTACCCAATGCGGCTGCGAAGCCTGACTCTCCCAGCAGGGAGGTGGCTTCATTCACAACCCTCGAGAAGGTGGTCAAGGCGTCCATGACACAAGCTTAGCGGTTGATCAGCAGGCGCCTCAAATTTTTTGCTGGGTGATACGTCGGACCTTGACGCCACTGCCGCGCGGCGTCAGGGTTTGCAGGCGCTCACAGGGATAATCGATATGGCCAGTACTGCTTTGATTCTGCATCAATACGACATCTCCCCGTTCTCACAAAAGGCGCAGAAGATGATGGGACTCAAGGGGCTGTCGTGGCAGAGCGTGGAGATGCCCATGATTGCGCCGAAGCCCGACGTCGAAGCACTCACCGGCGGCTACCGCGGCACTCCGGTGTTGCAGATTGGCCGGGATGTGTTCATCGACAACTGGATGATTGCGCGCGCGCTGGACGAGTTTGACGCCAGTGGCCCGGTGATCAATGCACAGGGTGGTTTGCGAGAAGCGGCCCTCTACGCCTGGGGGGAACGGCTTTTTACGCCGCTCCTGCATGCGGCGTTGGCGGCCTACCAAAGCGAGTGGGATGCCGACTTTCTGGCCGATCGTAAGCGAGTGTTTCCCGATGTCGATTTTGACACGCTCGATGTCTCAGACCCCGATCGCCGCAGTCAGGTGCGGGCGTACCTAGGGACCGTCGAGGCCCAGCTGGGACTGGGTCAGGATTTTTTGGGCGGCACCCAGGCGGATAGCTGGGACATTCACGTCTGGGGAATGGTGTGGATGATCCATAGCGCGCTGCCAGCGCTGATGCCGATTGTGGGGACCTTCCCGCCACTCACGGACTGGTATGAACGCATGTCGGCATTGGGCACGGGTGACCGAGAGGATGTCGAGATCGACGTCGCTTGGCAGGCCTTAAAAGAAGGGCCGGCGAGGCCACTCCCCGACACCTCGGATCAGGAGCCTCTGGCCCAATGGGTTGATGAGGTGGTCGACATTTCTGCGGGGTCAGCCGATCGCGGCAGCGCATCGGGCCGTCTGCTCGCGGTGGATCACGAGCAGGTGGTGCTGGGTGTGGAGCCGATAGCTGGCGAGGCTGCTCAGGTGTGGTTCCCCCGATTTGGCTACCACCTCAAGCAACGCGGCTAGTCAGGCGGTTTCTGCCAAATCCAGTGAGAAGCGATACAGCGGTTCTGCGCCGCCCTCGTTCACAATAAAAACGTTTTCCATGTGGGATGGCCCCAGCCCGCTACCGAAGTAGAGGCAGTCAATACTGATCACCATGCCTTGTTCTACGGTGAAGCCTTCTTTTGCGCCGTGTAATCCTGTGCCGGGGTATTTCACCGGGCTTTCGAGCGGGACCAGACCCAAAGAGTGTGCCACCACCAGCAGTTTTTCTGGCGGGTCGAGGCGCTGCGCTGCCGGTATCTCATGGAAAGCGCTGATCTCCGACGTATTGACCCCGGGCGCGAGGCGCGCGCTAATCGTGTCAAAGATATCTCTTACTGCTTTGAACTGATCGCGGTACGCGGGTGTGGCAGGCCCGATATGGGCAGTGCGATTGATGTCGATCCAAAAGTTTTTGTACCGCCCTTGGGTCTCGAGAATAGCGATTTCTCCGCCTTCGAAGGGGCGGCTGACCGGCGTACGAAACAAATCAGGGCGAAAAACCAGATCATAGGCACCGCCAAACAGCATGGGGCTCCCCGGCAAGGGATCCACATCGTGGTCGATCATGAAATGCGCGACTTGCTTCTCGACTTCGCCCCAGCTTTTGCCAACGCCCAGCTGCGAGATGGTGTAAGCCATAATGGCATCTGCGATCTGCCCGCTTTCGCGCAGCGTGTCGAGCTCGTCATCAGTTTTCACCGCCCGAGCCGCGAACATGACATCCAGAGCATCGCCAGATGCCTGTCCCGTTAAAGCCTCGACCCGCGCCGCCACACGGAGATCATCAAATAGAATCCGCTCACCTTGGGCCACGTGACGGGACAGAGACGCTGCGATTGTCTGAATGATGTCGGGCTCGCACTGACCCTCAACCAGCTCCATGACGCGGCCCAGTTCTGCTAACAGGTCTTCGGGCAGGGCTAGATGGGCATCCTCGGCCCGCGCGGTTTCACAAAAATTCAGCATGTCGAAGGTGGCCAGCCTGTCGAAGTGGACCGGGTGCCCACCGCGCTCGGAGACAATGGGTGAGATCACACTAGCTTCGGGCAGGATCAGCACCACGGGCAATGCCTCATCGGTGGGGACAAACACCGCGGCGATAGGTTCTACCAAATGCCAGCCGTCCATGACAGAGCTGAATCCCGAGGCATAAAAAATATTGTCTGGTGTGCTGAGCACCGCGCCCG
>CAJXDE010000143.1 GCA_913052635.1 uncultured Halieaceae bacterium
GGTTTGGAATCCACTGGGGAGAGAGCCGATTTACTGGCCTCCTCCGGAGACGATGCGCCCAAAACCCAGATCATTGCGATCTACGGTAAGGGCGGTATCGGCAAGAGCTTCACGCTGGCCAATCTCTCTTACATGATGGCCCAGCAGGGTAAGAAAGTGCTGCTGATTGGTTGCGATCCCAAGAGCGATACCACTTCACTGCTCTTTGGCGGCAAAGCCTGCCCCACCATCATCGAAACCGCCTCTGCGAAAAAAGCGGCGGGCGACGAGGTGTCGGTGGGAGACGTGTGCTTCAAACGCGACGGCGTATTTGCCATGGAGCTGGGCGGCCCCGAAGTGGGCCGGGGCTGCGGTGGCCGCGGCATCATCCACGGCTTTGAAACGCTAGAAAAACTCGGCTTTCACGACTGGGATTTCGACTACGTACTGCTCGACTTCCTGGGCGACGTAGTCTGCGGCGGCTTCGGCTTGCCGATCGCGCGGGACATGTGCCAAAAGGTCATTGTGGTGGCCTCTAATGACCTGCAGTCACTCTACGTCGCCAACAATGTCTGCTCTGCCGTTGAATACTTCCGCAAGCTGGGCGGCAACGTAGGCGTTGCGGGCATGGTCACAAATAAAGACGATGGCGCCGGGCAAGCTCAGGCCTTCTGTAAGGCAGTCGGTATTCCCGAGCTCGCATCGATTCCGGCCAACGATGATATCCGTCGAAAAAGCGCCTCCTACGAAATTATCGGGCGCCCCGAAAGCGAGTGGGGCTCACTGTTTAGCGAATTGGCCGTCAATGTGGCGGAGGCTCCTCCCCACAAACCAGAGCCCCTTTCGCAAGACGGACTATTGGAGCTATTCGATGGCGACACTGTAGGCCGCGACGTGGTCTTACAGCCCGCGAGCCTCGAGGATCTTTGCAACGTTGAGCACCTGAACAAACCCTCTTTGGAAGTCATTTATGACACCGTCTGACGCCGTCATTGCCGTTGATAGCGAGAACACCGCGCAGGCGGCGGGCTGTCATGCCGGCGAGGATGTGATGCGCGATGCAGCTGCGAAGGCTGGCAAGAGCGCCCAGCTGGAGCAGTATGATCGGGATTACCCCAAGGGCCCCCACGATCAACCGCAAAGCATGTGCCCTGCCTTTGGCTCGCTGCGAGTCGGGCTGCGTATGCGTCGTACGGCAACGGTCCTGTCAGGCTCGGCCTGCTGCGTTTATGGCCTCACCTTTACTTCGCACTTCTACGGTGCCAAACGCACGGTCGGCTACGTGCCCTTCGACTCCGAGTCACTGGTGACGGGCAAGCTGTTTGAGGATATCCGCGAGGCCGTCCACGAACTGGCCAACCCCGACGAGTACGACGCCGTGGTGGTGATAAACCTCTGTGTGCCTACCGCATCCGGCGTGCCTCTGGATCTGCTACCCGACGAGATTGACGGGGTGCGCATCATTGGTATTGATGTCCCGGGCTTTGGCGTCCCGACACATGCGGAGGCCAAGGACGTGCTGGCCGGCGCCATGCTGGGCTATGCGCGAAACGAGGTCCAAGCCGGGCCGGTGGCGCGTCCCGCCGGTCTTGAAACCGAGACCGATGCACCCAGTGTCGCCCTAGTCGGCGAAATCTTCCCGGTTGACGCCATCACCATTGGTCGCATGTTGCAGCCGATGGGCGTCAAGGCCGGTCCGGTTATTCCAACCCGCGAGTGGCGGGAACTGTATGCCGCGCTCGACTGCTCTGCCGTGGCCATGTTGCACCCGTTTTATGCCGCCACTGCCCGAGAGTTCAAAGCCGCAGGCCGTCCGCTTCTGGGTTCAGCACCCGTGGGTGTTGAAGGAACGCGGGACTGGCTTACTCATCTGGGGAATGTACTGAATCTGCCCAAAAAACAGATTGATCAGGCAGTTAACGCACAGCTCTCTGCCATCCGCGGCGTCCTGGAGGCTAACCCCATCGACGCGCGCATTACCCTCTCAGGCTACGAAGGGTCAGAACTCATCGTCGCCCGACTACTGATCGAAAGTGGCGCCAATGTGCGCTACGTGGGCACCGCCTGCGCCAAATCGGATTGGTCAGCCCATGACTGCGAGTGGCTTGAGGCTAAGGGCGTGAGCGTCAAGTTCCGCGCCTCACTCGAAGACGACCTGTACGCCATGGACACCTTTGAGCCAGATATCGCGATCGGCACCACTCCGGTTGTGCAGCACGCCAAAGAGCTGTCGATTCCGAGCCTCTATTTCACCAATCTGATTTCCGCCCGACCCCTGATGGGTGTCGCCGGCGCCGGATCTCTGGCTGAAGTAATCAACACGGCAATAGCGGGCAAGGAGCGCTTCCAGAACATGGAGTCCTTCTTCGCGGGTGTCGGCAGCGGCACCAAAACCGGGATCTGGACGCCTCAGATCATCGACCGCCATGGCATGGGAGAAGCAGGCTAATGTTAGTCCTCGATCATGATCGCGCTGGTGGCTACTGGGGCTCCGTGTATATGTTCACGGCGGTCAAGGGCCTGCAGGTCATCATTGATGGCCCGGTGGGTTGCGAGAACCTGCCCGTCACCTCGGTGTTGCACTACACCGACGCCCTCCCACCGCACGAACTGCCGATCGTGGTAACCGGTCTTGCCGAGGAAGAACTGGGGCAGCGCGGCACCGAGGGTGCCCTGCGCCGTGCCCACCAAATGCTTGACCCCAAGAAACCCAGCGTGGTGGTCACCGGTTCTATCGCCGAAATGATCGGCGGCGGCGTCACACCCGAAGACACCAACATTCAGCGCTTCCTGCCGCGCACCATTGACGAGGATCAGTGGCAAAGCGCGGACCGCGCGCTGGTGTGGCTCTGGGATCAATTTGGCAAGGCTAAAGCGAAGAAGCGCAAAGCCAAGAAGGCGGACGACGGCATCAAGCGCGTCAATATCATCGGGCCGGCCTACGGCTATTTCAACACCCCCTCCGATCTCGCCGAGATTCAGCGGCTGGTAGAGGGCATCGGTGCCGAAATCAATATGATTTTCCCGCTGGGCTGCCCGCTGGACGACGTGGTGTCACTGGCCGATGCCGATGCGAATGTGTGCCTGTACCGCGAATATGGCCGCAAGCTCTGCGAGGCGCTGGAAACACCCTACTTCCAGGCGCCGATAGGATTGGATAGCACCACCAAATTCCTCCGCGCCCTAGGCGAAGAGCTGGACCTCGACCCAGAGCCCTTTATTGAGCAGGAAAAGCACACCACGTTGAAACCCGTCTGGGATCTGTGGCGCTCAGTGACGCAGGATTTCTTTGGCACGGCCAGTTTTGGTGTTGTGGCAACAGAAACCTATACCCGGGGACTGCGACATTTTCTCGAAGGCGAGCTGGGTCTCCCCTGCGCCTTCCACTTCTCGCGCAAAGCCGGCGTGAAGCCCGATAACCAGGAAGTCCGCGACGCCATTCACCAATCTGGGGCGCTGCTGGTCTTCGGCGGCTACAACGAGCGCATGTATGTCAACGAAGCGGGCAACAAGAGCGTCTACATTCCCGCTTCACTGCCCGGCACGATTATCCGGCGACACACGGGTACGCCCTTTATGGGCTATGCCGGCACCTGCTATCTGGTGCAGGAAGTATGCAACGCCCTCTTCGACGCCCTCTTTAACGTGCTGCCGTTGGGCACCGATCTTGACAAGGTCGAAGCCACGCCCGCGCGCGCAGCAGAGACCCTGCTATGGGCTGATACCGCTCAGAACGGTCTCGACCGCATCGTCGCAGCGCAACCAATTCTGGTCCGGATTTCAGCGGCCAAGCGACTACGGGATGCCGCAGAGCAGGTAGCCCGGGCGGCGGGCGTCGCCACAGTAGAAATTGAGCATGTTCAGCACGCAAGCGAAAGCCTGCAATTTGGAGATGCAGCATGAATAAAAGCACGACTTCGATAGTGACAGAAACACCCTTTGGGGAGGGGAGGACTCATGGCAACACATAACAAAACAAGCGATGGGCCACACAGTATCTGGGAGCAAATGCAGTTCCGGATGCTGTTTGTGATGGTTTTCACGTGGTTCCTGTTCGCGGCGGTACTGAAGTCACTCACTTTGCAGCGGGGCAGCAGCACGGATAGCTGCTGGCAGGAGGCGCGGCGCGCGGCATACAGCCTAACGCCCTATGCCTTTATGAGGATTTAGTCCACGCGACCCCAGCAGGACGCACGGGTCGCGGGGAAGTTGTTTGAAAACTGGCGCTTGCGCCATAAAGGGAGAGTCATGTCATGTCGATGCTGACGTTTGAGAAAAAGTATCGCGTCCGGGGAGGGACTCTACTCGGGGGTGATCTATTCGATTTCTGGATAGGTCCCTTCTGGGTCGGCTTCTTTGGCGTAACCACGCTGTTTTTTGCCAGTCTGGGTACCGGACTGCTGGTCTACGGAGCGGCCATGGGTCCGACGTGGAACATCTGGCAAATCAACATTGCACCACCGGATTTGTCCTATGGATTGGCCCTCGCGCCACTGATGGAGGGTGGTCTCTGGCAGATCATCACTATCTGCGCCACGCTTGCGTTTGCATCCTGGGCGATGCGCCAGGTTGAGATTTCGCGAAAATTAGGCATGGGCTTGCACATTCCATTTGCCTTCAGCTTCGCGATACTAGCTTACGTGACGCTGGTAATCGTCCGCCCGGTATTGCTAGGCGCGTGGGGCCACGGCTTCCCCTACGGCATTCTCAGTCACCTCGACTGGGTCTCCAACGTGGGTTACCAGTTCCTTCACTTCCACTACAACCCGGCGCACATGATCGCGGTGACATTCTTCTTCACCACGGCGTTGGCGTTATCCATGCATGGCTCACTGATCCTGATGGCCACTGACCCCCGTAAGGGCGAGACTGTCAAAACCGGCGAGCATGAAAATACGTTCTTCCGCGACGATATCGGCTATTCCATCGGGGCCCTGGGCATCCACCGCCTCGGCGTGTTCGTTGCCATCTCGGCTGCCTTCTGGAGTGCAGTTTGCATTGTCATCAGCGGACCGTTCTGGACCCGCGGCTGGCCAGAGTGGTGGAACTGGTGGCTGGAACTGCCGGTTTGGTACTAAGGAGGAATAACGTTATGAGAGAGTATCAAAACATATTCACGCAGGTGCAGGTGGCTGCACCTGACTACCCCGGTGTCCCAATTGGCGAGGCTGGACGCAATCGCACGAAGGGAATC
>CAJXDE010000144.1 GCA_913052635.1 uncultured Halieaceae bacterium
TGGCGGGCACGCTGACCCAATGACAGAGGAATAGGTCATGCAACAGCTCAACCCCTCGGAAATTAGCGACCTGATCAAGCAGCGTATCGACCAGCTTGAAGTCACTTCGCAGGCCACCAATGAGGGCACTATTGTTTCGGTGACGGACGGCATTATTCGCATCCATGGCCTGACAGAGGTCCAGTACGGCGAGATGATCGAGTTCGATGGCGGTGTGTACGGCCTGGCCTTGAACCTCGAGCGTGACTCGGTGGGCGCGGTGGTATTGGGCGACTACAAGCAGCTGGCCGAAGGCCAGACCTGTCGCTGCACGGGGCGGATTCTTGAGGTGCCGGTTGGCCCGGCGCTGCAGGGACGCGTTGTGGACTCTCTCGGCAACCCGATTGATGGCAAGGGTGCCATCGAGACCACCGAGACCGACGCCATTGAAAAGATTGCGCCGGGCGTGATCGCCAGACAGTCGGTTGACCAGCCGGTGCAGATTGGCTTGAAAGCGATCGACGCTATGGTGCCGATTGGTCGTGGTCAGCGCGAGCTGATTATTGGCGACCGCCAGGTGGGCAAGACCGCCATTGCAGTCGACGCGATCATCAACCAAAAGGGTACCGGTATTAAGTGTATCTATGTGGCGGTCGGCCAGAAGGCCTCATCCGTTGCATCAGTGGTCCGTAAGCTCGAAGAGCACGGCGCGATGGACCACACGATCGTGGTGGCCGCCAACGCTTCTGATCCGGCGGCGATGCAATACCTCGCGCCGTTTGCGGGTTGCACCATGGGTGAGTACTACCGCGACCGCGGTGAGGACGCGCTGATCATTTATGACGACCTATCGAAGCAGGCGGTTGCCTATCGACAGATCTCGTTGCTTTTGCGTCGGCCCCCCGGCCGTGAGGCTTACCCCGGTGATGTTTTCTATCTCCACTCGCGTCTTCTAGAGCGGGCAGCGAGAGTGAATGCTGACTACGTAGAGCAATTTACCGGTGGCGAAGTGAAGGGCCAGACAGGCTCGCTCACCGCTCTGCCCGTGATCGAAACGCAGGCGGGAGACGTCTCGGCGTTTGTACCGACCAACGTGATCTCGATTACCGACGGCCAGATCTTCCTTGAGGCGGATATGTTCAACGCTGGGGTGCGCCCAGCCATGAACGCGGGTATTTCGGTTTCTCGTGTGGGCGGTGCTGCGCAGACTAAGATTGTGAAGAAGCTTTCAGGCGGTATTCGAACGGCGCTGGCACAGTACCGCGAACTGGCCGCGTTCTCGCAGTTCGCGTCGGATCTTGATGACGCCACCAAGGCGCAGCTGGAACACGGTGAGCGTATTACCGAGCTGATGAAGCAAAAGCAGTATGCACCGCTTTCAATTGCCGAGATGGGCGTGTTGCTCTACGCGGGTAATGAAGGTTATTTGCAGGATGTCGAGGTCGCCAAAATTGGTGACTTTGAGTCGGCCCTGCTGGGTTACATGCGATCCGAGTGCGCTGATGTGATGCAGGCGATCGAGGCTGACGGCGGTTGGGATGACGACCGCGAGGCTACCTTCAAGTCTGCTATTGAAACCTTCAAGTCGACGCAAACCTGGTAAGCACGCATGGCTGTCGGTAAGGAAATCCGCACCAAGATCTCTAGTATTCAAAGTACTCAAAAGATCACCAGCGCGATGGAAATGGTGGCTGCAAGCAAAATGCGCCGCGCCCAGGACCGCATGGAGCTGGGCAAGCCCTATTCGCAGCGCATGCGCGCCGTTGTAGGCCACATTGCCAACTCCACGCCCGAATATCGCCATGCTTACATGCAAGAGCGCGAGGTGAAGCGGGCGGGGTACATCATTGTTTCGACAGATCGCGGGCTGTGCGGCGGCTTGAACATCAATCTGTTTAAGGCAGCCATTCAGTCCATGAAGGCGATGCAGGACGAAGGCGTTGAAGTCGAGCTTTGTCTCGTTGGCGCCAAGTCAGCAGGGTTCTTTGCCAGTGTGGGCGGCAATGTCACAGCGTCGGTGAGAGACCTTGGTGAGGAACCTTCGCTCGAGGATCTGATTGGTGGCGTGAACATCATGCTGGATGCCTATACCGAAGGTCGCATTGACGCGCTGTACCTCGCCAGTAACGAATTTGTGAACACCATGACCCAGGCGCCTCAGGTAGAGCAGCTGTTGCCCCTGAAGGCAGAAGAAAACGAAACGCTGTCTCACCATTGGGATTATGTGTACGAGCCCGATGCGCGTGAGCTGCTGGACGCCCTGATGGTGCGTTATATCGAGTCGCAGGTGTATCAGGCAGTGGTCGAGAACGGCGCCTGTGAGCAGGCGGCGCGCATGATCGCGATGAAAAACGCCACGGACAACGCGGGCGAGCTGATCGAAGAACTTCAGCTTGTCTACAACAAAGCCCGCCAGGCTGCGATTACGCAGGAGTTGGCAGAGATTGTGGGGGGCGCCGCAGCCATCGGTTGATTAGGCGCTTCTCTGGAATGAAAGCACGCAGCGGTGAGACCGCTGTACAGAATGTGAAACGAGGACCGGAAAATGAGTAGCGGAAAGGTCGTACAGGTTATCGGCGCCGTCATCGACGTGGAGTTCCCCCGTGACAGCGTGCCCCAGGTGTATGACGCACTGATGGTGGGTGACAAAGGACTCACGCTCGAAGTGCAGCAGCAGCTCGGCGACGGTGTGGTGCGCGCGATTGCCATGGGCCCTTCCGAGGGCGTGAGCCGCGGTCTGGACGTGGAAAACACTGGCGCACCGATTTCGGTGCCAGTGGGCACAGAGACGCTGGGTCGGATTATGGACGTGTTGGGCAATCCCATTGATGAGAAAGGCCCGATTGGTGAGCAGGAGCGTTCTGCTATTCACCGCGCTGCCCCCACCTATGAAGAGCTCGCTGCGTCTGATGAGCTCCTCGAGACCGGTATCAAGGTGATCGACCTTGTTTGTCCTTTTGCCAAAGGCGGTAAGGTCGGCCTGTTCGGGGGCGCCGGTGTCGGCAAGACCGTGAACATGATGGAGCTCATCAACAATATCGCCACCGAGCACTCAGGCCTGTCGGTGTTCGCCGGCGTGGGCGAGCGGACCCGTGAAGGAAATGACTTTTACTACGAGATGCAGGAATCCGGCGTCGTGAATGTGGAAGAGATGGACAAGTCGAAGGTGGCGATGGTGTACGGCCAGATGAACGAGCCGCCCGGTAACCGTCTTCGCGTGGCCCTGACCGGTTTGACGATGGCGGAGAAGTTCCGCGATGAAGGCCGCGATGTCCTGTTGTTTGTCGACAATATTTACCGCTACACCCTGGCGGGTACCGAGGTGTCAGCACTATTGGGCCGTATGCCGTCTGCCGTGGGCTATCAGCCGACCTTGGCGGAAGAAATGGGTGTTCTCCAGGAGCGCATTACCTCCACCAAGACCGGATCGATCACCTCCATTCAGGCGGTCTACGTACCGGCAGATGACCTGACGGACCCCTCGCCGGCGACCACCTTCGCCCACCTCGACTCGACGGTGGTACTAAGTCGTGACATCGCCGCAAAGGGGATATACCCCGCGGTAGATCCGCTCGACTCCACATCGCGGCAGCTGGATCCGCTGATCATTGGCCAGGAGCATTACGAGGTCGCGCGAGGCGTGCAGACGGTACTGCAACGCTACAAGGAGCTGAAGGACATCATCGCGATTCTGGGTATGGATGAGCTGTCTGAGGAAGACAAGCTGATCGTGGCCCGGGCTCGTAAGATCGAGCGATTCCTGTCACAGCCTTTCCACGTGGCAGAAGTCTTCACCGGCTCACCTGGCATCTACGTTTCCTTGAAAGACACGATTGCCGGCTTCAAAGGCATTCTTGCAGGTGAGTATGACCATTTGCCCGAACAGGCCTTCTACATGGTGGGCTCGATCGAGCAGGCTGTGGAGAGAGCCGCCAAGCTGTAAAGCAGGCGAGGGATTGAGTCATGGCGACAACCTTACAGTGTGACATTGTCAGTGCAGAGGCCCAGATTTACTCGGGTGCCGTTGAGCTGCTGGTGGCCACCGGCGTTGAGGGGGAGCTCGGCGTGTCTTTCGGGCACGCTGCGCTGTTGACTCGTCTGATCCCCGGGCCTATCCGGGTCGTTGAGCAGGGCGGAGAAGAACAGGTTTACTACGCCTCTGGTGGCTTCCTTGAGGTGCAGGGTGACGTCGTGACTGTCCTGGCCGATACGGCGGTGCGTGCCGACGACATCGACGAGGCCGCGGCCGAGAACGCGCGCAAAGATGCAGAGGACGCGCTGGCGAACCAACAGGGTGAGATCGACTACGGTCGCGCCTCCGCACAGCTTGCAGAAGCGACCGCACAGCTCGTCGCGCTGCGCAAACTCAAAAACCGCGCCGGCCGCGGTTAAGCAGACCACACAGCCCCAAAACCCGCTTTTTTTGGTGTTTGTTTGCGCATCTTCCCGTCTGCGCTTGCAAACCCCCTGTGGTTGTTAATGATGAGCCCTCCTTAGCCGCCTGAGCGGATACCTGCATGCTGGAAGTGATCATTTTGGCCGCCGGACAGGGCAGCCGGATGCAATCCTCGCTCCCTAAAGTGCTCCATACCCTCGCGGGTCAGCCGCTGGTGGCGCACGTGCTGCAAACCGCCCGAGCCCTGAACGCTGAACGCATCCACGTGGTCGTGGGTCATGGCGCCGAGGCGGTAGAGGCGACGGTAAGTGCGTCCGATGTGCAATGCCATTTGCAGGCTGAACAGCTGGGTACGGGGCACGCGGTGCAACAAGCGATGGATGCCTGCGACCCCACGAACACAGTACTGGTGCTTTTTGGCGATGTCCCGCTGATCACAAAAGACGCCCTAGAAGGTGTTGTGGCCGCGGCCGATCGAGGTATCGCCATGTTGTCAGCCACGCTCGACAATCCCTCGGGCTATGGCCGGGTGGTGCGCGACGACAATGGTGCCTTTGTCGCCGTGGTGGAGGAAAAAGACGCCACGAGTGAGCAGCGATCCCTGCAGGAAATTCACACGGGGGTGCTTGCGGCCAATGCCGAGCAGTTGGGTGCTTGGCTAGACCGAGTGGATAATCGCAATGCTCAATCAGAGTACTATTTGCCCGATGTGCTCGGACTGGCCCGGGAGGACGATATGCCGGTAACAGTGGTTTGTTCCGATAACGATTTTGATACCCAGGGTGTGAA
>CAJXDE010000145.1 GCA_913052635.1 uncultured Halieaceae bacterium
TAGAGGCGGCGGGCGGCCAGAATACCGGGCCGGCAACCGCGAGGCAGTTGGCGGATGCCTTCGTCTGCTAACTCATAACGTCGCTCGGCCTCTGCGAGAACCTGCTTTAACACCTCCGTTAGTTGAGTGCTGGGTGTCGGGTTGCGGAGAAACGCATCGGGGTCGATGCCGGCGGCCCGCATCAGGTCGCGCGGCAGGTAAAGCCGCCCGGCGCGGGCGTCCTCGCCCACATCCCGGCAGATATTGGTAAGTTGCATGGCCACGCCCAAATCGGCGGCGCGGGCCAGCGTCGCATGATTTTTGACCCCCATCAGAATCGCCATCATGACGCCGACAGTGCCTGCCACACGGGCGCCGTAGTCACAGACTTCCGCCAGCGTGTGGTAATCCCGCCCGTCAGTATCCCACTCAAAGCCCTCGAGCAGGGCATCGAGTAGCCCTCGTGGGAGTTTGTGGTCGGTTACGATCTGACTTAAAACCCTGTCGATGGGGTGATTTTCGGGCCGACCGTCATAGATCAGGTCAAGGCGCCGATGAAGAGTCACCAGCGCCTGGCGGGGGTCATCACCGAGATCCACCAAATCGTCAGCGATGCGGCAGAACGCGTAGAGACCAGATGCTGACTCCCGAAGTGCTCGCGGCAGAAAATGAGAGGCGATATAGAAGGACTTGGAGCCATGCGAGAGCAACCGCCGACATTCGCTCATGTCGGTATGGGGCGTCATGATCTGGTGGTCGTTACGCACGTTGGGTCACGGCTGCAGGGATCAACTGGTCGATTACCTTTGCGGAAGAGATCACTGCCGGCATGCCGGCACCGGGATGGGTGCCCGCGCCGACAAGATACAGGCCCTTAATATCCTCGCTGCGGTTGTGTGGTCTGAACCAGGCGCTCTGTGTAATCCGCGGCTCGTAACCAAAGGCGGCTCCCTTAACCGAGTTCAGTCGGTCATGGAAATCCTGCGGCGTCAGCAGTCTGGATGTGACGATGCGATCGCGCAGGCCTGGCAGCATGGTCTCTTCCAGTCGAGCGAGGATGCGCTCTTTGAAGGTCTCGGCATAGGTGGGCCAATCCACATCCGCATCGAGGTGGGGTACCGGTGCCAAGGCATAAAACGTGTCGCAGCCCTCCGGGGCAAGCGAAGGGTCGGTCTCTGTGGGTCTATGCAGGTAGAGGCTGAAGTCATTAGCCAGCACTTTGCGCTTGAAGATGTCGTCCAGCAGGCCTTTGTAGCGTGGCCCCAGAATCACAGAGTGATGGGGTACGTCGGGGTACTGTCCCTTGGTGCCGAAGTACCAGACGAATAATCCGTTTGAAAAATGTGAGCGGTCGATTTTGTGATCTGTCCATCGTTTGCGATGTTCCGCCTTGATCAGGTGTCGGTAGGTCCAGGCAGCATCTGCGTTGGAGACCACTAGATCGCTGTGCAGTGTTCGGCCATCTGCCAGCCGCACGCCGCGCACTGTTCCCTGATCTACCAGAATTTCCTCGACTTCCGCATTGCACTCGATTTTGCCGCCTTGACCTTCAATGAGTCCGGCCATGCCTTTAATGATGCTGCCGGTGCCGCCCATGGCGGACCAAACGCCGAAACGCTGCTCCAAAAATGAGATCAGTGTGTAGACGCTAGTGACCGAAAAGGGGTTGCCGCCGATCAGTAGCGGGTGAAAACTCATTGTCATGCGGAGCTGCGGATCGCGAATATAGCGCGATACGAGTTTGTAGACGCTCCGATCAGCCCGGAGCCGAATGAGCTGTGGCATGAACTTACATAGTGCGAGCAGCGAGTCAAAGGGTTTGTCGACCAAGCCTTCGAAACCGACTTTGTAACGCTCCTCGCTGGCTTTCAGGTAGCGCTCGTAGCCCTCGGCATCGGCTTCATTGTAGTTTTTGATTTGCTCAATGTTGCGTGCCTTATCACCTGAGTAGTCAAAGATGCGGCCGTCGTCGAAACGGAGCCGGAAAAACGGATCCATGGGTTTGAGTTCAACGTCATCGGCAAAGCGCTTGCCGCATAGGGCCCATAGTTCTTCCAGTAAGAAGGGCGCGGTGACAATGGTGGGTCCGGCGTCAAAGGTGAAGCCGTCCTGATGGTAAACATAGGCACGCCCACCCGGCGCGTCCAGCTTTTCGAGCATGTGGACCCGGTAGCCCTTGGCGCCCAGGCGGATGGCAGCCGCAAGACCGCCAAACCCGGTTCCAATCACGAGTGCCGTGGGTCGGTGGTCAGTCGTCTCCAATGAACGAAACGCAGATTCCGCGATATTCATATAAAAAAGACACTTAAACTGTCAGTTATATATGACAGTGTAGCAGTGCTTGTGGAGGGTGCACAGTTTTCTTTTTAGCCTGTCACGGGGCAGTCATGTCCCGGTATTGGTCACCATTTCCTCGAAAAGCGCATCGAAAATATCCGGATTTTCCTCGTGGGCAAGGTGCCCGAGATGGGGGATGCGCACCGAGCGGGCAAGGGGCAAGTCCTGAGCCACCGAGTTGCTGCGCTCCGGAGGAATCGTTCGATCACCCTCGGCGGCGACCAGCCAAACCGGCGCTTGCAGTGAGGGCAGCCGTCGCAGTAGAGGAGGGAGATCCCATCCCGCCATCATCCTGAGGGTGCCTGCGATGTGGTCGGGGTTGCCCAGCAAGGTGTCATAGCAGCGACTCATGAGGGGATCCACTGCCGATCCGGTGTCCGCCAGCATCGAACCGGTGGCCCGCCAGCGCAGGGCGGGGGAGGCCAGTGCCTTGGGCAACCATTGACTGCGGGCCAACCATTTCGCGGTCTTGCTAAATATTGGTGCCGCGATCGAGCCAAACGGAATGAACGCGGCGTTGATGCAGAGCATGCCCTTGGGCCGTGCGTCTGTATCCAAAGCATATTGGGCGCCCAGTGCTGCACCCGCAGAGTGACCGATGATCCAGCGCGGCTTGACCTCCAGAGCAAACATCAGTTTGCGCAAGTAATCGGCAAAGGGGGCAAGTCCTACCGCCTCGACTGGCAACAACGTGGTGAAGCCCTGACCCGGCAAGTCGGGAGCGATCACGCGATGGCGTTTGCTCAGCCGGGCTGCGAGTCCGGCAAAGGAGTGAGCAGAGGCGCCTGCGCCGTGGAGTAGGAGGAGGTCTTCTCCGGCGCCACTGATCTGCACATGAAAATCAATATTGCCCACCCGCACAAAGCGGCTGGTCTCCGCCCGCGGCCAGAACTCAGCCACCGCGTGCCACGCTGTTTGCGAGGTCATGGGGTAGCGGCGCGGATGGCGCGATTCAGCGTCTGCGCGTCTGCCTGAGGCAGGGCAAGGTAGGTGCCGCGCAGGGTATCAGCGAGTTCTCTGGCGCGGGGTTGCGGTCGCTGCGCGGTATCGATCACCAGGCCGCTTGAAGGGCTCATCGCCAGCATCCGGGCTGCAGCCAGTGCGTCTGCCGTGCCGGCCTCCCGACTGCGGGTTCCGTCCCGGGCAACATTGGCCGCGCCATCGGTTAAGATCACGTATTGCATGGTGGTGCCCTGTTTGCCCGCCTTTTCCGCCATATCGCGGGTGAGATCCAATGCTGCGGCCATGGGCGTAGCGCCACCTCCTGGCAGCGCAGCCAGCGTCTTTTTGGCGCGCACCAGCGATCGTGTTGGGGGCAACAGGAGTTCGGCCTGTTCGTCGCGGAAGGCAATCAGCGCAACCTGATCCCGACGTACATAACAGTCTGCAAGCAACAGTTCAACGGCGCCCTTGGCCTCTGCCAGCCGTTGCAATGCGGCTGAGCCCGACGCATCGACGACAAACAGGGTCAGGGTTTCTCTGTGCTGCTGAAACCGCGTCAGGTGAATATCGTCAGGTCGAATCTGCAAGTGACGCGGTGGTGTTTGATTATCTCGCGCAGTCCGCTCTCGCCGCCGCAGCGGTTGCCAGGGGGCCGCGGCGCGCAGCGTTGCAAGAATATTGACCCGGCCACCGCGCCGATGATCACCACGAAACACACCCGTTGGCCGGCCCCGCGTCTGATGCCGGTGCTGATCGCCGGCGCTGCCGGTGCTGCTCTGACGAAGTCGCGCGGATCGAGTCTGTAGCTGTTCCAGCAATCCTGCAGGGAGTTGGGCCAGCGCTGCCTCGAGAAGGCGTTCCTCGTCGGGAGGCGGTTGCTCTGGTGCAGGGGGTGATTCGGCGTCGTCGGTTTGTTCCAGTTCGGGCTCGGGCTCTGGCGGCGGTTCGGCCATCTCCGGGAGTTGCTGCGCCCTAGGAATCAGGCAGAGCCGTAACGCGCGCGCCACGTCCTCTTCTTCAACGACTTCAGATTGTCTGAGTGCCGCGGACGCGCGCGCCACCTTCGCGGCAGCTAGAGTAGGGCGCGGCGAATCAATGCCCAGTGATGCGGTGAGCGTCGCCAGTGCCGTGAGGTGCTCCTCGCTTATGGTCATGCAGGCGAGCGCATCGATCGCGCGTTCAACGTCACGGCGGCGAAAGATCTCGTCGTCGACATCGTGGATTCCCAGCGTCGTCATATCTAACGCGATTCCGAGCCGATCAATGAGGGCCGCATGGGCGCTTTCGTCCTCTGTACCCTCGTCGGTGGCAATGAGCGCAATAAGCGCCGGCGTCTCGGCTTCGATGCCGTCCCGTGCCAAGGTGATGGCACCGTGGTCGAGGGCGGTACACAAGTGGTGCACGGTATTGCGAGGCAAACGCTCCGCCATCGCCGCGATGACTATATGCCCGTGACATTCTCCGAGCATGCCGGTTTCAGCGATGGGCTTGCCGTGTTGCAGCGTCGCACCCAGATCGATGCCGCCTAGCAGCCGACCTTCCGGAATATTGGCGGGGATTTTGCGAATAGGGTCCTGCCTGGAGAGCTGTTTGACGCGCTCCAGCCAGTAGTCACGCACCGGACCCGGCGGAGATCGCAGATGGACGCCGCCAAGCGTTTCGCCTGTCAGTGCAATCAGCGCCGCGGCCCACTCAGCATCCGCCCAGGGTGAGATTGTTTCAGTTGCCACCATCGTCAACAGACTCTTGGAACAACTCTGCAATGACCCGCTCTACCCGGATATCTGCACTGGACTCATCCAGCGGGTCACGCCGTAAGCGATGACGTAATACGGAAGGTGCCATGGCGCGCAGGTGTTTCAGGGTCGCCGCCGACTTGCCCTCCAGTGCCGCCAGTGC
>CAJXDE010000146.1 GCA_913052635.1 uncultured Halieaceae bacterium
ACCTTGCTCTGGCCGACCTCAAAGTAATCGGTGAAATCGCCGCTCAAGTAGAGCGAGGGCAGGATGCGGTGGCTAAACCAGTAATTCCCCGCCTTCAGGGAGTGCGCAGGGAACATCGCTTTCTGTACCTGACGCCCCGCCGCCTGATCCTGCTCGAGAATGCGCAGCGAGTGGCTAAGTTCTGTGTTGGCCCGCTCCAGGTTCTCGTTGGACTCGACGAGATCGCGCTGCAGTTGCCGGTGATGCACGCTGCGCTCAATAGCGCGCCTCACCAGACCGGGTTTCTCGGCGGGATTCACAAAAAAACTCGCCGCGCCCAACCCAAGGGCGGTGGTCATGCTGTCCATGTCGCGGTGGTCACTCACTGCCAGCACCGGCACTTGTACATCGAAATTACGCATCACGCGGCGCACCGACGCCCAAGACACATTGAGCAACTCCACGTGGCAGATCACGCAATCCCAGGGGCTCTCCGGGCCGAGTACAGCCTCGATATCGGGGGCTTCGGGAGTGATCTCATAGCGGTGGTGCGGGTCATCCAATGCGGCGACCAGTGCAGACGCGCGATCCGCCTGATCATCGACTACCAACACCGAACCCGCCTGAGTCATGTCAGCAGCGCTGAATCCACCGCTGGCGACGCATCAGAATTCGTCCTCGTCCCAGTCACTGTCAAACTCGGAGAAGTCGTCTTTGACCTGTCCACCGGCTTCCAGTGCGGCGCGGCTCTGCAGGTACGCGTCGCGGAAGAAGACGTAGCGATCGCCGGTCATGATCTCCTCGGCATCGAGCAGTCCGGCGCGAATGTCGAGCACGTTAAACGCGCGCAGGCCCCAGTAGGCCTGATCATTCATCATCTGGCCAGGGGGCGAAATGTATGCATCAATACTCGAACCAAAGCCTGAGCGCACGGTGCTTGGCCCAATGATCGGCAGTACCAGGAAATTGCCCCGGGGCACGCCCCAGATCGAGAGAGTGTGGCCAAAATCAGTCTCGTAGCGCGGAATGCCCGCCGTCGACGCCACATCGAACAAACCGAAAAGACCAATGGTCGAGTTCGCAACCACGCGGAACGTGTTGTTTACCGCCTGCTCGATCCGTCCCTGCAGAAGTGCATTCAACACGCCGTTGAAGTCATAGAAGTTGTTGAAGAAGTTGTTTACGCCGACGCGACCGAACTCGGGCATGATGGCGTCGTAGCACTTGGCCACGGGTCGGATTATCCAACGGTCGGTGTCACCGTTAAAATCGAACATCCATCGGTTGTAGCCTTCCCAGGGGTCGATCTCTTCCTGCGTTTGCGCCTCAACGATAGGCACCATGAGCGCAAGCGCTAGCAGCGACACACGGGCTGTACGGTTCGCGATTGACGCAAAGGAGTGTGGGAAACGGATTGTGGCGTACCGCATCATATTGAGCTCTCTCGGCTCCTTGTCTCGCTGACGCTGATTGCTACGCCAGCATGACTGATCAGTTTACTTTAACTCTATTGACCGCTGGGGTCACCAGTCCAGTCGGTGTTCTGAAAGGGTCACCGCGGATTGTGCTCGATCCACTGCTGCACTTTCAGCCACTGCTGTTCAAGGCGTTTACCGGAAACCGGAAGGCGTGTTTTCATTTGCTGCGCAAACAGTGACACCCGAAATTCCTCGAGCATCCAGCGGTACTGATCTGATTCGGCGCAAAGCCTGAGAAGCCCTGGATAGACCTCCGCCGCGGCCAGAAGCGTATCCTGCCACGGAGTCAGCATCTCCAGTCCCTTTTGATCTTTCAGGAATTGTCCTTTTAGGCGGCTGATCCGGTGCTCTGCCGCTTTGGCATAGCGAGGGTACTCCCGCAGCCACTCGCTACCGGCATAGCGGAGCGTACGGGGCGACAACAGCGATTGCATATTGGCCCAGCAGTCCTCCTGACTATCCTGATAATCCGTGCCCAACTTAGCCGCGGCAGTCCGCGCCGCACTCCACGCTTTGAGCGCCACCGCCAGCTGCTCGCCAAGTGCAATAGCCTCGGCGTGCCAGTCACTGCGTAAGGCATCAAACCACGCTTTAAACGCTGCATCAGAACGCGGGGCCTCGATGGCTCTTAGCGACTGATAGGCCACCGCCGCGATCACATCCTCTACCAGCACCTTGCGATCGATTTCTACCGCCGCAAACGCGAGCACCAGTTCATTCCCCGACAGGAGTGACTTGCGCAGCGACTTCACCACCTGACTGGCCTGCTTGATTGCCAGCGCAACCAAACCGTCCTCGTGGGCCAGTGCGGCCTCACCGGGATAATCCAGGAGCCTGACAGCAACGCTGCCCTTCTCTGCGACCAGCGCCGGGTGGGCAACCACCTCGAGCCCGGCGGCCCTCGATTTCCAAACCGACGGCAAGTCGCCAAAGTCCCAGCGCTCAACAATTTTTCGCTCCGGCGAGTCGGCCTGGGGGGCGGCCGTAGCAGGCTCTCCGGTGCGGAACTCCGTGACCAAGGCCGCCATATCGCGGCCCTGCCCCAGCAATTTTCCCTCGGCATCCACCACACGGACATTCATACGGTAAAAATCTTCGAGCTGAGCCGGCTGCCAGTCAGAGGGCCCAACCTGCACACCGCGCTGTCGCTTGAGCACGATGCTCAGGGCCGAACAGAGGTCTCTGTCCTCTGTGGCAAGTTCTGCCAGTGCGACATCCACCACATCGGGGGCGGGCACAAGCTGTTTGCGCAGCGTTTTGGGCAAACCCTTGATGAGCGCGATGCATTTGTCGCGCAGTAATCCTGGCACCAACCACTCAAACAGATAGCGCGGCGCGCGATTCAATAGCGGTAAGGGGATCGTGATCGACACGCCATCAGTCTGGCGTCCGGGCTCAAACTGATAGCGCAGCTGATAGTCGACGCCCTGCCAGTGCAGGGTGTGCGGGAACTGCGCCTCGACCTCGGCACCGGGGTCGCGCACCAGAATCTGCTCGCGCTTGAGGAGCAGCATCTCGTTCCGGGCGCGATCGGCCTTTAGCCATTTAGTGAGCGAGGTCATGCCCACGCAATTCTCACCCAGACGCTCGTCGTAAAACTTCACCAGCGCTTCTTCTTCAATGAGCAGATCGCGGCGCCGGGTCCGTGACTCAAGCTCCTCTACCGAGCGCATCAGCGCCAGATTCTCTTTCAGGAACCGCGGTGGCTTCATTACGTTGCCAGTCACCAGCGCGTCGCGCATAAATATCTCGCGGGAGGTCGTGGCGTCGATGTCACCAAAGTGTACCCGGCGGCCATCGCTGATGGTGAGCCCGTAAAGCGTGACGCGCTCTTTGGCCATGACACGGCCACTGCGGCGCTGCCACGCAGGCTCGTAATGGCTGCGCTTCAATACCCGCGGGTTCACGCGCAATAGCCAATCGGGCTCAATGGCCCCGCACTGGCGCGCATACACCTGCGTGGTCTCAACGATTTCGCCAGCTACCAGCCAGGGCGGCGGCTTTTTGTACTGACCCGACCCCGGGAACACAACTATTTTGCGGTTGCGGGTGGCATTGAACTGCTTGCCCTCGTCGCGCTGGGCGACGTTGCCCAACAGCCCGGTCAGCAGCGCCTTATGGATGGACTCGTAAGCCTCCTCCACCGGGAGTTGCGGGCGCACCTTTAAGCCCAACTGCCGGCAAGCGATGACCAATTGGCTATGAATCTCGCGCCACTCGCGCATGCGCATGTAGGCCAAGTACTCGCGCTGGCAGAGCTTGCGCAGCTGGTTCTGGCTCAGCGCCTGGCGCTGCTCCTCGTAGTAGCGCCACAGCGCGATCCACGCCAGAAAATCCGAGCGCGGATGCTGGAACTGGGCGTGGGCCTGATCGGCCTGGGTTTGTTTATCGGTGGGTCGCTCCCGCGGGTCCTGGATCGACATCGCGCTGACAATCACCAGCACCTCGGCAAGGCATCCGAGCTCGTTGGCGGAGAGCAGCATGCGCCCCAAACGCGGGTCCACTGGTAAGCGGGCCAGACGCTGCCCCAGCGCTGTCAGCTTGCCCCGCGCCGACACCGCACCTAATTCCTCTAAAAGCCGATACCCGTCCCGCACCACCTTGGGGTCGGGCGGGTCAATAAACGGAAAGCGATCGACTTCGCCCAATCCCAGCTCGAGCATGCGCAGCACCACCGCCGCAAGATTGGTGCGGCGGATCTCCGGGTCGGTGAACTCAGGGCGGCCGAGAAAATCCTGCTCGCTGTAGAGCCGAAAGCAGACGCCGTCTGAGAGTCGCCCACAGCGGCCCTTCCGCTGGTTCGCACTGGCTTGGGAGATGGGCTCGATCGGCAGCCGCTGCAGGCGGCTACGCGCGCTATAGCGGCTTATCCGCGCCTCACCCGGATCAATCACGTAGCGGATGCCCGGCACCGTTAACGAAGTTTCCGCCACATTGGTCGCGAGCACCACGCGCATACCCGAGCCGCCGCTCTGAAACACTCGATTTTGTTCGCCCTGACTTAGCCGCGCATAGAGCGGCAACACGCGTAACCGGTCGTTGTAGCGAAGCGCCTTGGCGAGTTCACGGATATCGCGCTCACCGGGCAAAAACACCAAAGCATCGCCGCGGGGGCCAAACCGACCCTGCTCGATTTCACCGAGCAGGTCGGCGATCTGCTGACGCACGCCCTCGTCCCGGTCTTCAGTGTCGCCGACATACTGCACGTCCACCGGATAAGTGCGGCCGCTGACTTCGATCACCGGCGCGTCATGAAAGTGCTCTGAAAAACGCGCCACGTCGATGGTGGCCGAGGTGACGATAATTTTGAGATCCGGTCGGCGCGGCAATAGTTGTTTGAGGTAGCCAAGCAGAAAATCGATATTGAGGCTGCGCTCGTGGGCCTCATCGATGATCAGCGTGTCGTAGGCGCTAAGGTCTCGGTCGTGGGTCAGTTCGGCGAGCAGGATGCCATCGGTCATCAACTTGATGGCACTGGCATCCGAGACCGTATCGTTAAAGCGGATCTGATAGCCCACCAGGCCACCCAGCGACGTTTTGAGCTCATCGGCAATGCGCTGGGCCACGGTGCGCGCTGCAATACGCCGGGGCTGGGTGTGGCCAATCCTCAATTGCCGGCCGCGGCCAAGGTTTAGACAGATCTTTGGGAGCTGAGTGGTTTTACCCGAGCCCGTCTCGCCCGCGAGGATGACCACCTGAT
>CAJXDE010000147.1 GCA_913052635.1 uncultured Halieaceae bacterium
GCTTAGCTGATGTATCCAGTCCCTAAGGGATCAGGCACTCGGTAGACGGATCGGTGGCTCGGAGGCAGACCCAACTGATGCCAACCCAAACCGACTGTGTGCGCACTGATAGCTATGCCTAGCTGGCAGGACGCCAACTACCGTGGAATCCAAAGGGCACGCGATGATCAAGCCGCACCGTGGCGACCGGCCCATCCGCTACTGCCGTGGCGTCCAGCACCACCAGCGACGAGGTATGCCGGTCCGGCTCATAGACGGTTGCCAGGAGCCACCCGGCACCTTCAGTTGCTTGCTTGGAACGCTCAACAAAGACGGGCTCTGATACCCCGCTCCCGAATCCGGCATCCCAGACTTGTCGCTGGCCGGAATCCAGATCAATATGGGTAATTTCGTGGAAGACGCCGCCGTCGCCCCGCTGGCGTTGTGAGGCGGTTGCCAAAAATCCGTGACGGTGACGGGCCATGGCAAATCGGTCATCGATCCTGGGGAATTCTGCGGCCAGGTCCACGAGTGGTTCACGATCAATCTGACCGGTACTGACGTCGAGGCGCCATCGCGTGAGGCGGCCCTGAGCTTCAGCGTGACTAGGCAAGTTACCGTCGGGATCGGGGAAGTTAGGTGCGACCGTGAAATCGATCGCATCAAAGGTCACGTGCTTGCCATCATTCCACGCGTTAAGGTAATGAAAGACAAAGCAGACCGGCGCTTCAATCCATCGAATGTCACTCACCGGCGCGTCGCGCTCCAAAAGGCCGATATAGGCGCCAACGCCGGCATCAAAGGCGAACGGCGAGCCTATTTTGCCCATGCGATCCAAGTCGAAGGTCAGGGGAAATACGGGGAACAAAACATAGTCCCGCGTGACGGCAAAGTCATGGACCATCGCTGCATAGGGTGCTTCAAAGCGCTCGGACCGCTTGACCACGCCATCCGCACCGACTACGTGATAAGTCATGGTTTTGCTGCCGATCGCACCCGACATATAGCCGAAGCCATGAAGATCGCCCGTCAGTGGATCAATCTTCGGGTGTGCCGTCATGGCATCCTGAAGATCGACCCCATAATGGCCATAACCCATCGACGCCAGCGTGTCGGCCGCCATGGAAAAAGGCTGACTACCCTCCTCCAAAGCCAACAGCTGGTCGCCGTGCCAGATGATATGGGTGTTAGCGAGCCCGTTGCGTCGATCGGATTGAATAGCGCCGGTTTCCGGATCGGTGGCAAAACTCATGGGCAACGGCTTGCCCGCCGCCTGCTCCGCCTCAAACTTCGGGGTGCGTGCCCACCGATTCTTGTAGTTCACCCGCCCGCAAGCAAAGTGAAAAGCATGCACCATGCCGGCACCGAAGAACCAGTGATACCCCTGATCCGGCACAAACTTCGGATTGGGGCCGACCCGGTAAAGCGACCCTTCGAGGTCATCGGGCAGCCTGCCCTCGACAATCAGGTCAGTACATTCTGCTTCGAACTGAATCGGAGCGTAATTACCGCGCAGCTGCGGGTGGTTGGGTAATGGTGTCGCCATAACCTGATTGTATCGCTTTCGCTTCTCACTGGTTCACCCTCGGGCTATAGTCGAAAGCAATGACTGCTAGGAAATCAGGCACCCCTATGACGGTTAACACACCGACCGACGTCAATCTCTTTGATCCGGAGACCCAACGCTGCCCCTACGATGCCTACAAGACGCTTCGTGATGAGGCGCCCGTTTATCACTGCCCCGTCAGCGGTATGTATGTCATCACCCGCTTTGACGACGTGCGCCAGATCCTCACGGATACGGAGCACTTTACCAGCGAGACTGCCTACCTCACCGATGCGACAGAACCCAGCCCGCGCGCGCTGGCGGTGCGCAATACCTTTCAAGAGGAAGGCTGGGTGCCCGCCAAAACCCTCAACGGCCGGGACGACCCTGACCATAAAGCGGTGCGATCAGTCTTTAACGATGCGTTTCGACCCAAGAAAATTGAAGCGCTCGAAGATGAAGTGCGCGACCTGGCGTACCAGCTTATCGATGACTTCATCGACGACGGTCACTGCGAATGGGTGAAGCAGTTCGCCATTCCTCTGCCACTGCTCATCATTGGCAAGCAGATGGGCGCCAACCCCGACGATATCTGGCAGATCAAGGAATGGACCGAGGCGTTCTTCCACCGCATTAGCCTGATGCAGTCTGAGGAAGCGGAATTGGTCTCGGTTCGCAAAGAAATCGAGGCTCAACACTATTTTCAGCCGATTTTTGAGCGACTGCGAGAAAAGCCAGACGACTCGTTACTAAGTGCGCTGGTGAATACCGTCATTGACGAATGGGGGCGCCCGCTCAACGACAACGAACTCCACGCCGAGATGATGGCCGATACCTTTGTGGGCGGCTCGGAGACCACGACGAATGCGATCTCCGCGGGTGTAAAATTACTGATTGAGAACCCACTGGTTTGGGAGCAATTGCAGTCTGACCCAGACCGCTACCTGAAAGTCTTCATTGAGGAAGTACTGCGGCTCGAGTCGCCGGTGCAGAGCCTGATGCGCGCCACAGCAAAAGATGTGGAGTTAAGCGGCGTGACCATTCCTGCGGGCAGCCTCATCAATATCCGTTTCGCCGCAGCGAATCGCGACGAACGTCGGTTTGATAATCCGGATGCTCTGGATATCGATCGCCCGCGGGCCGGCGGACACATGGCATTTGGATCCGGCAAACATCATTGCCTTGGCGCGCCACTCGCCCGGCGGGAACTTCATTGGTCGTTTAAAGCGCTTGTCGATCGCATCGACTCAATGTGGTTCGCAGAGGGTAAAAATGACTTCAACTACCACCCGCATTATCTGTTGCGGGCGATGAAGTCACTGCACATTGAGTTCAAGGCAAAGTAAACCCCGGCCTCAAGCTCTCCCTACCCACCACCCGGGAATCGAAATGGGAAACACCTGCTCGGTGTTTCGCAGCGTCTCACTGGCATCGTCAGGCAGGGGCGGATTTTCGGTGGGCGGCAACAGGCTCGCGCCTTTCACGGGATCAAGATACTCGAGCTCTACATTGGCGAGCACACTCTCAAAGTCGTGGCCCTCGTGGTAGTCGGAGGCCTGATGCAGATAAAACGCCCACTTATCCTCAAAGGAGAGCAGGCAGTAATAGTGCAAAGGCTCCTGACCTTTGAAGTACTCATAGCGCAAAACCTGTTGTTCCTGCTCGAAGGTCTGACGGACCATGTCGGCCATGATGGCCTCCCATTCGGCTTCCTTACCGGGATGGACTTCAAGATGTGCAAGGATCGTGGCCATAATCGATGACTCCTTTTTATTTAGCCGCTTTCACCAATTCGAGATTGAGTTGCAGTGTACTCAGCATTATCCCGGGCTGATGCAAAAAGGTGTTGTCAGACCCGTAGCTAATGGACTCGAGTCGCTCTAGGAGCCGCGTCCAGGCGATTTGCTGTTCGAGGCGCGAAATACCCGCGCCGGGGCACACCCTAGGGCCCGCGGAAAAAGAGAGATGGCGGCTGGCCGCCTTGCGATCGAGCTGAAGATCTGTCGGGCACTCGAACTCTTCGGGATCAATGTTGGCAGCGGCCCATCGTAAATGTAGTACCGAGCCTTCGGGCACGTCGACCTCGCCAAACCGCTCATCCCGACTGGTCAAGCGAGTCGAAAGTCCCTGAGTCGGCGCCCGCAATCGGAGCGACTCTTCAATGAAGGTCCGCAACAGTGAGGGGTCGGCCTGCAATGCCGGAAATAGCCTCGGCCGATCACAAATCAACTGCGCCTGCTGCTCTAACGCGTACTGAGTGGTCTCCAGCCCGCCTAGGACCATCGCATACACGATGCCGTTAATCTCAAGATCGGTGAGCTTGCGATCCAGTGCGCTGTAAGTGACCTGCGTTAAAAAGCTGATCATGTCGTCGGCCGGCGACTGCCGTTTGGCACGGACGATGTCCTCGACATACTCCTTGAAGCCGTCGAGCTGGGTGAACTGTGAGGCCAATTGCTCATCGGTCAGGCGATTCAAATGGCCCTCCCCGTAGACAAAGGGCATGACCTGCGCCTCTCCCCATGCTGCCAACTGCGGGATATCTGACTCGGGAAAACCCAGTACCTCCGCCATCACCTGTTGTGGCAATGGCCTTGCAAAGGCTCGCACAAAGTCCACCTCGCCCGAACTCGGCAGGTCGTCAATCAAAGCGTCGACGCGGCGGGTAATCATCTCGCGATGGCGCTCGGCGCCCGGGCCTACCCAGGGGTCAGTAAGCTGCTTGCGATGAGCCCGCCACAGGTCGACCGTGGGGCGCAGCGTCAGCATGGAAACCATCATCATGTTGATGTAATCCATGTCCTCAGGAGGCGTCCTGGCCGCCGCCATTTGCTCCAGCATAAGAGAGGTAATGGGGGTGTAGCGAATCGGGTCTTTGACGACTCGATTGATATCTTCGTAACGGCTCAGGATGAATGCATCGGTTTCAGAGGTGAGCCCCTCTCCCGGTAGACGATGAACCGGCGCCTCGCGATGCAGAATCGCATAGGCGTCATACCAATGTTCCTCAGCGCCGGGACCAAAGAGATCTACGTCCCTAAGCTTATGGGGGGGCGGCACCCCTGCTGAATTGTCCTCAAAAACTGACATGCGGCTCCCAAACAACTTGGCGTGCGCTCCTTATCGAACCTGAAAGATCTCGCAGACGCAATATGATTTTCCTAGGCGAGGCAAACTTATGCGCCGCGCACGCGATAACAAAACATCGCTGAGCCACGCACATATGTGGCAAAAATAGTAAAAAGATGGAAAGAAAAAGCGGTCTTTACGGCGGGGTTTGAGCTGCAGTTGCCAAGTTCCGACTTAGGTGACTTTCAAGCTAGTTTTGCAATTACCCCCAGCTACCGGCAGCTTTGCCCTCACAAACTGAAAACCACATTTCAGAAGCCCTTAACAGCACGCATTGGGCCGACACGTGCCACATGCTTTTAGCTGAAAATTATTTCCGCACAGCTCTCGACGCTTTGCAAAGTTGGTTAGATTCCCCCCCAGAGGAATTGTCGTAGCGGGGTTTAGGCAGTGTTAAGTCGTCATCAATTGTGGGTAAGTAGCAGTATTTGGTAGAGGCATCCAACCCTACCTTCCTTGACAGAGAACTATTCAGAGGTTGCTCATAAGGAGCATAGAGGTC
>CAJXDE010000148.1 GCA_913052635.1 uncultured Halieaceae bacterium
CGCATTGAAAGGTTCGCGTTTTGTCTGTGTCATTTTTTTTCCTCCCCTGCCACCTGCGTGTGCAGGTTTTCCATTCGGGCGGCTACCACTTGTGTAGCCTCATCCCCCGGGCGGGATTTACTGTCCGTCGTCAAAATAGCCGACTATTATGACAGAAATACGTCAACACACGCCACTGGGCGCAATATTGAGGTCATTCCCATGAATTGGATAGATATTCGCAGTAAGCACGCACTGCCCGATGCAGACAGTGCCTTGCCGGGCCGCGACGAGGCGATGCCCATCACAGACCGGCATGCCGTATTAGGCACACCATTGCTCCCACCTTATGCGGCGCAGCTTGAGCTGGCACTGTTTGGTATGGGGTGCTTTTGGGGAGTGGAGCGTCTGTTTTGGCTGAGGCCTGGGGTCTTCACCACCGCGGTCGGCTACGCCGCAGGCGAGACACCCAACCCGACCTATAAAGAAGTTTGTAGCGGCCAGACCGGGCACAACGAGGTTGTGCTGGTGGTTTATGACCCCGCAGAGGTCAGCTACGAAACGCTGCTCGGGGCTTTTTGGGAAAATCACGATCCTAGCCAGGGCATGCGTCAGGGTAATGACATAGGCACCCAGTACCGTTCGGGTATTTATTGCTATGGCGATGCGCAAGAGACCGCAGCGCGGGCCAGCCTTGAGGCCTATCAGCCGGCTTTGACGTCAGCGGGCTATAGCGACATCACCACAGAAATTCTGCCGGCCCCGACGTTTTATTTTGCCGAGGACTACCATCAGCAATATCTGCACAAAAATCCTGCCGGGTATTGCGGCATGGGTGGGACCGGTGTCGTGTGTCCGATCGGCACGGTTGAGGGAGCTAAGGCAGAGCATTAGCTCGCTAGGGCAGACTGGCTTAACGCAGCGGTGACCGCCGTGTCGACACTAAGTATCCGGTCGCTCAAACGCACAGGTTGTGCGCCCATAGACTGCGCCAGCTCGACCTCATACGGAACAAAGCCGCCCTCCGGCCCGAGCATGATCAGCCCTTCCCCTGACTGGGTTGCCAGCACCTCGGGTGTGCCCGGGTTCGCGATCCAGCACGCTCTTGATCCGATGAGTCCGGGTAGCTGATCTTCAATAAATGGTTTGAAGCGCGGGTGTAGATGAACCTGTGGCAACACCGTATCCCCTGCGCGCTCTAGCCCGGCGGTGAGTGCCGCGTCGACGCGATCAGGTTGCAAAAGCGGGCTCTGCCAGTAGCTTTTCTCCACGCGAGCGCTGTTGATCAAGTAAAGGTTCGCGACCCCCATTTCAGCTGCCGTCCGGAATACTCTGCGCAGCATTTTAGGGCGGGGGAGTGCCAGGATCAGATCACAGGGGTGTCGGGGCAGAGGAGGATCAACCAGATCAACCTGAAGGCGGGTGTGCTCGTCAGACAGCTTGACCACCGTGCCACTGCCTCTCAGTCCGCCCAGTAATCCCACGCGCAAGGCGTCACCCATCTCGGCCTTGAGGACATCGCGGATGTGCACGTGACGGCGGTCGTCTAGCCGCACTGTGCTCTCGTCTAGCCAGTCCTCAGGCGCGAGCAAAATGATGTTCATGAATGATTAAGGACGGTCATGACACCCAAAGGTCGTACTCGTCGGCGGCGGTAATCTTGGCCTCCACAAGCTCGCCCGGCTGAAATTCGGTCACCCCCGGCAGGTGCACCATGCCATCAATCTCGGGTGCGTCAGCTCGCGTCCGACCCGTTGATCCCTCGTCCGATACCGTGTCGATCAGAATCTGTTGCGTCGCACCCACCTTGCGCTGGAGCTTGCTGGCGCTGATCGACTGCTGGAGCGCCATGAACTGCTCCCAGCGATCCGCTTTGATCTCCTCAGGCACGGGATCGGGCAGGTTGTTCGCTGCGGCGCCTTTAACAGCTGAGTATTGGAAGCAGCCGACACGATCGAGCTGTGCTGTCTCGATAAATTCGAGGAGCGTCTCAAACTCCGCCTCGGTCTCTCCGGGGTAGCCCACAATGAAGGTGGAGCGGATGGTCAGATCGGGGCACAGGTCCCGCCAACGGGCGATGCGATCGAGGGTTTTTTCTGTGGCTGCGGGCCGCTTCATGCGTTGCAGCACGCTTTGAGCGCCGTGCTGAAGCGGCATATCGATATAGGGGAGCAGCTTGCCCTCGGCCATCATCGGAATCAGCGCGTCAACATGGGGATAGGGGTACACGTAGTGCAGACGAACCCAGATTCCGAGCTCTGACAGCGCGGAGGCCAGGCTCTCCAGATTCGATTTCAGTGGCCGGCCCTGCCAAAAGTCGGTTTGATATTTGAGGTCAACGCCGTAGGCGCTGGTGTCCTGGGATACGACCAGTAGCTCGCGCACGCCAGCTCGCACCAAGCCTTCGGCTTCATCCATCACCGAGCCAATGGGGCGACTCACCAGATCCCCGCGAATACTGGGGATGATGCAGAAGCGGCAGCGGTGGTTACAGCCCTCGCTGATCTTGAGGTAGGCGTAGTGCCGCGGTGTCAGTTTGACGCCTTGAGCCGGAATGAGATCAATCAGCGGGTCGGGCTGATGACGGTGTGGCAGCACCTCTCGCACCGTCCCCAATACCTCTTCGTAGGCGGCCGGGCCACTGATTCCCAAAACTTTGGGGTGCCGGGCGCGGATGGTTTCAGCGTCTTCGCCGCGACCCATGCAGCCAGTGACCAGTACACGACCGTTTTCGCTGATGGCTTCGCCAATCGCCTCGAGACTCTCCTCCTTGGCGGCATCAATGAACCCGCAGGTGTTGACGATGACCACCCCTGCATCCTCATAGTGAGGGGTAATTTCGTAGCCCTCTATTCGGAGCTGGGTCAGGATCCGCTCGGAGTCGACCAGCGCTTTGGGGCAACCTAATGAGATGAAACCGACCTTTTCGCCGCCCTCAGTCGTTGCTGTGACTGCATGGGAATGCGTCATCGTTTCACGCCTCGATCGAACTGTCGCTGCTGTGGGTGCGAATACGCAGTTCTGCCCGCAGCAGACTCAATAATTGCAGGGTTTCCTCGCGGTTAAGGAAGTCACCGATTCGGGTCTCGGAGAGGCGGTCATGCACCGACAGTTCGGGACCCTGCCAATGGTGGGTCTCGGGTACCACACGCAGAGCCGACTCCTCTCGCGCGAAGCGCCAGCTGCGTTTCGGCACAAAATATCCCTTGTCGATCGTGATGAGCTCTTCTGTAAGTCGAATAACATGCCGATACTCGAGCTTCCAGTTGACCCAGTACAGCGCGCCGGCCAGTGCAGTCAGCTCAAGACCCGCCAGCGGCAAAATAGGCCAGGCGCCCAGGAGCGCAAAAGCAATTCCCGCACCCAACGACGGCACCGCCAGCGCGGCGAGCAGCCACAGGTTATGGCGCCAGGTCGCAGAGTGGTTCGGTTTCACCACAATCACCTTTTCCTGACCCGCTTGATTGACGAGGACCACGTCGCTCTCCGGATAACGCGAGAGCGCATGGTAATGCATCTCGCCAAAATCTCGGAATGCAAACTTAGGGTGTATAGAAAGCGGCGGGTGCTGGCGAGCGGGCGGTCAGCATTTCTCCCGACAGCGGGTGGCTAAATCGCAGTGATGTTGCATGTAACAACAGTCGAGGCGAGGCACTCAATACTGCCTCGGGGGCATAGAAATCGCAGCCCAAAATGGGGTGCCCGATCTCTCTCATGTGGATCCTCAGTTGGTGCGATCGACCAGTGACGGGTGTAAGCAACAGGAGAGAGCTGCTGTCGTCGCGACTCAGCACTCTCCAGCGAGTTAACGCCTGTTTCCCCGTTTCAAAACAGACTTTTTGTTTGGGTCGGTTGGGCCAGTCGGCGATGAGCGGTAGGTCGCATTCACCGACGTCCTTGGCGACGTGACCCGCAACGCGCGCGATATAGGTTTTGTCGATTCTGCGTTCCTGAAACTGGCGCGCGAGCCGCGACAGTGCCTCCCTGTGACGGGGAATCACCATCACACCCGAGGTATCGAGATCCAGACGATGAACGGCGGAGACACCTGGATAGCAAACGCTGAGTCGATTGAGCAGGCAGTCTTGGTTCATCGGATGCCGGCCGGGTACGCTCAACAGCAAGGTGGGTTTATCAACAATCAGTAAGTGGCGGTCGCGAAACAGCAGCCTGATCGACTCCTGGGAGTGGGGGACCTGATAGGGCGGTGTGTCGTCAGCGGATAGGTTCACTGCGGCTCAAGGTGCTCTGGTGCTAAAGCGCGCTAAGCGTCTCAAGATATCGACGCACAGTGTCGGGAATACCCCAGCGCAAGGCATCGATAGTAAAGGCGTGGCCGATCGAGACCTCTAGCAGGTTGGGGATCCGGAAATCCCGCAGATTGTTCAAATTCAGATCGTGCCCCGCATTGATTCCCAGTCCGTTGGCGGTCGCTGCCGCGGCCGCCTCATGAAACTGCGCGAGTACGGCGTCAAACTCGCCTCGCTCATGGGCCCTGGCATAGCTTTCCGTATAGAGCTCGATGCGGTCGGCGCCGAGCACCGGAATGCGCTCTATTTGCGAGGGATCCGGGTCCATAAAGAGGCTCACGCGGCAACCGAGTGACTTCAACTTTTCGACCACCGGTGCCAAACGCTCCCCATCGCGGGCAATATCGAAGCCATGGTCCGAGGTCAGCTGATCATCCGCATCGGGTACCAGTGTCACTTGGTTCGGCCGCACGGCCTCGACGAGCTGCAGAAAACCGGGGTAATCGCTGACGCCATCGCGGCTTGAGGGCTGCGCCGCAGCAAAGGGGTTGCCCTCGATGTTGAATTCGATGCCGGCCGGCGCGCTTTGCCCAGCGACCTTGTCCGGATTGAAACCGAGTGAGGACTCACCCAGTGCCATACAGTCATCGGCGCGAATATGGCGCTGATCCGGCCGTGGGTGAACCGTTACCCCGTGGGCGCCGGCGTGAATGACTTCGGCCGCGAACTCGCAGGGGTCCGGATGCTGGGTGTCTCGAGCGTTCCGTATCAGCGCAATCTTGTTGAGATTGATACTGAGTTGAATCACGGGGCCAGTCGGGTCACAGAAAGAATGACAATGGGCTGTAACGGCACATCCTGAAAAACGGTGGGACCACGCGTGGTTTGCGCCTGCGCTGATCCGGTGTCGGTCAG
>CAJXDE010000149.1 GCA_913052635.1 uncultured Halieaceae bacterium
TGCCGCGCCCAACCCTCGAAGAGTCAGCTGTGGAGCAGTTCTTGCAGTCGCAACGCGATCATCGCGGGCTGTCAAACCATCAGCCCCGCACTTTCGAAGATATCGAGGGCTTCGTCAGCGCGAGAGTGCGACTCGGATTCTCGGAAAGCAGCGCCAGACTGTTGGCGCCCAGAGCGCTTCGGGAAGTAGCAGACGGTTGGGCGCTGGTTCATGATCCCCGGTTAAATCATGCCTCTGCGGTCAAGTTGAGCCCCGGCATGTGCTCCGCATTCTATGCGGCCATGACAAAACCGACCTTAGCACTTGTCGCGGAGGAGGGTTTGCGCGTGAAAGGGGGCTTGAGAGCCTCTCTGGCGGCGGTATCGGACATGCCGAACTGCCGCGTCGAGACCGTGCCAGGGTCTCACCACAGCCACATGGAAGACGGTGCCCAGCACATCGCTGAGCAGATTGCCGTCTTCATCGGTGAGGCAGATCTTAGCCGAGAAACTCAGCCCGTGATGCCGGGTCGGACTTGAAGACGCCGCCAAGAGACGTGGTGCGAGTGCTGCTATTACCGTCCTTCACGCCGCGGGCTTTTACACAGTAGTGCACCGCTGAAATGGTGACCGCCACATCCTCGGTGCCAAGCAGGGTTTGCATCGCGACGAGGACCTGTTGCGTGAGACGCTCTTGAACCTGCGGACGCTGTGCAAAGAATCTCACCAAGCGGTTGATTTTGCTGAGGCCGATCACCTTCTCTTTCGGGATGTAGGCGACCTTGGCGGAACCGTCGATGGTCACGAAATGGTGCTCGCAGGTGCTGGTCAGATCGATATCCTCGACGCAGACCATTTCCTCAACATTCATTTTGTTCTCGATTACCGTGATTTTGGGGAACTGGGAATAGTCGAGCCCGCTAAACACCTCGTCGACATACATTTTGGCAATGCGGTGCGGCGTTTCCTCGAGACTGTCGTCTGTTAGGTCCAGACCCAAGGCCTGCATAATGTCCCCAAAGGCGTTGCGAATCACATCGTACTGCTGGTCGCGGGACAAATCATTAGTTGTCATCGGGGTTTCCAAGCCGCGATCCAGCAGGGCCCCCCTGACAGCGATTGCTTCGTCGGTCAGTGAGCCCGGAAGGGTGGTTGGGATTTGCGGTGCTAACGGTTGAATTGCCATGTCTACCTCTACCCAATGAGTTGTGTACGGTTGGTACTAGCCGCGCACTGGTTCAGATTCCAGCAGCAGGCGGTCCTAAACCCTTAAAACGGCGTTGTCGTACCTCAGCAGGTTGCTGACTGGGGCCAGCGGGTTTGCCTGTGGCATCATGGATTCTCTACCGAATCTTCGCCAAAGTGCCGCATTGACAGGGTTTTTCTTATGAACCCAGCAAACCCAACCATCGTTTCGTCAACTGAATAGCCTATCATGAACTGTCCAAAATAATAGACACATCCGATGCAGACTTTCCGGACAAAACTGGGTCAAGTAGAAACTGCGCTGCGAGAAGCGGGCGTTTATTGTGGGCACGGTTATGAGTCCGTCTCGGATGAGGCCGTAGCATTGCTGCTGGGAGCAGCGGGCCTCTCTCCAGAGCAGCCACTGTCGCTGTTGGATCTGCCTTTTCCTGTCGAGGCGCAGTCCCATCTGATGGCCCTACTCGAACAGCGATGTCGTCAGCGGTTGCCCGTGGCGTACTGCCTTAAAGAAGCCTATCTGGCGGGTTTGCGATTTATTGCGGATCCCAGAGCACTCATACCACGCTCACCTGTATCCCATGTCGTGGCAGAGCGACTGGCGCCCTGGTGGCCTGAAGAGCGAGAGCCCGGGCTCGTTGTGGATGTATGCTGCGGTGGTGGCAGTCTGGGCTTGGTGGCCGCTGAGGCTTTTCCCCGGGCGTCGGTATTGCTCTCCGATCTCGATGAGCGGGCCCTTTCTCTGGCGTCTGAAAATGTTGCCCTGCATGGTCGAGCTCACAGGGTCTGCGCACTGCGCGCTGACCTCTTGAGTGCACTCGGGAGTGGCAGTGCTGACGTGGTGTTGGCGAACCCGCCCTACGTGTCGCGAGCCGAGATGGCTGAGCTGCCGCCTGAGTACAGCGCTGAGCCCCGCATAGCGCTTGAGGCCGATGCGGAGGGCACTGAGTTGGCAGTCAACCTGCTACGCGATGCAGCCAGAGTGTTGGTGCCCGACGGGATCATGTTGCTGGAGGTGGGTGAAACCTGGATGGCACTTGAGGATCGATTACCCAAGGTGCCTTTCTTGTGGCTCGAACTGCCACAGGGTGGTTCGGGCGTTGCGGCCATCAGTGCGCAGGAATTACGGGACTGGGACGCCGCCGGCATCTTATAATTGATGCTGGAGGCGCTGATGTCCGGAAATACCTTTGGCAAATTATTCTCGGTGACGACCTTTGGCGAGAGCCACGGGACCGCGTTGGGCTGCATTATTGACGGGTGTCCTCCCGGGCTCGAGCTGTCCTCATCCGATTTGCAGCACGATCTGGACAGGCGTAAACCCGGGCAATCCCGGTACACCACTCAGCGGAGAGAAGACGACGAGGTCGAGATCTTGTCGGGAGTGTTTGAGGGTGTCACGACCGGCACCCCGATCGGCCTGATGGTGCTGAATCAGGATCATAAGTCAAAAGACTATAGCAAAATCAAAGACCTATATCGACCAGCTCATGCTGACTATGCCTATGACCGTAAATACGGCATCCGTGACTACCGCGGTGGTGGTCGCTCTTCGGCACGCGAGACCACCATGCGGGTCGCCGCAGGTGCGGTGGCCAAAAAATGGCTGGCAGAGCGCTATGGTGTGCGGATCAGAGGGTATCTCAGTCAGTTAGGGCCGCTATGTGCGAGTGCCCACGACTGGGATCTGGTGGAGCAGAATCCCTTCTTCTGTGGCGATGCGGCTTTGGTGCCTCAACTCGAGTCCTACATGCAGGATTTGATCAAACAGGGCGACTCCGTTGGCGCGCGGATTAATGTTGAAGCAGAGGGCGTTCCCGCTGGCTGGGGAGAGCCGGTTTTTGATCGCCTTGACGCCGATGTTGCCCACGCGATGATGGGCATTAACGCCGTTAAGGGCGTAGAAGTGGGCGACGGTTTTGCCTCGGTCTCGCAACGGGGCAGCGAGCACCGGGATCTCATGAGTCCCGAGGGCTTTTTGAGTAATCACTCAGGCGGGACCCTCGGTGGTATCAGCTCCGGGCAGCCCCTCCGGGTCAGTCTGGCACTTAAGCCGACTTCCAGCATCCGCATTCCCGGAGAGACGGTCGATACCGCCGGTGAACAGGCAGAGGTGGTGACAACGGGCCGACACGACCCCTGTGTGGGGATTCGCGCGACGCCGATTGCCGAGGCGATGCTGGCATTGGTCTTGATAGACCACGCGCTTCGACATCGCGGGCAAAATGCCGATGTCGCGCACACGGTGCCGCCGATGCCGGGTAGCTCCGCCCAGGAATGAAAAACCGACAGCGCACGCGGACGGTCCTGCTGGCGCTGACTGCGTCGATCGCGCTGTTTTGGGGTGCGGTCGATATTGTAGGTGTGCCGGCCGCAAGGCTCGCAGGGCAACTGGTTTGGGTCACGCTGGGTGTGGTGATGTTGGTGGTCACCGCTGCGCTGGCGGGCTGGCTACTCTCAAAGCGACCCCGCTCGGGCCGACATTCTGTAGACGGCTAGTCAGCGCTGGTGACAAGATTCGAGGCTGGGGATGAGGATCGCCAATCAGCGCACCTCAGCCTGAGCCCTGCCAACACGGTATAGTGCCGTCGCGGCGTCATACTGGGATAGGTTCTAGAAAGGACTCACAGAAACGGTCGACCTGAATAAGGAGAGAATCATGATCAATTTCCGACAGCTTGCAGCGGGAGTGCTATTGTTTTCTGCGATGGGTGCACACGCCGACTTGAACTGGGAGGCGGCACTATCGGGTGAGCACCGCTCCGAGGCGAATCGCGCTCGCGATGCCTACCGTCACCCTCAGGAAACCTTGTCATTTTTTGGCATCGCCCCCGGTATGACCGTTATGGAGCTCTCGCCGGGCGGCGGCTGGTATACCGAAGTACTGGCGCCCCTGATGGACGGCAACGGCGCGCTGATCGCGGCCCATTCTAGCCCCAATGGCGGTAGCTACGCGCGCCGTTCGCTGGGGGGATTTTTGAAGAAATTGGGTGAGAATGCTGACGTATATGGATCGGTCGAAGTCTCCGCGGTACAGCCACCCAGCGCAGTATCGCCTGCAGAGCCCGGTACAGTGGATCTAGCACTGGCCTTTCGCAACGTGCACTCCTGGTTGCGAGCTGATCACGCAGAGATGATGTTTTCGGTGATTGCCGAGACATTGAGGCCGGGTGGGGTGCTCGGAATTGTTCAGCATCGCGGTGAGGCCGGGCTGTCGCTTGAGCAAATGAAAAACACGGCCTATGTCAGTGAAGAGAAGGTGATTGAACTCGCCCAGCTGGCAGGATTGGAGCTAGATGCACGCAGCGAGATCAATGCCAATCCCAAGGACACCAAAGACCATCCGCGGGGTGTCTGGACGCTGCCACCGACTTTGGCCGCGGGAGATACCGATCGAGAGCGCTATGTCGCGATTGGTGAGAGTGATCGCATGACACTGCGCTTCGTCAAGCCCGCTGAGTGAGTTGATGGCGGAGCCCAAGCGAGAGACTGCACCGCAGGAATCGATCGATGCCATTGGCTTGAAGTGCCCTGAGCCGGTGATGTTGCTACACGCCGCGATGCGTCGGCTCGCGCCGGGCCAAGAGCTCACGCTTCGCGCCACAGATCCCTCCACTGAGCGGGATGTGCCCAACTTCTGCGAGTTCCTTGGGCATGCATTGCTCATCTCTCGCCGCGAAGGCGACGAGTTTTTATACCGCATCCGCAAGGCTGAAAGTTAACAGGCTAGTACATGTCGACTGGTGAACCACTCGATGCGCATCAAGTAATGCGCCTGTTTAATCAAGAGTTTGCCGAGACTGACAAGACGGAGCTCATCGGCGATGCCGCTGAGCCCTATTATCAGCCCGGGTCACCGCATCGCATCTATTTTCGCGCCGATTACGTTCGCAGTGCGCTCCATGAGGTCGCTCACTGGTGTGTCGCAG
>CAJXDE010000150.1 GCA_913052635.1 uncultured Halieaceae bacterium
CCGGAATCATTGAGGCTCAGGCAGGCGTGGCGCCAGGTGCCGATCGAAGACCCCAACAACGTCATCGGTTCGCCTCGCTTCAGCAACAGCGCTTGACCCAGCACCTTGTCCAGCTCTGAGAGGATGAGCCACTTGGGGCCGCCCGATGCGCCAATCAGCGTGCTGAAGGGGGCTGCCTGCCAACCCTGCTCGCCGATGGTTTTGGCGGCCTCGCTGCCCATGTACACAGATAGGGCGCTTTGCATGGTTCCTGACCTCTGCCACACCGCACTCGAAGTGCGATTGTTGGCGTTTTGTCCATTTCAGTCTAACGAATTACGGTCGTTTGCCCGTTTTCGGTCAAAATAGGCACGGTGTTTGCAGTGTTAATACTAAGGGTGCGCAGCGCAGCCACAAATCCGTGGTGTTCCTGCGGGCGTAGGTGCACTTGGCGTGCAAAGAAAGGGGGCGTTATCAGGATGGATAGCGTGACAATAACAACACTGGTTTAACATAGTGGACGAAGAACATTATGGATGATGAACAAGACACCCGTGCGGCACTGCAAGCAGTGTTGGCAGAATTTCTTCAAGAAGCGTCGTTGCCTGACAACGTCGCCTATAATTATATGAGGTGGTATGCCGGTGTAACCCGGAGTCTGGCGCAACGAGCGAAAACCGCCGACCTCGCGCCACTAGTGGGATTTAGCGGTTGTCAGGGCTCTGGCAAAAGTACGCTGGTAGCGCTCATGGCTAAGGTGATGCGCGAGGTCTACGGCGTCTCGACAGTGGTGCTGTCTTTGGATGACTTTTACTTCACCAAAGCCGCGAGAGCCGCGTTGGTGGAGTCAATTCACCCGCTGTTTGCCACCCGAGGGGTGCCGGGCACCCATGATCTGGCGCTGTTGAATGAGACGATTTCCGCGCTGCGCCAACCCGGGGCCGGGGGGGCTGTGCCCGTGCCCGCATTCGACAAAGCCCTCGATGATCGCACCGAAATGGTGCATTGGCGCCAAGTGAGTGCACCTGTGCAGCTAATTTTCCTTGAAGGGTGGTGCGTTGGCCTCTCGCCTCAAAGTGAGAGCGAGCTGGAGGCGCCAATAAACCCGATGGAGGCTGAACAGGATCCGTCACTGGTATGGCGAAGTGAGGTCAACCGGCAGCTCGCTACCGGATACGCGGGTGTGTTTGGAAACTTGAATGCGCTGTTGTTGCTGCAGGCTCCCAGCTTTGATGCGGTATTCGAGTGGCGCTGGCAGCAGGAGCAGCGCCTATCCGAGCAGTTTCAGCAGGATCACCCTTATAGGCGCGATCCCACCATGAATCGCTCGGAGGTGGCGGACTTCGTCTTGCACTACCAGCGGTTGACCGAGCATGCCCTGAAGACACTCCCCGATCTGGCTGACTTTGTTTGGGAACTGGCGACGGATCGCTCGGTCAAGCGCATGTGGTTGACGGAGGTCGCGGCATGAGCAGTGCGGTGATCTATACCGATCTTGATGGCACCTTGTTGGATCATCACACCTACGCCTTTGATGAGGCGCTGGAAAGCATCAAAGCACTCAAGGATCGCGGCATCCCGATCATTCCCTGCACCAGCAAAACGCGTGCAGAGACAGTGAGCCTGATGCAGGCCATGGACATCGATGGCCCTATGATCATCGAGAATGGCGCGGCGATCTGGGTGCCGCAGGATTGGGGTCTCGAACGCCCTGCGGGTTCAGATAGTGACGCCGATGCCTGGTGCCACAGCTTTGGTTCCTCTCGCGGCATGATCCGCCGCCGGCTAGCCATTTTGAGCATCGAATGGGGCAACCGTTACCAGTCGCTCAGTGACCTGTCCGACAAGCAGGTCGCTGCAGTGACGGGTCTGGATCTTGAAGGCGCGGCGCGGGCGAAGCAGCGCGAGCATTGCGAGACGCTGATCTGGTTAGGTACCCCCGCGGATCGCAAAGCATTTGCCGAGCAGGTTGAGACTTTGGACATGCGATGCCTACAGGGCGGTCGCTTTGTTCATGTCCTGGCCTCGGGCGGCAAGGCAGAGGCAGTCAGCTGGCTGCATCGCAAGATCCGCTCGGAGCGTCCCGGGTTCGATGGGGCGATCAGCCTTTCTGCGGGTGACGCTGAGAATGACGTGGAGATGCTCGAGGTGACCAATATGGCGCTATTAGTCCGATCCCCCGTGAACGAGCCGCCGAACGTGCGGCGCCAGGGTGGACTGGTCATAAGCGATAGCGTGGGTCCGGCAGGCTGGGCCGAAGGGATGGAAGCGCTCATTGCGCGAATGGAGGAGGAGGAAGACCGTGGCCGACTTTTATCAGAACGGCACGATCACAACGCTGCATAACTTGGGGGAGCGCTCCACCGCAGAGTTGGAGCAGGATCTGTTGCAGTTCAGTGAACGACGCCCTCTGGGTTTGATACTGCCGTCGCTGTACTCAGAGATTAAGACACCCGCGCTGCCCGCCATCATCCAAGAGCTGAAATCGGTTCCCTATCTCTCGCAGATTGTGATTGGCCTTGATCGCGCGACCCAGGATGAGTACCAGCACGCACTCAGCTTCTTCGCCGATCTGCCGCAGCGCCATCGCGTGCTGTGGAACGACGGTCCCCGCTTAAAAGCCATTGATGCACGCCTGCAGGAGGCCGGTCTCGCGCCACAGGAGCTTGGCAAGGGGCGCAACGTCTGGTACTGCATGGGCTATGCATTGGCCACCGGCCGGGCGGAGGCGATAGCGCTGCATGATTGCGACATCCTGACCTATGACCGCAGCTTGCTGGCGCGGCTGATTTACCCTGTTGCTCATCCGCTCTTTGGTTATGAGTTTTGTAAGGGCTATTACCCTCGGGTCTCCGAAAACAAAATCAACGGTAGGGTGTGCAGGCTGCTGATGACGCCGATGATCCGCGCGCTAAAGCGCATTGTCGGCGAGTCGCCGTACCTTAATTATCTGGACAGCTACCGGTACATCCTCGCGGGTGAGTTTGCGTTCCGAAAGCGCCTGCTGGGTGATCTGAGAATCCCCACCGATTGGGGTCTTGAGATCGGCGTGGTCTCGGAGGTCTACCGCAGCAACAGCAACAAACAGATTTGCCAGGTCGACATCGCCGACAACTATGACCACAAGCATCAGGATCTGTCGCTAGATGATCAGAACGCCGGCCTGTCGCGTATGTCACTCGATATCGCGCGATCGCTTTATCGCAAGCTCGCGATTCAGGGCACGGTGTTCAATCAGGAAACGTTCCGGACCTTGAAAGCCACCTACTATCGGATGGCGCTCGATTTGATTGAGACGTATCGCAACGACGCGATCATGAATGGGTTGAGTTTTGACATTCACAGGGAAGAGGAAGCGATCGAGCTGTTCGCCGCGAACATTCTCGAGGCCGGCGTGCAGTTTTTGGAACGTTCTTCGGAGGTACCCTTTATTCCCACCTGGAACCGGGTATTCAGTGCAATGCCCGACATCTTTGACGAATTGATCGCAGCGGTTGAGGGCGATCACGAGGAATTTTCTGCCGAGCCCGAGCTGCCAAAAGTCGCCCGGGGATGATCAGCACGCTATCCCAGCGGCTGCGGGAGCACCTGGCGGCGGTTTATGGCGACGCGGTGTCAGACGGCGCGTTGGACGGCTGGGTTGACCGGTTACTCGACGCCGCACAGCTGAGTGCAGCACAGTCCCCACCTCCGGCGCACCGCAACCTGTGGGACGAGACCGATGTGGCGGTGATCACCTATGGCGACTCACTATTGAATGGTGAGGAGGCGCCGCTCAAGACCCTCCATGGCTTTTTGACACAACGATTGGGTGCACTGGTGAGCTGGGTGCACGTGCTGCCCTTCCACCCTTGGACCTCGGATGACGGCTTTGCAGTGCTGGATTACTCGAGCGTCAACGAAGCGCTCGGCACCTGGTCGGACATCACCCGGTTGGGCGTCGACTATCGGCTGATGGCGGACCTTGTGCTCAATCACTGCTCGAGTCGGTCGGCCTGGTTTGAGAACTTTCGTAAGTGTGAGGCCCCCGGCGACGATTACTTTTTTGCCCCGGATGAGACCTTCGATACCAGCCACGTGGTCAGGCCCCGGACCTCGCCGCTCCTGAATGTTGTGGCCACGGAGCAGGGCGAGCGGGCCGTGTGGTGCACCTTCAGTCCAGATCAGGTCGACTTCAATTTCGCCAACCCGGCGGTGGTCGTGGAGTTCGTCAGCATCATTCGCGATTTACTCGATGCCGGGGTGCGGGTGTTCAGGCTCGATGCCGTGGCGTTTCTGTGGAAGGAGAGCGGCACCACCTGCATGAACCTGCCCCAGACGCACGAGCTGATCAGACTGTTTCGTCTGATCATCGAGTGCGCCCAGGCAGACGCGATCGTTATCACCGAGACCAATGTCCCCAACCGCGAGAACCTGTCTTACTTTGGCAATGCCAATGAGGCGCACGGCATTTACAACTTCTCCCTGCCGCCGCTTTTGTTGCACGCGTTGGTCACCGGCACCAGCAGCTACCTGTCTACCTGGATGATGAGCATGCCGCCGGCACAGGACGGCACCATCTACTTCAACTTCATTGCGTCGCATGATGGCATCGGGCTGCGCCCGGTAGAGGGCTTGCTGGAGCAGGCGGAGGTCGATGAGCTACTGGCCACGATGGAGCAGTTCGGGGGTCGTGTCTCGTGGCGGCAAGCCGCCGGCAGTGAAGCCAAACCCTATGAGATCAACATCGCATTGAGAGATGCGCTCCAGGGCACCACCCGCGGCAAGGACGAATGGGGGCTCGAGCGCTTCCTGTGCGCGCACGCCATCATGCTGGGGCTCGAGGGTGTGCCCGCTTTTTATATCCACTCACTGCTGGGTACCCGCAATGACCTCGAGCGTCTGGCTCACACCAGCCATAATCGGTCGATCAACCGGCATCAATGGGAACTGGGCGCGTTGTCGAACGCGCTCGATAGCAGCGCTTCAGACCATCACGCCGTCTTTGAGTCGGTGAAGCACCTCATTGCCCTACGTAAGGTGCAGCCGGCATTCCACCCCAACGCGACACAATTTACCCTGCACTTGGGTGACGAACTGTTCGGGTTCTGGCGACAGTCACTCGACCGGCGTCAGAGCCTGTTCTGCG
>CAJXDE010000151.1 GCA_913052635.1 uncultured Halieaceae bacterium
CCTGCCGCAACGTCCTCGGGATCACGACGTCGGCGCGCGTCATCACGGCCTCCAACGTCGATTCGAATACTCGTGATCCAGCCATCACGGCCGGGCGGCAATTCGGATCCACCATGACGATGCGCTCCTGCCCAGCCGCCTGAACAGCCGCGCGAGTTGCGTCAGCCAACGGTTCCATCACCAGGGCCAGGGTGCCCACGTGCAGCACGCGGCAGTCCTCGCCAACGGCCGAGATCGCCTGCTCGGGCGGCACGAGCAACTGCATCGCGTTGTGCGCGTCGGCCATACGCGCGGTCTCCACAGAGCTTGTGCCCCCATCCACATCCCCAGCCGGCGTCAGCGACTGCATCAGATCCCTTGCCTTGGGCCCCATAACAGAGAGCACACCCATACTCGACGTCACGTTGGTCAGCACGCAGTGCGCGTCATCGGGAATCTGCCGCTTGAGCCAATAAAAATCGCGCACCTCGGTCTCGGCACCGCCCACGATCATGAACGCCGTCTCGGAGAGGCGCGTGACCGTGAGGTCTGCCTCAATGCCACCGCGGTCATTGAGCCACTGGGTGTACACGACCCGGCCCTCCGCAACATCGACGTTGTTGGCGCAAACGCGGTTCAACACCGTGACCGCGTCGCGGCCTTCGAGGCGAAACTTGGCGAAAGACGACTGATCGAACAGCGCAACGCCCTCGCGCACAGCGCGATGCTCTGCCGCCGAGTACTCAAACCAGTTTTGTCGGCCGTAGCTGTATTCGTATCGGGGCTCAACACCTGCCGGGGCATACCAGTTGGGTCGCTCCCAGCCATAAGCCTCGCCATGGCAGGCACCGATCGCCGCGAGTCGATCATGGATGGCGGATTTGCGCACGCCGCGGCCAGTCTCGTATTGGCGGTAAGGGTAATGGGTGGCGTAGAGCAAACCGAGGCTCTCTCTGACCCGAGATTGAAGATACTGGCGGTTACCCTGAAACGCCATGTTGCGCCGCACATCCACTTCCCACAGATCCACCGGTGGTCTGCCGTCGCGAATCCACTCGGCGGTGACCTTGCCCACACCGCCCGCCGACTGCAGACCGATGGAGTTGAGCCCCGCCGCGACAAAACAGTTTTTCAGCTCGGGCGCCTCACCCAGGTGATAACGCACATCGGGGGTAAAGCTCTCGGGGCCGCAGAAGAATTTCTGGATGCCCGCCTGCTCCAGCGCGGGTAAGCGCTTCATGGCGTCATGCAGCACTGGCTCAAAGTGATCGAAATCACCGGCGATCTCATCGAAGCAAAAGTCCTCGGAGATGCCCTCCATACCCCAGGGTTTGGCCGAGGGTTCGAAGGCGCCGACCAGTAACTTGCCGGCGTCGTATTTGTAATAGGTGCAGGCGTCGTAGTCTCGCAGCACGGGCAGCTTGGGGTTCAGCCCCTCTACCCCCTCAAAAAGGACGTAGTAGTGCTCGCAGGCATGGAGCGGCAGGTTCACTCCCACCGAGGCCGCAAGATCACGCGACCACATCCCCCCGCATATCACCACGTACTTGCCTCGGATCTCACCCTCAGCCGTACGCACACCGGTGACCTCGTCTCCGTCGCGGAGGATCGCCTCGACCTTGATATCCGTGAATATCCGCGCGCCGCGGCTCTTTGCCCCCTTGGCCAGTGCCTGAGTGATGTCAACCGCGTTGGCGTAGCCGTCAGAGGGAATATGAATACCGCCGAAAAGATCGTCGGTCTTTATTAGCGGATACTTCTCGGCAATTTCGGCCACCGACAGCACGTTCACCTCGAGCCCAAACACCTTGGCCATGGAAGCACTGCGCTTGAGCTCTTCGAACCGTTCGGCGGTGGCTGCAATCGAGATCGAGCCACACTGACGGTAGCCGGTGGCTTGCCCGGTCTCTTCCTCGAGACCGCGGTATAGCTGGCTGGTATAGCGAGCAAGCTGGGTCATGTTGATCGAGGTGCGCAGTTGCCCCACCAGACCCGCCGCGTGCCAGGTAGTGCCGCTGGTCAGCTCTTTTCGCTCAAGGAGCACCACATCCTGAATGCCCGCATCGGCGAGGTGATACGCCACAGACACACCAATGACGCCGCCACCGACGACGACCACCTCACAGCGATCGGGTAACGCCGCCATCAGCTGGCCAACCGTTCGTTGGCGGGGTCATAGATAGGTTCAGCCAAGACTGTGGCGCGACAGCGCGCATCGAGCAAACCAATGTCGATCACTGAGCCCGGCTCGGCCTGCTCGGGGGGCACGTAACCAAAACCCAGGCTCTTCTCGACCGCATAGCCATAGCCACCTGACGTGGTAACACCGACACAAGTGTCACCAAGGAAGATCGGCTCCCCACCGCGCACGTCGGCGTCCTGGGCCTCCACCTCGAAGTACACCAGACGCAATGGTCGGGCCGCGTTGGTTTCGGTGGCCGCTTTACCCACGAAGTCGTCCTTGGCGCTTGCATAGAAGCGCGCCATGTCTGCCTCGAGCATGGTCACCTCGTTAGTCAGCTCCGCACCCCAGCCCCGGTAGCCTTTTTCCATGCGCAAGCTGTTCATAGCATAGAGCCCAAAATCAGCAATGCCGTGACCCTCGCCTGCTGCCCACACCGCCTCATAAAGCGCCCGCAAATCCGCCATCGCCGGGTGGAGCTCCCATCCCAACTCGCCCACATAGTTGATGCGCAGGGCCAGCGTCGAAATCCCTGCGATCTCAATCTGCTGCGCAGTACGCCAGGGGAAATCCGCGTTCTCCAGCGAAGCGTCGGTCAGACCACCCAGCACGTCTCGCGCCTTGGGCCCCGCCAAGACGATCACACCCCGCTCCTCAGTGGTGTTGCGAATGTCGACCTGCTCACCCGCCCGTACCTGCTGCACCAGATGATCGAGATCTCTGAGCTCGGCACTGGCCGCAGAGAGCAGGTAAAAGTGCTCGCTAGAAATCCGTGTCACGGTGGCCTCGCCGAGGATGCGGCCGTTTTTCGACAGGAAGTGCGCCAAAGCAATACCGCCATCGCGCCTAGGCATTCGGTTGGCCAATACACGATTCAAAAACGCCTCAGCATCGGCGCCGGTGACGTCATATTTTGCAAAACCGGTCAGGTCAATAAGCCCGACCCGTTCGCGCACAGCTGTGCATTCGTCACGCACCACATCGAATACATTATTGCGTCGGTAGCTGTGCTCCTCCTTACGATCATCGAGGGAGAACCACTTGGGCCGCTCCCAGCCAAAGGTCTGGGTGTGCACCGCGCCCTTGGCTTTTAAAGTCTCGTGAAGGGGGGTCAGCCGGCAGTCCCGGGCCGCTGGGAATTCTTCGCCAGGCAAGGGCGTGGCATAGGTCAGGCCATAATCCTGGAAGCCCTTGGCGTGCATATAAGCGCGATCAGCAAAATCACCGAAGCGCCGTGGATCAAAGCCCGTCATGTTGATCTCGGCATCGCCGTAAATCATCCACTGGGCAAGGTACTTCCCACAGCCGGCGCCCTGAGCAATCCCGAAGGAAGAGCCACAGCAAAGCCAGAAATTGTCGATGCCGGCGACCGGTCCCAATAAGGGCGGCCCGTCAGCTGAATGGGGGATGGCACCGTTCACGATGCGCTTGATCCCCGCCTCCAACATGGGCGGCATGCAGTTCATCGCCCGCTCGAGCCAGGGCATGAGCCGGTCGAGATCATCGGGAAATAACTCGCTGTCAGAGGACCACGGTGGCAACCCGTCGGGGCTCCAAGCCTCCGTCAGACCGGCCGACTCGTAAATACCAATCAGACCCGACTTCTGCTCCTGACGGATATAGGCCGATGCGTAGGGGTCACGCATCACCGGGAACTCCTCGTCCCGGTCGATAAATTCCTGAATCGCACCGGTAACAATGTAGTGGTGCTCCATGTTGCAGATCGGCAGATCCGCGCCCACCATCTGCGCCACTTGCCGCGCAAAGCTCCCCGCAGCGTTCACCACGATTTCACAAGTGACCTTGCCCTGCTCGGTATCGACCTCCCACTCCCCCGAGGGCAACCGGTTGATGTCCATCACCCGGTTATGGCGCACAATCTTCACGCCCATGTCGGTGGCACCGCGGGCCATAGCATTGGTCAGCCCCGAGGGGTCGGCGTGACCGTCGTCCATGGTCCAGGCGCCTGCGATCACACCGTCGATATCGTAGAACGGGTTGAGCTCTTTGATTTTGACGGGGTCGATGATTTCCATGCGGAAGCCGACGTTATCCGCAATGCCCTTCATGGAATGGAACCAGTCAAGGTCCGCCTGCTGGCGAGCGATACGGATACCGCCCGAAGCGTGCCAGCTCACGTACTGACCGGTCTTCTCCTCGAGCGTGGGATAGAGACGATTCCCGTAGTCATGAATTTTGGCGAGGTTGTAGTTACCGACGAGGCTCGGACACTGCCCCGCTGCGTGCCAGGTCGAGCCCGAGGTCAGCTCGCCCTTCTCGATCAGCATCACATTGGTCTCGCCTTCCTCGGCGAGGTGATAGGCGAGCGCCACCCCCATGATGCCGCCTCCGACAATCACGATCCGAGCTTGAGAATCGATCGACATACCACACCCCCTTTCTTATGCTCGGCAGGCTACCTCTCCTCGTAAAAAACCGTCAATCCCATTGCGTAGAAAATTGGCCGCGGGTGAGCGCCGCCAGCCAGCTTACCGGCCATCGCGAAAACCGATAGGATGCTCAAAAAATAATCAGTGAGACAGGGACTTGAGCAATTTACTGGCAGTGTTGGGCGGCTGCGGCGGAATCGGGCGCACCGTGGTGCAGGCGGCGCGAGCGCGTGGCTATGACGTCGCGGTGCTGGACTTGCCCGCCTCGCTGGCCGCCCACCTCGGATCCCTCGGGGAGGGAGCCCTGCCCTCCCACGCCGTCGTGTACGGAGGCAGGGTCGAGGCCTTTGACTGCCTGGCCGAGCTGGATGCCAGGGGCGTCGAGTACACCTTCGCGGCGCCGGAGACCTCGCCCACGATGCGGCTGGTTGAGTCCGTGGCGAAGGATCTCAAGATAGATGGCAAGCTTAGGAAGGCCAGCAGGATGACCCTGACTGGCATTGAGCGCGGGACGAAGGAGAGGGCTCTCTCGCTCTCCTTTGTCAACTCG
>CAJXDE010000152.1 GCA_913052635.1 uncultured Halieaceae bacterium
TGGCGATTAGCAGGACAGATGGGAAGGATGAGAATTCGAGCGGCTTCCGCGTATTAAGGGTGATCATCACCATCAACAGGCCTATCATAATGTTGAATGTGAACAAAACGTCGAGCACAAACGCGGGTAATGGCACAACCAATAGCGCCAGAATGAGCAGCACCAGTGTCGGCGCACCGACACTTTTCGCGCTAAACCACGAAAAACGGTCGGAAAACTGTCGGAAATTTGACAGCATGGCTTCCACAGTCCGCTACCTCCCTTGATTTAGGCCAATTTAGGCGCTGGTGAGTACACTAGACGCAAGTTCCGTACCAAGTTTGGCCATACGAATGGTTTTCGCCTGATCTAACCCGTCTGACACGGGTAAAGCACGGCGCGAATTGGCCGATAACTCACTACAGAGCGTGACAGAAAAGGACGCACCCAGCAGTGGCTGTTTGCAGTTCGTCTGTGATTTTAGAGAGAAGAGGGGCGGCAGCCTGGAGGAATGTAATGCGCAAATTAGTCATTGGATGGTCGGCACTTCTCGTTTTTGCGTTACTTAACGGTTGCGAAACACTGGAAACGTTGGCTTATTTGAATTTTGAGCAAGACGCATCATTTGTCGAACCTATGGTCGAGCGACGGGATACGCTGACGGCTACCGGTTACGCGGTGATCGATGTGCAGCCTAGCGATATCCCCGCCCAGCGGAGATTACTGGCGATCCGCGCGGCCAAACTAGATGCGTACAGAGGCTTGACGGAACAGGTGTACGGTCAGTACCTCGATTCCACAACTACCGTGGCTGACATGGTTGTTCGCAGCGATAGTTTTCGTGCACGCGTAGAGGGCGTTGTTTACGGTGCCAATTTGGTACAAATTGAGCCCCTTGGCAGCGATACTTATGAGGTCACAATGTCGCTTGATAAGAGTATCGTTAACGATCTGAGAGTACTGTACCTTGAGCGCGCTGTAATGGCATCGAGGTCCCGATAGGGCGGAGCATATCGCGTGAAAGGTGGGAAGTTTTTAGCGATCTGCTTGATCGGCTGCTATGTCCTGACGACACCAGCCGGTTGGTCACAGGATCGCTCGGGGGCATTGAGTAATGATGCAGAGGCCTCGGCGTATCTTTCTGCGTTCAAGGAGCGCGCTCTGGATGCCGCATTGGAATCAGGGGCGCGTGTGAAAGGGGTTGCCTACATTGATGATCAAGGCCGATTGCATGAGCGCGCCATGTTCTCCAGCGAGGCGGATGTGCGAGGTGTGCAGGTGGAGAGCTATTTGGACGCCATGGGCGGAGAGCAGTCGCTAGAGGCTGCGCGAGTCTCTGACGCGGCGCGTTGCCAACTTTGGACAGAGCAGGGCCCCAATTCTGGCGTAGTGGCGATTCGGTTGACGTCTCCCCCGATGAGGCAAGCGTCCGAGAGTACGTTACAGCAGCAACAGGAGGCGCTGCTGGTGTCGGCTCTGGAGCGAAGTCTTGGCGCTAAAGGCTTCCGTGTGCTGGCGCCCGTAGCTCCAAAGCCAGACAGCTATCAGAATACAACTTATGCTAGGGCGCTGGTCGGAGACTGGTCAGACGGTCCTGCCCCGGACTTTGCCGTGTCGGTTTCTGTGCGAATGCTCGTAGACGATCGCGAAGAGAATGATTTCTATATCAACCATCCGGGTCTGTCGTCGCTGTTCTATGTTATTTCTTCCACGTCCAAGCCCGTAAAGTTCGCGATTACGCTCTCATTCGCGCAGCCAGCGGCGAGAAGTCCGATGGGCAATTTTCAAGCTTTGGTCAATACCGGCGCATACCGCGCTTTTCAGTCAGGTGAGTGGGTGATGGAGCAAGACCCAGAAGATCTCGCAGATTGGGTATCCGACGTCACCGCGGAGTTCACCGATGCAACCAGATGTTTGCCTCGCGTGTTTACGGTGAGCCGAGACGGGCCGGAGCGCTTCAGTGTTGACGCCGGACGAATGCGTGGTGTTACAGAGGGCACCTGGTTACTAGTTGGCGATCGCGAACTCATGGTCAATAACGTTGTGAGCGATATGACGCTGGATACCCTGCTGATGTTGAAGGTGGTTCGAGCAGACGACAATCGGGCACAAGCTGAGCCCCTGCCCGCAGGGGAGGGCGCGCTCGTGTCTCAGGGAGAACTTTTGGGTACCTTACCTTGAAGAGGAAAGCAAACATGAAACTGATTGTTCGCACGTGGTTCACTGCGTACGTTGCTATGCTGACTGTGACGACTGCCCAGATTACTTGGGCTCAGTCCATTATTTCAGGTAACGACGTCGCTCGACTGAAGGCGTTTATTGGCGACAACGACTTTGACGCAAAAACGCCCTCTGGAGTGGGTTCGTCAGTGTATCCCTCATCGGGTGGCTCAGTTGTCAACGGCGTTTACAAAATTCGGCCCGGGGACACACTCAGCGAAATCATGGCGGTCCATTTGGGCGATACGGGCGTCAATCACGATATCATGCAAAAAGTGATTGTGAGGAACAACAAGGCGGCGTTTCGTCGGGGAAATGCCCATTGGATGATGGCCGGTGCCAACTTACGTATGCCCACGGTGGCAGACGTTATGGACTATGTCGTGCCGGGTAAAAAAGACAGCCAACAGCATCGCTCAAGCGATGATGACTGGATTCGTTTTCCATAGTGAGCACCTACTAACCCTCGAGTAACCGCGTGATGCTGGGGCCAGAGCTCCTAAATATGGCCGTACGCCCGACCCCTATTTTTCTGGAGGGCACAGCGAGCCTGCGCATCGACCAGCCAGGGCCAAGGGAATTGGGACTTGCCAACTTTCAGGTTGTTAAAGGACTGGTGTCGATTGACCGAGGCCAGCTGTTCATTAATCTAGCCGGTGTAGCGCAACCGCTGCTGGCCCCCAATTTTTTCAAACGTTACGCAGGCCAAAGTATCCTCTTCAGGGTGCAGGTGACGCCTGATGGCGCGACGATTTTGCGTCCGGTGCCAGCCACTGCCGCCACGCCGACTCCGCCGCCAGCGCCAACCACCGCTGCCGCCACGCCGGTTACGACGCAATTGTCAGGTACGCCGGCGTCTGTACTGCAGCAATTAATGAATCCAGAGTCAATTCGGGCTATGCCTGCTCCACTCGCCGCCGCTCTCGCTGGCATGGGGCTGATATTGAGCCCGGCGATGTCGATTGAAGCTCAGATCGCTCGCGCTCGGGAGCTTTTAGGCCGAGGTGGTGTGCTGCAATTGCCGACTGTGAGCGAGGGGGGTGCTCGTGAGGTGGCACTGCCCTCTTTACTCATGCGCTTGTTGGGTTTTGGTACAGACCAGGCCACCAAAGAGCGTGCCAGAGGGCTTCTGACCGAGATTGATAACCGACAAGATCGCGCGGCGGCAGCATTGCGCTCAGACGTCATCAATGCCGATATCCTGGCCTGGCTGAACGGCGCGCCTGTAGAGCTTAACCTGCAGCGAGGGCCAAGGGGCAATCCGCCAGGCAATCCAGCGTGGATCATTAATTTTTATACCCAGTTCGCCGAGAACTCTGACGTGTGGTTGCGAGTAGAGCACGCGCCTGCCAACAGGGTGAGCATTGATGCCTGGTTCACAGATCCGACCGTATTTACCCGTGCGCGAGATTCCCGCGCGGAGCTTTTTGCAGAGGTGGCCGAATTTGGCCTACAGCTCGAGCACTTTGCTGTCTTTAATCATGCTCGAGATACCGTCACGGAGCCCCTCAGCGCACCGCCTGTCTCGAGATTGGGCGACCGATTGGACTCGTCGGTATGAAAGAACTCGACGAGATTAAGGCTATCGCGCTTGAATATGGAAAGCGAGAGGCGCCCAGCATTCTTGCCAAAGGCGAGGGTGAAGAGGCGATGTCGATCATTGATGCTGCGTTTGATTTGGGGTTGCCTGTTATCGAAGACGAGGCCCTGCAACGCTTGCTTAGCGGCGTAGATATTGGCGAAGAGGTGCCCGAGTCTTTGTACCGCGCTGTGGCAGTGGTTCTGGCTTGGGTTTTCTGGCTGAGAGGTGACGAGCCCGGCAGGGAGTAGTTAGCCCGGCAGAGATTGTGGGGGATTTAGACGTCTGTCTGTCTGTCTCGGCTGTAACCACGTTGGATTCTGCCGAGCTTGTCGTAAGTTTCCCCTGTGTCCGCCGATCGACTTGACCTTAAGACCTCTAGTGCGGAACGCGTCGCCTCTATTTTGCGGTCAATCAAAATGGCGTTTTTGAGGTGGGCATCGCGGCAGGTCGCAAGAACCTCCTTGATGTCGTCTATCAGCGCGACGGTCGTGTCGACATCAGACCCATCCTCGATCGGGACCTCTCCAGACAGGGCGGGTACTAGAGCTGACAATGCTTCTAGGATCTCGGCTTTCCGGCTCTGCAACGCCTCAAAGCTGTCTAAATCACCCGCGGTTAGCAGTGCCAGCTCTTCTTGCAGTAAGGCAGCGAGTGCGTTGGCCTTGTGCATCCCATCCCGAAGTGCATCCGCACTAGGATTCTGCTGAGTTGAAGTCATGTATAGGGAGAGACGCGGCGGCTTCAGGAACTAATCATTCGCTCCAGATCGAGCATGTTCTCTGCGATGCGTTTTGCGTCGAGCGGGTAGTTGCCTTCCATGATGGCGAGCCGTAACGCTTCGACTTTTGCAGCATCGAATTTAGCATCTTCAATGGCGCGCGCAACAGATTCACTGAGCTCTACCTGGTCAACTGGCGCGCCCGAAGCAGTGTCTGCCTCGACGTTCTGCGACTCTGGTGCTGGGGTCGAGGTTTTTTCTGCGCGCAGGTCTTTCTTACCGGTTGCTTCCGGGACCGTGCTTCGCATAGTTTCAGTGATGCTTGGCATCGCTCAACCTCCTCTTGACCCTGCCTACAGATCAATCTATTGACAGAATTTTCCTTTTCCAACCGAAATATCGGCGCCTAGGTTAGAAACTTTAGCACTCGAGTTATAAAATTTCTACTTGGCCAATTCCCGTAACTCTAACTTTTAAAAGCCTGCCTGACTCCACATTCACCGCGTCAATCAACTCCCCGATGGTGGCGTCACGACTGATGCGCACCAGATTAGTCACCGTCAGTGCGCCACGAACGATCGACACTTGAACTT
>CAJXDE010000153.1 GCA_913052635.1 uncultured Halieaceae bacterium
GATCACCGCTCAGGAGCACCTCTGGCACAGCCTCTCCCTCATACACCTCGGGCCGAGTATAATGTGGGCAGTCCAAAAGTCCCCCGGTAAAAGAATCCTGCTCTGCAGAGGCCTCGTGGCCCAACACGCCGGGTAGCCAGCGGGTCACCGCATCAATCAGAATCATGGCAGGCAGCTCGCCGCCGCTGACGACAAAATCGCCGATGGACACCTCGAGATCGACTTCTCGCTCAATAAACCGCTCGTCCATACCTTCATAACGCCCGGCTACCAAAATCAAGCTCGATGCTCTAGCAAAGCGGCGGGTCAGCGCCACATCCAGTTTGCGTCCCTGAGGCGTCAGCGCAATGACCATAGCGTCGGGACCGACCGCAGACTTCGCCTTATTCAGTGCCGAGGAGAGGATGGGCGCTTGCATGACCATACCGGGCCCGCCGCCGTAGGGCCTGTCATCAACCGATCCGTGTCGATCGGTCGCCTCAAGACGAGGGTCCTGCAGATGCAGTTGGCACAGGCCGTTCTGAAAAGCACGCCCGGTAACACCCCACTCGGTCACCGCGGTAAACGCCTCAGGGAAAAGGGTCAGCACCGCAAACCGGAAAGCTGGGCTGTACTCAGACATCGACATACCAGTTCACCTCTATCCTGCGGTCAGTGAGGGCAATATCTGTGACCACCTGATCCGGGATCCAGGGTACGAGGTGCTCGCGGTCATCGATACTCCCCTCGCAGGGCGCAACTACCAGCACATCGTTCGCTCCGGTCTCGAGCAACGTTTTTACCCTGCCCAATAGTGAACGCGATCCCTCTTCGGTACACCACACCTCAAGCCCCTCGAGGTCACGCCAATACACCTCATCATCACCCGCAGCCGGAAAATGAGCGGCGGCCACCTGAATTTCGCGGCCTCGAAGGGCTTCGGCTTGTGTACGGTCTGCAATGCCACTCAGTCGGGCAATATGCCCCTTGCCGTGAACCTGCAGCGCTTCTACCACGACGGATCGACGGGCAGACCGGGGCGAATCGGGCGCTGCAACCAGCGTCTGATCAGATAAGGATAAAAGGAGGTTTGGATCATCAAGGCGGACCCTAAGGCGGACCCAACCCTTTATGCCGTAGACACCAACAATGTCGGCCAGTGTCAGAAAGTCGTGGCTGGGGGACGAGGATTCATGCATCGGGCCCCTCCAGCCGCCAGCGACACCGTTTAAGAAGCAGTCGCTTCAGCGCCAGCCTGGTACTCTTTGATCAGCTTTTGTACGCGCGGGCTGACCTGAGCGCCTTTCGCAGCCCAGCCTTCAACAGCCTCAACATCAATGCGCAGCCGCTCTTCCTGACCGCGAGCGAGCGGGTTGAAGAAGCCGAGTCGATCAATAAAGCGTCCGTCACGCGGCTCGCGGCGGTCAGCTACTGTCACGTGATAGAAGGGTCGCTTCTTGGCACCACCTCGAGATAGTCGAATGACCACCATAGTGTCTTGTCCTCAATATTGGCTGAGAGCCCCATATTTGCAGGGCCCCGTATCAAAAGAGCGCGGAGAATACAGTAAACAGCGTGACGTGGAAAGGTGCACTCTGACCACTGATGGCGCCCCCTAGCGGCGGGGAATACCGGGCGGCAAGCTGCCGCCAGGGCCGCCTGTCATCCCACCAAGACCACGCATCATGCGCTGCATACTCCCGCCTTTCATTTTCTTCATGATTTTCTGCATCTGCTTGTGCTGCTTAAGCAGACGGTTGAGGTCCTGCACCGCCGTGCCCGAACCCACGGTAATTCGCCGTTTACGCGAGCCCGAGATCAAATCAGGATTACGCCGTTCGCGAGGCGTCATGGAGTTGATCATCGCCTCCATACGATCAAACTGCTTGGTATCGACATTCTGTGCCGCCTGCGCCATGCCGCCCATCCCCGGCATCTTGTCCAGCATGGCACCCATGCCGCCAATGTTTTTCATCTGCTGAAGCTGCTCTCGAAAATCCTCCAGATCGAAACGGCCGCCTTTTTGTACCTTGCTGGCGAGCTTTTTGGCCTTGCCGTGATCGACCTTCCGCTCCACTTCCTCGATGAGAGAGAGCATATCTCCCATCCCCAAAATGCGCGAGGCGAGCCGGTCCGGGTGAAAGGGATCCAGCGCATCGGTTTTTTCACCAACCCCGAGGAACTTGATTGGCCGCTCTGTCACCGTGCGCACGGAGAGGGCTGCGCCGCCGCGCGTATCCGCGTCGACCTTGGTGAGTATGACGCCGGTCAGCGGTAAGGTTTTGCCGAAAACCTTGGCCGTGTTGGCCGCATCCTGACCCGTCATGGCGTCGACTACAAACAAGGTCTCGACGGGGTTCATGGCCTGATGCAGCGCCTTGATCTCCGCCATCATTTCCTCGTCGATAGCCAGACGACCCGCAGTATCCACGAGCAAGACATCAGAAAATGCCACTTTGGCATCTGCAATCGCCCGTTTCACGATGTCAACGGGTTTCTCCTCTGCATTGCTGGGTTCGAACCGCGCACCCACCTCTGCCGCCAAGGTCTCTAGCTGCGCAATCGCTGCCGGGCGATAGACGTCGGCACTGACCACCGACACTTTTTTCTTTTCCCGCTCGATCAGGAAACGCGCCAACTTGGCAACCGAGGTCGTTTTACCCGCACCTTGTAGGCCGGCGACCATTACCACCGCAGGTGGCTGGGTGGCTAGATTCAGCCCCTCAGACTCGCCCCCCATCACAGCCTGAAGTTCGGCCTGCACTATTTTTAAAAACGATTGGCCCGGAGTCAGGCTCTTACTGACTTCCACGCCCACGGCGCGATCTTTGACCCGATCGGTAAACGTTTTTACTACCGGTAGCGCCACGTCGGCCTCTAGGAGTGCCATACGCACGTCGCGCAACGTGTCGCGGATATTGTCTTCGGTCAGCTTCGACTTGCCTGAAATCGCCTTCAGGCTGCTACTCAATCGGTCGCTCAGTGCTTCGAACATAGTGTCAGCTCACCCCGCGGGGATACCCAATGTCGTCTTGAACGGCGTAGTATAAGGATGCGATGAAGGAACCCCAAATCGACAATCACCCCGACACCAGTCAGGACCGTGCGGAGAGTCTATGGACAGCACACCCAGCCTGCTAAGCGCTGGTCTTGCCATATGCTCGGCGCTGCTGTATCTGGTTGCGGTGTGGCGGCAGGTATTGAATCTGGAGTCCGGCGAGGACCGCCAGCGCCAGCAGATCGCACTCGTGGGTGCCGCGGCCCTGGCCACCCACGCGCTAGCTGCATACTTGCCCGCTCAGGCGGGAGAGTCGAGCCTCGGGTTTTATCGTGTCGCATCGCTGATGTTTCTCAGTATGGGAGCGATCAGCTTGATCGCACTGGTGGTGCGGCCCCTGCACACGCTGTTGATCGTGCTCTTCCCCCTCGCGGCACTGTCTATTCTGGTGGCCACCTTTGCACCGGATACCAGCCGCCCGATGAGCGACCTACCCGCAGGCATTCTGTCCCATGTATCCGCCTCGATCGTGAGTTTCGCGGTACTCGCGCTAGCGGTGCTGCAAGGCCTTTTAGTGACCGTGCAGTCGCGCCAGCTTCGGCAGCACCGGAGCCGTGGCGTGATTCGTAAGTTACCCCCGCTCGAGGCCGCATCCACGTTGTTTTATGAGCTGACCGGCGCCGGCTTTCTGATTCTGACCGTGGCCATTGGCACGGGCGCGGTGTTTATTGATGATTTGTTCAGCCAGCAACTGGTCCATAAAACGGTACTGACTCTGCTGGCGTGGTGCTTATATGCCGTATTGTTAGTGCAATACTTTCGGCGGGGCTGGCGGGTGCAGTCAGCGATCACGGTCAACCTCATCGCGTTTGGCCTCGTGGTACTCGGCTTTTTTGGCTCCAAGCTGGTGCTGGAGCTCCTGTTACCGCCGACGCAATAGCGTGCCTCGCCCGGGCACGTAGCTCATCAAATCAGGCTTGTGTCACCACCGTTTTTTCTTCACCATTTCGATTCCACAGTCATAGAGGCGTAAGCCACCCTTGAACGAGACATCGCTGGGTCTGCTGTTTACCGCGCTGGCAATCCTAATACTGGTCTCTGCTTTCTTCTCCAGCTCGGAGACCAGCATGATGTCGCTGAATCGATACCGCCTTAAGCATCTTAAAGGGACGGGGCATCGCGGTGCGCGACGCGCTATTAGACTATTACAGAGACCCGACCGATTGATTGGGCTCATCCTGATCGGCAATAACCTCGTCAATATTCTGGCGTCGGCCATTGCCACGGTGATTGCGATCCGGCTCTTTGGAGACGCCGGCATTGCCATCGCCACTCTGGCGCTGACGCTCGTTATCTTGATCTTCGCAGAGATCACGCCCAAAACTGTCGCTGCACTCCACCCTGAGCGGATCGCCTTCCCTGCCAGTTGGATCTTGTTGCCGCTCCAAAAGTTACTCATGCCTTTGGTGTTGGCCATTAATTGGCTGACCAACGGCATCCTGAAACTGCTGGGCTTCTCGCCCGATGACGCGGGCGATGACGCGGTATCACAGGAAGAGCTGCGTACCATCGTCACTGAATCCGCGTCCATGATCCCCAGTCGTCACCGCAGGATGCTGGTCAATATCCTCGACCTTGAGCAAATGACGGTCAACGACATCATGGCGCCGCGAAATGAAATCTACGGCATTGATATTGGAGCCCCGGATGAGGCCATTATGCGTCAGCTGAAAAACAGTGCTCATACACGCTTGCCCATCTACCGAGATGACATTAATCAGATTGAGGGTACCTTTCATATGCGCGACTTAAGTCGCGTTTTAGACAAGGGGCGCCTCAACCGGCAGGCACTCACAGATGAGTCGGAGGGACCCTACTTCATACCTGAGAATACGCCGCTAAATACCCAGCTACTGCACTTTCAGCGCCAGAAAAAACGGCTAGGGATGGTAGTAGATGAATACGGGGATATTCTCGGCCTCGTGGCACTCGAAGATATATTAGAAGAAATCGTGGGCGAATTCACCTCCAACCTCGTTGAGGAAAATGAGGAAATTACTCGCCACGCGGACGGCAGCACCTCATGTT
>CAJXDE010000154.1 GCA_913052635.1 uncultured Halieaceae bacterium
CGGTGGCGTTCATGGCGATGTCCTTCATGATCCAATGACATCAATCTACCGGCTATACGCGGATTTGCAAAAACCGCGGTTCGGCGGGGCACAAGCAAAGCATCCCACAGACCCGATAATCCAAATGGAGCTGGTTTAGCAAAAGGTGACAGGCGATACTCGTTGTCATATTTTGCACTAAATCGAGGCGAGTCGAGTCGCGCAAACCGTTAGTGTGTTGGTTCGCGTAACCTGTTTGGGTAACGTCGACTGAAAAATAAAGAGCAAAGAGTATCGAGTCCGCGATGGTCAGTAACGAACAGGAAGCCCAACAGGTTGTGATTCGCCATATTGGCGGGTTCGCCTGGCCCACGTTGCTCTTACTGGTGAGTTGCGCGGCGATCTATGTGGCTGCCGTGGCACACTTGCTGACGGAACCCACGTTTTCCTGGTGGGCGCTGGCGGGCATTGCCTTTTGCACCTACGCCATCTATACCCCGCTGCACGATGCGGTTCACGGTGCGGTCACCGGGATGAGCCTCGAGCGTCGTTGGATCAATGAGTGGACCGGTTACGTCGCCGCCCACTTTTTAGGTATCTCGTTCACTGCTCATCGTCGCTCCCACCTGAAACACCATCGCTCGACCAACCACCCAAGCGAAGACCCGGATATGGTGCTCTCAGCAGGTAATACCTTCCAACTCGTGCTCGCTTGGTTAAAAGGTGTTCCGAAGGAGTGGTTATTCGCGGTTTCTTTCGAGCATTTCAACGACGCGGAGAAGGTCACGGTGAGGCGCGAGTTCATCGCCATTATCCTGACGCGCTTGGTGTTGCTGGTTTTCTGCGCTGCTCTCGGTGTTACGTTACTCACGCTCTTGGTCGGACAGCTAATTGGTAATGCGGTTCTGGTTACCCTCTTCGCCTGGTCGGTACATCACCCACACACCGAGCAGGAGCGGATGCGCACCACGACGGTTTATCAGGCGCGAACAGGGCTCGATACGTTGGTGACGTTACTTTGGGGCTATCAGAATTATCACGCGATCCATCATCTCTACCCCAAGGTGCCTTTTTTCCGCTACCGACGGGTGTACAAGGCTCTAGAGCCTTATTTGGTGGGCAGCGGTTTACCGGTGAAGCTGCTCGTCTGATCACCCCCGGGTGACGTTCTTCATCCCGACATCCTATTCAGTTTTCACTCAATCTCACCGGGGACTGCTCCCCCGTAGAGCTTGGAGGGCGTGGCGCCAGTCTTCGTCTCTCTCAGCCAACCAGCCAGGCAGTTCGCGCCGGATTCCTCGCCCTGATATCTGATCGCCCATTGCCGGCGGCCAGTGAGAGATCGCCGTGTCACGTGACCTTCACGCTCAGAGTGGTACATTGTGATGTCAGACCTCAAAACAAGTGTAAAGAAACTGGCTTAACGCAAACAACAATCAGGAGAGTCGATATGAAAGCAATCATCCGCTGGGTCGCGGTGTGCTGTCTCGCTGGCTTCACCAGCGTGGCGACCGCCGAGCGACTCGAAGTATTTCGTTGGCAGGCTAATTCCTCCTCTCCGGAGGGCTTGGTGCAGGGAATGATGACCGCAGCCAAAATCCACGAGAAGTATGGTGCGACGGTTGGCATCTTCCGCATGGATGTGGGCAGCTCGGGCTACCCGACGTTTGACTATGTGCTGCGCTGGGACTCGGGCGCGGACTGGGCAAAGACCAAGGAGACCAACTCTAACGAAGAGTGGCAGGCCTTCTGGGCGCAGGCTTCCCAAACCCCTTCGGGCACTCTGCTGTGGTCGATGGAAGCGACGAACTGGGACGACTCAGTGAAAGCCTCTGACTTCGCGCAAGACGGTCCATACCGGGTGTTCGTATGGCAGCCCAACGCCGGCAAATCTGCGGCAGTGTATGCGGCCTTTACCGAAGCAGCCAAGATGCACACTGCCATGGGTGCCAAAGTGAACATTTATCAGGAGGGTGTTGGCGGCAGCGGTAACGTGCACTACGTGCTGATCTTCGATGATTGGGCCGACATGGCAGACTTTGGCGACAAAGTGGCGGCCAGCGAGGAATTCCGTTTTCTCCAGGCAGTATTTTCTGATGCAGTCACCCCGCTCGGCTCCATCCAAGGTGAGCCCCTCTACTACACCGGCCGTTAAGGTCTGACCTCAGTTCATGCCCCGCATGGGGCGTGATCACTCTCAATATTAATCAGGAGGAGTCATCCAATGAGATTTTTGATGGTGCTATGTCTGTTGTTGATGGGCGCATCGGCGTTTGCCGAAGAGGAAGCCATGCGCGATGTCAAAACCGCTAACCCATTTATTTTGCTGCACCCCGAGTCGCAGCAGGCCGCGGCTGAGGCGTACTACGCCGCGGTGGAGAAAAATGTGTTCAATGGGGCAATACCGCTCAAGCATGCTCAGCTTGCAGCGATATCGGCCTCAGTGGCGATGAAGTGTGTGTACTGTATCCCCGCCCACACCGAGTTTGCGCGTGCAGCGGGCGCCACGGAGGAAGAGATTAAAACCGCCGTGGCGATTGCGGCAGACGTGGCGCTGAACAGCTCCATGCTCTACGGCAATCAATTCGATATGGAAACCTTTATGGAAATGTTTGAGTGAGGGCCATTCCGGGGCTGCCTGCAGTGTGGCTCCGCATGCCTTAATCTCGACTGACACAAGGAGAACAGGATGAATAACGTAAAAACCTTTTTTGGGATGAGTACCGCGGTGGGTTTGATGCTGGCGCTGATGGCCGGTCAGGCTTGGTCGCGTCCGGCGATGTCCGTACTGACGGTCAACACCAAGGACCCTGCAGCGTATCTGCAGTGGGTGCAGGGTAGCGGAGAGGCGATTGCAGAATCGATTGATGCGGCTGTCGGCGGTGTCTGCGTACCATCGGCGGGCTTCTACGGCCCTGGCGAGCTGTATTACTGGCACCTCTTCGGTGACCACGCGACGGCGATGGGCTCAGAGCAGTACAACCCGACAGTGATGAAGGAGCTGAAAAAACTCAAAGCGGACCGAGTTGTCTCCCGCGGCGACGCCTATAGCGTGCTGATGGCCGAACCCGGCCAATACAAAGTGGGTGACACCTTCGCTAACTGGAACATTGTCGTATCGAGCAATGATCAGGCCCAGTATCTGGAAGAGGTGGCGCGCATGTCTGCTGCGGCGGATGAAAACGGTTTCTCAGATATTCGCTTCACGGTGTATAGCTATCTGAGTGGCGAGAATGCGGGCAAGTTGATGGCAGTGGTGGAGGCGCCGAACGGTAATCGCCTTGGCGCTATGCTGGATGCTCTGGAGAGTGACTGGGCATCAGCCATTCTCGGTGATATGGCCAAGGTCAGGCAGTACGAGCATGGTTTCACCATGAACTGCCGCGTGGTTTACGCCGCAGAAAGCTAAGCGGTCGACCCGCCATCAGTGTCGGGCGCTCGCTCAGCGTGCAGCGCCCGCACTGTTTGCTCCAACAAGTGCTCAAACACGCTGAAATCCCCTTCGCATCCTTGTAGTGCCTCGCGACCAATCATGATCTCGATCTCGCCGTTGCGGTCCACCGCGACACAGGGCAGCTGGCCCCCGACCTGAGCTGCAACATGACCAGGCAGCTCATCGCGATGTAGCCAGTTGAGAGAGGCCGCAACGCCTTTGCGCCTGCGCCAGTTTGATCGACCCAGTGGGTTCCAGCCGTGGGACAGGTCACACAACGCGCACTCTGCTCTACCCAAACACTTGCCGCGAAGGTAGCGGACCTCACCCAGGAATGAGCTATCCGCGTCATAAATTGCATAGAAAGTCGGTTCTGATGCCACGGTGCTTCCTTTCAATCCGCCACTCGGAGATGTTATACGGGTTATAGTCAAAGCAGATGTGAGTTGGGAAAAGTGGGCTATCCTCTTTGTGGTCGTAGCGCTGTGCGCCGGTGCTGTTTCAGCCTTCTCCTAGCGATTTGCTCTGCATTCTGCATGCCTGTGATGTCCGCAGGCGACGCCTTGACCTTGCAGCTCACGCAGCAAGATGAGCTCCCACAAACAGTGACCTCCCTCAAACAACTCAATACCCGCGCCGGCGACATTCTCTCGCTGAGCTCTGAGATTGGTGAGGACTTCGCGTTCCGCGTGGAAACGTCCCGGCGGACCAATCACGGTAACAAGGTGATTCGGGGTGTGAATGAGGCGGGTGGCCGTCTGACAATGGTCGTGACGTCAGACGGCCAGCTTCAGGGGTATCTTCGCGAGGGCGGCAGAACTTATAGGCTGGTGCGGGAAGGCGGAGACATCGTCTGGTACTTCGCCGATCCGTATCTGGCTCGCCCCGCTGACCGGGGCGGCGTTAGGTTGGAGCGATTAGATAAAACCGGACCCGTCGGTGAATTGAATCGAGATCTCAAGCGCGTGGAAGGCAGGGCGTTAAAGGATCTCTCTGAGGAGACGATCCACTACCCAGTATTTGGTTCAGGCACGGCGACATTGGACCTGCTCTTCTACCACGAGGCCGGCATGGGAACTCCGGAAGCGATCGCGGACCTTGTTACAGAAATTACAAATCAGGCGATGGGCGACAGCCAGATCGCTCTGCGTGCGAATGTCGTTGCCGTAAAAGCTCTTGAGATTGATTCCGCAACATTACAGGAGGATGTGCTCTTACAGATGTATTATCAGGAGGCACCCTTCACCGATATCGAGAGTGACCGGGCTTTTTATGGCGCGGATCTGGTGGTGGCGCTTCGTGAGAACATTCCCGACGATGACGATGCTTGTGGGATCGCCCCCGTCGGCGTTGTCGATGGTTTGCCATATCGATATGACTACATAACCGCCGTGCAGTGGTTGCCAGTTGAAGCCGCATCTGAATTTTACTGCCCGGATACCACTACCGCTCACGAGATTGGCCATTTATTGGGTTCTTCCCATGAGCGCCGCATCGCAGAGGAAGGCGATTCCCAGGCCTACCCCTTCAGTTTCGGTCATTATCGCGAAGGGATTTTCCACACGATCATGAGCTATGGTTACGAGCCCGAGATTGCAGTGTTTTCAAACCCAAACCTTGACAGCTGCAGTGGGCAGGC
>CAJXDE010000155.1 GCA_913052635.1 uncultured Halieaceae bacterium
ACACCAACAAACCGAAAATTCATGCGTATCGCGCGCCAAGTATTCCGCAGGTCACACTGGGATTTGAGCTTGCGATCACTGAGCTGGCGGCCGAGTTGGGTATCGATCCCATCGAGTTTCGCCTCATGAATGCGGTGGAGGAAGGCGACGCCAACATGATGGGTGCCCCCTATAAACGCATCGGTTTAAGGGAGTGTCTTGAAGTGGCGCGCAACAACGAGCACTACAAGTCGGCTGTTGCTGAGGGTGCCGGACGAGGGGTGGCGATGGGCTATTGGATAAATGCTGGCATGCAATCGAGCGCCACGCTCAATGTGATTGCAGACGGTCATGTTGCGATTCTGACGGGCAGCCCAGATATTGGCGGCTCCCGCGCCTCCATGGCGCTGATGGCATCAGAAGTATTGGGGATCCCCTTTGAGCACATTCACCCGCAAGTGGCGGCCACCGACGCGGTGGGGCACACGGATTTAACCGGCGGTAGCCGGACCACGCTGGCAACCGGGCAGGCGGTCATTCAAGCTGCCGAGCAGTGTGTGGCGGAGCTGTGCCGTCGCGCCGCCGCAGAGTGGGAGGTCGAGCCCTGCGTGGTGACCTGGTCTCAAGGGGCTGCGCATCACGGTGATCAGAGCCTGACCTTTGAAGAGCTCGCCAGTCGCGCAGGTGCAATGGGCGGGCCGCTTACATTTGCGAGCTCCTTGACCTCGACCAGCACGGCGCCGGGTTTCGGGGTACATATCTGCGATGCTGAAGTGGATAAAGAAACCGGCCGCACCACCATAACGCGCTATACCGCGATTCAGGATGCGGGTAAGGCCATTCACCCCGACTACGTTGAGGGCCAGATGCAGGGCGGTGCAGTGCAGGGGATTGGCTGGGCGCTCAATGAGGAGTACCTATACGACGATGAGGGCGCGCTGGAGAACCCCGGGTTTCTCGACTACCGCATTCCGGTCGCCTCGGACCTACCCTTTATCGATACCGTGATTGTGGAAGTGCCCAACCCGCTCCATCCTTTTGGAGTGAAGGGCGTGGGAGAGGTGCCGATTGTGCCGCCCATGCCCGCTATAGCCGAGGCGGTGTATCAATCCACAGGCGTGCGGTTCAGAGATTTGCCGCTCAATCCACCTAAGATCGTGGCGGCGCTCGCGAACAGTTGAGCGGCCGGCGTGCTCGCTTCAGCGGGTGATCAGCCTATTATTTACCTGAACGCTTCCTCCACCCTCTAAAATTCAGGCTTGGAGTTCCTCCGCTAGGCCTGCACTGGTGTTTTCAACGCGCTTGGGTATGGTGTTTTCAGGAGCAACAATATGGGCAGGGAGCGCCACAGCGTTCAATTAATCTAACTGAATAAAGGGGAAGAGAATGAAAAAATGGTTAATGGTTTTTTTGATGTGCGTCGCGCCACTGGCGTTGGCCGATGGTCACGGGGATCTGGGACTTGAAAAGCGTCAGTCCGACGCGCCTATGAATGTGACCTCGGTGGTTCTTGGAGAAGAGGTGAGCTCAATCAGTGCCGAGGGTGACATGGAGGGATACGGCAAGGTCTACGTCACCTATCACTTGAGCTACAACGCGGCGCGGACAGGTGGCACCGTTGACGGCCAAGGCCGCGGTTTTACGCCGGACGGTTATGCGTCAGGTCGCTTTCAAGGATTCTGGGAGCTGGTTGACAATGTGGTGGTAATGCGCAATGTAGTGAGCATTAACGACAACACCATGAATCTAGACGTGATTAAGTTCAACCCGCTGACGAGAGAGCTCGTGGTGCAGGCCTACATTCTGAAGTAGACCTTCTGCAGGATATAAAAAACCCCGCTGCTGCGGGGTTTTTTATATCCTGCAGCGGCAGTGCCGCAGAGGAGAAACGCTAAAGTTAGCTTTTGATCTGCGCCTTAATGGTTTTCTCGCTGGTCTTGCCATACGGCGGCAGCATGCCGCCCAGCTTGGCCACGTTGAATCTCAGCGTCTGGCTGTAGATCGACTTGGCGTGGCTGAAGGTCTTGAAGCCTTCAATCCCGTGATAAGAACCCATGCCCGACGGGCCGACGCCGCCAAAGGGCATGTCTTCCTGTGCGATGTGGAAGATCACATCGTTGATGCAGACACCGCCTGAGGTAGTGCGATGCAGGAAGGCTTCTTCTTCGCCCTTGTCCGTGCCGAAGTAGTAGGCAGCCAGCGGACGCGGGTTGGCATTGATGTAGTCGATGGTCTCATCGAAGTTCTTGTAGGTGCGGATCGGCAGTAGCGGACCGAAAATCTCTTCCTCCATGCAGAGCGCGTCGTTCTCGGGCGACACAATCAGTGTGGGAGGGATCTTGCCCGTACCATTGCTGAAGTCCTCATTCGCGGGGTTCAGCGAGATGATGCGACAGCCCCGTTGCTCGGCATCTTCAAGGTAGCCACCCAGGCGCTTGTGGTGACGATCGTTGATCACCGAGGTGTACTGGTCATTGTCGCGCAAGCTCGAGTACATCTCGTTGACCGCTCTGGTCGCAAGGCTGATCACTTCCTCCAGCTGCTCCTCGGGCACCAGCAGGTAGTCCGGCGCGAGGCATATCTGGCCAGCGTTCAGGGTCTTGCCCAGCATCACGCGTTGCATTGCCTGATCGAGGTCAGCTGAGCGGGAAATCACAACCGGCGACTTGCCGCCTAGCTCCAGAGTCACCGGTACCAGATTGCGTGCCGCGGCGGTGAGGATATGGCGGGCGATGTTGGTCGCGCCGGTAAAGATCATGTGATCGAAGGGCAGGGCGGAGAACGCCTGGCCGACTTCGGGACCGCCCGAGAATGTGGTGACCTCGGTGGGGTCGAAGGCCTCGGCGACGATTTCATCGATCACCTTGGAGGTCTCCGGAGTGAACTCTGAGGGCTTAATCATGGCGCGGTTACCCGCCGCGAGAATGCCAGCCAGCGGCTGGAACACCATTGCGACCGGGAAGTTCCAAGGTGCGACGATGCCGACTACACCTTTGGGCTGGTATTGAATGTGGGAGCGCCCTCCCAGCAGCCCCAGGGGGAAAGTGGAGGGACGCTTCTCGTCCTTCATCCACTTCTTGAGGTGCTTGCGGCAGTGCTTCATCGAGCTGATAGAGGCAGCAACGTCGGTCATCAGATTGATCTGGTCAGGGCGACATACGAAGTCTTTGTTGATGGCTTCGCTGATGCGATCCGCGTGGCGGACTAGCACGTCGATCGCACGATTCAGACGATCGATCCGGGTTTCCGCTGAGACAAAGCCTTCCTGCAAGTAGCTTTCACGCTGCGCCTTGAGCGCATCCTGCATTTTGATTTCAATATCTGGGCTGACTACCACTTGTTGGGGGGCATTCATTGCTCTTCTCTCTGCTGAGGGATGACCGCGGCAGTATACACATTTGCACCCGGGAAGTGGCCCGATCAGAAGCCTTGTCTTGAATCAATATGTGCTGAAGAAGTCCGGTATAAGCTACTGAATAATATAAATTATAGCAATTCTAATGCGGGTCCAGCTGTTCACACAGCCAGCCCACTGCTTTGGCAGGCACGCCCCCACCGTACCGATCGAGCAGCCATTCCTCTGCAGTAAATGCCATCATTGTGGCTTTGAGACCAAGTTGTGGAACCGGTTCGGGCTCCCAGCGCTTGAGCTCTTCGAGTGAACGTCTTGTCACCCATGGCATGCGGGCTCGATCAGTGTCTTCACCTGTGAGCAGCTCAGCCAGCGTTTGGCCAAACAAAAAGCTGGCGCCGACACCTTGGCCCATGTAGCCGCCCGCGGTGGCGATGCCGGAGTAGGTGTCGTGGATGACATGGGGGTGCCAGCCACGGGGCACGCCTACGCTGCCGCCCCAGTTGTGGGTGAAGCGCACCCCCGCAAGCTGCGGAAAAAGACTGAGCGCGATGCGTTCCCTTTGCTGGCCCGTGGTCCGAGTGTCGCCGAGCCCATGTTGCGGCAGACCACCCGGCTGATAGTGGCCCCGTGCGCCGATCACCAATCGGTTATCGGCGGTGCGTTGTAGATAGGTGGCCGCGCGGGTGCAGTCAGCAAAAGTCTCGTTGTTGGCAAAACCTAACCCAGACCATTGCGCATCGCTCAAGGGTTCGGTGCTGACCATGCCGGTCTGCACAGGGATTAGTCGCCGGTGCAGCGGGTTACCGGCTTCGGAGTAGCCCTCGGTAGCGACAACGATCTGCCCGGCCTGAACATTACCCCTGTCGCAGTGAATGAGGCCTGACTGAATCCCGTGGGCGCGGGTGTGCTCAAACACCCGAACCCCCAGCGACTTCACAACTCCCGCCAGCCCTGTCACTAACTTGGCAGGCTGAATGCGGGCCACGTGGGGTGTGAACACCGCGCCACCTGGGTTCGCGACCTGAATACGATTACTGAGCTCGATTGGCGTCAGCCAACGGTAGTCGTCCTCACCGAAACCGAGGCCGTGAAAGCTGGCGAGGATTTTTTGCGCTCGCGCCACCTGCGCGTCGTGCCGTGCCGCGGCCATCACGCAGCCGCCGTGGTGAAAATCGCAGTCGATGCTCTCTTTGGCGAGGATCTCACCGGCACGCGAAACCAGATGCGTCAGTTGCTGCCGCGCGATAACAGGCAGTGTCCCGCTATCGTCCACAAAGGCATGGCAGCCCTCCAGTGCCCCCATCAGCCAGCCACCATTGCGCCCGGAGGCGCCGTGCCCGATCTGCTTGGCCTCGACCAGCACAACGTCGACGTCGGGTTGAATCTGCTTCAGAAAATATGCGGTCCATAGACCGGTATAGCCACCGCCCACGATCGCTATGTCCGCGATGGTGTCGGTCTCAAGTGGAGGCTCCACGGCGTCGCGATCTAGGCCATCCCACCACAAGGAGGGGCTGGTCGCTTGCTGAGCGTCAGGATGAGGATGCGCCGCTTTCATCACCGAATGTTGCAGGCAGAAAGTGACGCGCTCAACTGCTCAGACATTCAGTCGACGTTCCAGTTCGACATGGAAATGCCGCAGCCGCTGCTCCTGCTCGCCCCAGAGTTGTCCCTTG
>CAJXDE010000156.1 GCA_913052635.1 uncultured Halieaceae bacterium
TAGCCCTTGGCGCGCAGCCGCTCGACATCGGCATCAATGTCATCGGTTCGAAAGCAGAGGTGATGCAAACCACCACCCCGCTTCTCCAGATACGTTGCAATGGGCCCGGCGCCGTCCAGCGGGTGTACCAGTTCTATATGCGTCTCGGGCACGCTGAAAAACGCCGTCGTTGTCTGGGCCGCCTCCACCACTTCGTTGCCGTCATGGTGAAGCCCGAAATCCTCGAGGAAACGCGCAATCCCACCCTCAAGATCCGGGACAGCAATCGCAATATGATCCAGTGCAGTAATCATGAAGCAGTCTGCCTCTTACAAATCCATTGATGGTTTAGATGAACAGCTTGACGAGCTCAGTGGTGTGCTCGCGCCGCAGGGCCGACATTTCGCTGTCAGAGAGCACTTCGACCTTCTCGTCCGGCGTGACCTTAAATAGCGGCTGCCCTTTCGCAATGATCACACCATCGCCCTCTATTAGTACCTCATTGACAGTGCCCGCAAACGGCGCCACCACTTTGTTGAACATTTTCATTACTTCAATAATATACAGCGGCTCACCCGCCTCAAAATGCTGGCCGGCCTCAACATAGAGCGGGGCCTCAGGTGCTTCACGTCCGTAGAACATCCCTCCGCTCTCCGCGACGATCTCGTCAGACTTAGCGACCGGCGGCGGCGCGAGGGCCTTAGCCATCGCTTTTTGATGTGCTTCATCCAATAGGCGTTCAGGCAGATGGATGGTCATATCGGCATTGATAGTCAGATCATAAAAGCCCGTGAATCGCGCCATTGCCGGCAACAGTTCCAGAATCTCCGCGCCCGCCTGATAGCCACGGTGTGCCGCCTGGATCGCTGACCACTCTGACGCTTCGACGCCATCAGGCGCCGACCCCGCCAACAACTCACTGATAGCGGCCCAGTCGTCAGTATCTAACCGCTTGCCGAGTTCGGAGTAAAAATCCTCAGCGTCTGAGAGGATCGCGCGGTCGTGGTCCCAAATCATGTTGGCGGCCGGCAATGCCTCATTCCAGTCCAGTCTCAAGAAGTGGTAGGTATCGGCGAGGACCTCGATCGGGTTCTCCGCCCAGTAGAAGTGCCCATCCCCAAATCGGAACGCGTCCTGATTGAGGCTCAACCACCCCGATAAAAGATGTGGTGAAGCTATTAACTGCTTAATCGGCCTGAGCAAGAGGCTCTCCTTGGCGGAGAGCACTTTTTGCAATGCGCCCTGATCCGAATCTGACGCCTGCACTCGCGCGGCGCACAGCTGCTGAAAGGCCACATCCACATCGACGCGGCCGGCCTCTCGAGCCAACTCACCCACTGCCGTCAGATACGGCACGATAAATTGGGTGGTGGGACGTGCGTTCACGGTGCGGCCTAGAAACCAGTGCACAAGCCCGTAATGGAAAGCAAGGTTGGTCGCCAGGTCCTTACCCCGCAAGCGGCTGGCCCTCAGAACCTCCGCCATGTGTTCATAGGCCGACTCGCGGCTGTCTCCAACTGTCAGGAGCAGTGCGATATTGGAGTCATAGGCGCCCGCTAGCGTGTACTCCATGAACACATCAGTGTCGGGGTTATGGAGACTGATGCCCTGATCGTCGCGGATCTCGCCCTCGATAGGATCAGACCAGAATTCAACGATACCTCCGGCGCTGGGCTGCAGAGCGTCATTGGTGGCATTGAGCCGCGCCTCGAGAGAGTCCGGCAATCGCGGGATGCGTTCGGGCTTAGGCAGCTTCTCGCCATGAGCAGCCAGCAACACCATGGCTTCAACCAGCGACTCCACGACAAAGGCATCGTCGGCGTCGTCGGGATTGGCGAAACGCATGGCGTAGCAAAGTTCAGAGACGCGATGCTCTACCTGAATCCGGGTATTCATCTCCATGAAGAAATGCTGGTCACGATCAACGATGCACTCAAAGGTCGACACCGAATCGAGGCCGACGGCCTCTCCAAAACGCGCCGCCTCCGCCTCCATCGCGTCAAGCGTCTTGACGTCTTGAGCGAGCACCGCCGCTTCACCGGTTGCCCCTGCTTGGGTCGCGCGCGCCTTAGCCGCCTGAAGCGACTCTCGCGTCACCGACACCTCAAGCAGCTTCTGCTCGTGCATCTGCAAAGAGCAGTCTCTGCCACCCAGCGTAATGCACCAGTCACCATTCCCGATCACCTGAATCTCCTGATGCCGGGTGGTTTCAATATTGAGCTCGACAAGGACGTTCTTGTTGTCGCCAACGCCGGTGGCCTTTACTTCATTGAGGATCTCGCGAACCAGCTCAGGTGTGCGCTCGGCTTGACCCAGCGGCACTATGCGCTGACCCTTGCCGCCGCCGCCGCCGATGGCTTTCAAGCGCACCCGGTTTTGCGGGTACTGCTCGCTCATCTTCAGCACCGCCTCGGTCAGCGCCTCCCCAAGTTCGTCGATGGTGTAGAGGTCAATGCCCTTGCGATAACTTGCGGTCAACACTGCCTCGGCCAGCGCCTCGAGGTCATCCTGGTCCGCTTCGCCCTCAAGCTCAAGGCCGTGCTCTGCAACAAGCGCGGTCAAGGCCGCTTGATCGGGAGACTTTTTGAGCAGCGTTAGCGTGGTGCCGTTATCAATGCCCGGCGTGACCGAAACGCCAGCCTTGAGCGCTGTACGCTTGGCTTCATCTTTGAGGCCGGCCTGCCGCACCGTGCGGGAGCACGGCCCGATGAAATTGAGCCCGGCGCGCTCCATAGAGGCCACCATCTGCTCATCTTCGGCCATGAAGCCATATCCGGCAAAAATCGCGTTGTAACCATGGGCATGTGCAATGGCGACGATGTCAGCAATGCGCTGCTCTCGCTCTTCCTTGGTGGCGCCGCTGTAGTCGGGCACGCGGTGCACTCGACCAGGGTCCGTCAACACTCTCAGCTCAGGCGCGAGCGCGCCCCGGTACACGATGGAGTCCTTTTCTGACAGCAGAATCCCGTACCCGTCGATTCCCATTTCGGAGAACACATCCATGGCCTCCTTACGGATCGGTCCTCGACAAATAATAAGCGGCTTCAGGTGGTCGCACCGGAACTGCTCCGTCCACTCTGCGTGGCGCAACTTGCTGCGGCGATCACCATGTATCAACGGGTTATTGAGGTAGTGTTGGGTACCCAAGGTGCTCTGCTCCCAGCCGTCGATCAGTGGAATTCGCGCTGAACCGCTTGCATCGGTCCTGGCGTGTAATGTCTCAAACAGAAAGCCATCTGAGTGGCCAGCGTTTTGCGCAGATCCGCCGGCATAACGATCTCAGAAATCGAGCCCAGACTCAGGGCCTCTTCCGGATTCATGATCTCGCGCTCGTAACGTTGCGCCAGCAGTGCTTCCTCGGCCTTGATCGCCGCATCGACCGCCGCTTCGGCTTCCGCACTGGCCTGCTCCTTAGACAGCCCACTGGAGGTCCGCGCCTCGATTTCGGCCCCAAGCTGGGTCGCGCGACCCATACGAATCTTTTTCAGCTCGTCTTTGTAGACATACTCGACACCCGCGGGTCCCATCACAGCTACCCGCGTAGTCGGCAACGCAACCACAAAGTCGGCGCCAGTCGCATAGTTGTTGTAAGAGGCATAAGCGCCGCCAAAGGCGTTGCGCACCAGCACCAGGAAGCGTGGCGTGCGCAGATCAACAATCGCATCCAACATCGCCCGCCCCGCTTGCACGATACCACGATGCTCCTGCTCACTTCCCGGCAAGAAACCGGTCGTGTCCTCGAGGAAAATAACGGGGATGTTGTACAGATTGCAAAACCGGATGAATCGCGCATTTTTATAGGCGGCATCGATGTCGATTTGACCCGAGGCCACCGCAGAGTTGTTGGCGACAAAGCCCACTACGTTGCCACCCATGCGGCCAAACGCAGTAATGGTATTGCGCGCGCGGTCAGCCTGCGTTTCTAGGAAGTCACCGTGATCACACAATTGTTGGATCAAAATGCTGATATCAAACGGCGTATTGAACCCGGTTGGCGAGTTGAACGCCTTCTTCAACAGAATGTCAATGTCAACTGTCTGTCGCGCGAAAGGGTCGGAGGTCTCTCTGTAGGGAGCCAAAGATTGATTCGAATCGGGCAGGTAGCGCAACAGCTCGCGTACCTTTCTCAGAGCAGCAACCTCGTCCTCCACGACAAAATCCGTCACACCCGTTTGACTATGCACCGCCGGGCCGCCCAACTCATCTGGCGTGATGTCTTCGCCCAGCACGCTTTTGACGACACCGGGCCCGGTCAGACCAAAAAACGTGTCTTTGGGCTGGATGAGGAAGCTCCCCTGCCGCGGCAGGTAACTTCCTCCACCGGCGTTAAAGCCAAACATGCACATGATGCTGGGCACGATGCCACTGACCTTTCGCAGCGCGGTAAACGCGTCGGCATAGCCGTCAAGACCGCCGACACCCGCGGGTATAAAAGCGCCGGCAGAATCGTTGAGACCGACTAGTGGAATGTGTCGTTTGGCGGCGAGCTCGAACAAGCGCGCCAGCTTCTTACCGTTGGTCGCATCCATGGAGCCGGCACGAACCGTGAAATCATGCCCGTACACCGCCACGTCACGGCCGTCGATCGTGATAATTGCTGTAACGAGTGAAGCGCCATCCAGATTAGGGCCCCAGTTCTGGTAGAGCACATGGGGCTCGTCGTCCGCGAGGTAGCGGATGCGCTCCCATACCGTCATGCGACCTTTCAGGTGCTGTCGTTGTCGGCTTGGCGTCCCCGCAGCGACGAAAGGCCTCTCGCGCAGCTCGGCTCCGCGCTGCAGTGTCGCCTCGTACCGCCCTAATTCGGCATTGTCAGTCACTGCCTGGGAAAACGGGTTTTCCAGTGACACGGCCGGCCCACTCTGGACGGCCTCTTCGCTACCATTACTCATGGGTGATCTCTCAGATTTGGGGGGTTATAGCGCCAAACTGGGCAAAATCGTAGATCCCGCGATGTGGGGCTCTGTGCACAGGGCGTGACATTACTTATCCTTATATCTACCTGTCAATT
>CAJXDE010000157.1 GCA_913052635.1 uncultured Halieaceae bacterium
GCGAGTTAACAATGTGCGGAAGGCCAAGAGCAGTCGTCCACCGTGGTACATTCTGGGCCCGTAGTGTAAACGCAACTGTGCGGGAGTCACAGCGCTTGGAAGATGAAGTTTTAGCGGCCGAAGAGCCTTTATCTGCCCGGGTTCCGGCGGATTTGCATGGCCAGCGCTTGGATGCGGCGGCGGCGGCGCTGTTTACTGATTTTTCGCGCAGTCGGCTGGCCGAATGGATCAAAGCAGGGCGTCTGCAGCGGAATCAAGGCACTGCCAAGCCGCGCGACAAGGTTGTCGTAGATGATCAGCTACTGCTGACGCCGGAGGCCGAGGACCGTGTTGAGTGGGCCCCCGAGGCCCTCCCGCTAGATATCCTGCATGAAGATGAGCATGTGATCGTACTGAACAAGCCCGCGGGGCTTGTAGTGCATCCGGCTGCGGGACATCACAGCGGCACCCTTGTTAACGGGCTGCTGGCACATGCACCGGAAATGGCGGCACTGCCCCGGGGCGGCATTGTGCATCGCCTCGATAAGGAAACCTCCGGAATCATGCTCGCGGCGCGATCACCGTTGGCGCACAAGTCGCTGGTGGCACAGTTGGCGGATCGATCGGTCAGTCGTCTCTACAGCGCGGTCTGTCGCGGTACTTTTTCCGGCGGCGGCACGATCGATGAGCCTATTGGGCGCCACCCAACTTCCCGCACCAAGATGGCGGTGGTCCGCGATGGCAAGCCCGCGGTCACGCACTACCGGATCGCGCAGCGATTTGGGGCGCACACGCAACTCGATGTCAGTCTCGAATCAGGTCGCACCCATCAGATCAGAGTGCATCTGGCAGCGCGTAAGCATCCGTTGGTGGGCGACCCCGTCTATGGTGGGCGCGCGACACGCCCTGCTGGTGCGAGTGAGCGGTTGCTGTCCAAGCTGGCCACCTTTTCCCGGCAGGCTTTGCATGCTCGGGAACTGACGTTTCTCCACCCGGGATCTTCTGAGTCGATGCACTTTTCGGCCCCCATCCCGGAGGATCTGGCGGAGCTCATCCAGTGCCTGTCGGAGGAAGATCCGGCTTAATGTCGTCGCTGCCACTCTGGGCGCCCGACGCAGCGCTCGCCGGTGTTGAGATCCGGGTCAGCACCCGCGAGGGAGGCGTCAGCCAAGTTCCTTACGACAGCTTGAATCTGGCTGACCACGTAGGCGATCAGGCCGAATCTGTCGCGGAGAATCGCCGCCGGCTGGCCGAGGCGCTGCCAGGCGATGCCGTTTGTTGGCTAAATCAAGTACATGGGGTGAGGGCAGTGGAGGCCAAGACGGGGGTGGTGTCAGAGGCGGATGCGCACTGGACTGCGGCACGCAACCAGCCGCTGGCTGTTTTGACGGCGGACTGTTTGCCGGTAGTGCTCATGGCAAAGGATGCGTCCTGTGTTGGCATTGCCCACGCGGGTTGGCGGGGTCTGGCCACGGGCGTGTTGGAGTCGCTGCTCTTCGCGATGCCCGCCGTGCCCGCGTCGATGACTGCCTGGCTGGGCCCGGCAATCAGCGCCGCAGCCTATGAGGTGGGCCCCGAGGTGAAAATGACCTTTGAGCAACACTGCGGTGAGGAGAGCCTTAACTGCTTTCAAGCGTCTCATCGCCAAGGGCACTGGATGGCAGATTTGTCGGCGATGGCGCGGCTTAGGCTCAGCCGGGCGGGAGTGCCTGCAATCACTGGCGGGGATCGGTGCAATCATGGCGAGCCGGAGCAGTTTTTTTCCCATCGTAGGGAAGGCCCCACCACTGGGAGAATGGCGACGCTGGTTTGGCTGAGCTAAACGTCGCGAGCCTCGCTAATTCCACACTTGAAAAAGGGGCTTAGGCCCCCATATCTCTCTCAGACAAAGCTGAACGGCGTAGCGGGAACAAGGAGAGAGCGATGCGCATGGACAAGCTGACACATTCGTTACAAGCGGCTCTAGGTGAGGCACAGTCCCTCGCGATTGGCCGGGATCACCCTTTTATCGAGCCAATTCACCTATTGAAAGCGATGTTGGATCCTGCTGGATCTGCCTCGCGTGCGCTGCTGATGGCGGCAGGTGCCGCCGTGGAGCCCCTGCAGTTCTCGGTAGATACCGCGCTGGGCGCAATGGCGACGGTTTCGGGTAATGAGGACGTTCACTTCAGTCAGGAAACTCAGCGACTACTGAATCGGGCAGACAAGTTGTCCCAACAAGCCGGCGACAGGTATCTGTCGACCGATGCCGTGTTGCTGGCAATGTTGGAGTCAAAGTCAACGGCATCGTCATTGAGCGAGGCTGGCGTCACGGCTCAGGGTCTTCGACAGGCGATTGAATCGGCCCGCGGTGGAGAGACGGTGCAGTCGGCTGAGTCAGAAGAGACGCGCCAGGCACTCGAGAAATATACGGTCGATCTGACCGAGCGTGCCGCAGCCGGTGAGCTGGACCCCGTAATTGGTCGAGATGATGAGATCCGCCGAACGATTCAGGTGCTGCAGCGACGGACTAAAAATAACCCTGTGCTGATCGGCGAGCCCGGTGTGGGCAAGACGGCGATCGTTGAGGGGTTGGCCCAGCGCGTGGTCAATGGCGAAGTGCCTGAGGGCCTCAAAGACAAGCGAATTCTGGCGTTGGATCTGGGTGCGCTGCTGGCCGGCACCAAATTCCGCGGCGATTTTGAGGAGCGGCTCAAAGCTGTGCTCAAGGCGCTGTCAAAAGAAGAAGGGCGCGTCATTCTGTTCGTGGATGAGCTGCACACAATGGTCGGGGCGGGCAAGGCTGAAGGCTCAATGGACGCGGGCAATATGCTTAAACCCGCGCTGGCCCGCGGTGAGCTGCACTGTGTCGGCGCCACCACTTTGAACGAGTATCGCCAATATGTAGAAAAAGATGCCGCGCTGGAGCGACGCTTCCAGAAGGTGCTGGTGGATGAGCCCAGCGAGGAGGACACCATCGCTATTCTGCGCGGCCTGAAAGAGCGCTACGAGGTGCATCACAGCGTCGATATTACTGACAGCGCCATTATCGCTGCAGCAAAACTCAGTCAGCGCTACATCACGGACCGGCAACTACCTGACAAAGCCATTGACTTGATCGATGAGGCGGGGAGTCGGATCAGAATGGAAATTGACTCCAAGCCCGAGGCCATGGATCGCCTTGAGCGTCGCCTGATTCAGCTGAAGATCGAGCGCGAGGCGGTGAAAAAAGAAGAATCCGCCGCGGCAGAAAAAGAGATGGCCCAGCTCGACGAGCAGATCGCGGGGATTGAGCGCGAGTACGCGGACCTCGAGGAGGTCTGGCTGGCCGAAAAAGCGGCGGTGCAGGGCGCGACCCAGATTAAAAGTGACATCGAGCAAGCCAAGCTGGATTCAGAGGTTGCGCGACGGGTGGGTGATCTGACCAGAGTGTCGGAAATACAGCATGGCTTATTGCCTGACCTTGAGCGGCGATTGCAGGCCGCCTCGGCGGAGGATGTGCCCGAACCCACGTTGCTGCGCTGGCGCGTGACCGAGGAAGAGGTTGCCGAGGTGGTCTCGCGATGGACGGGCATCCCGATTGCCAAGATGTTGGAAGGCGACCGGGAGAAGTTATTGCGCATGGAAGAGAAGCTGCATCAGCGTGTTGTGGGGCAAGATGAAGCCGTTGTGGCAGTCTCCCACGCGGTGCGCCGCGCGCGAGCCGGGCTCGCCGATCCGCAGCGACCCAATGGTTCATTCTTGTTTCTGGGACCCACTGGCGTCGGCAAAACCGAGCTCTGTAAGGCACTGGCAGACTATTTGTTCGACAGCGAGCAGGCGATGGTCCGCATCGATATGTCGGAGTTCATGGAGCAGCACTCAGTCGCGCGGCTGATTGGAGCGCCCCCAGGGTACGTGGGCTATGAAGAGGGTGGATATCTCACGGAGGCGGTGCGTCGCAGACCCTACTCACTCCTATTGTTGGATGAAGTCGAAAAGGCGCACCCTGATGTCTTCAATATTCTGCTGCAGGTACTGGAAGACGGGCGATTGACCGACGGTCAGGGCAGAACGGTGGATTTCCGCAATACGGTGGTGGTGATGACGTCGAACCTCGGCGCTATGCATATCAGGCAGGCGCTCGAGGAAAATGACGCCACCGGGGATCGAGGTGCTCTCAAAGCGACGATTCAGGCCAAAGTGATGGCAGATGTGGCCAGCCATTTCAGGCCCGAATTTCTCAACCGAATCGATGAGTCAGTGGTGTTCCACGCGCTGGAGAAATCACATATCGCCAATATCGCGGCCTTGCAGTTGGAGGCGGTGAGCGCTCGATTGGCAGATCGCTCTTTGACACTGTCGGTGAGTGATGAAGTGATGGCGCATCTGGCCGATCAGGGCTTTGACCCTGTGTACGGCGCCCGCCCGCTGAAGCGGGCCATCCAGCGATTGATTGAAAACCCGCTGGCTGAAGCGTTGTTGGCGGGTGATTTCATTCCAAGAGACACGATTAAGGCGACTATGTCGGGGAGCGAGCTACGGTTCGCGAAAGCCCCCGCCCTAGTCGATGCTGCGTGACGCTTTAAGTCGTCCTCACTTGTCACAGATCAGCGGCCGATCGCTCAGTGCGGGATTGCCGTTGTCGCAGACCCAGCGATAAATGGGGCTGGCATGTAAGGGCCGCCCCTGCAGGAACAGAAGCATTGAAGACGCTGCAATACTGAAAAACGTTGGCTTTCTTTCCATAGAATGGCCCTCGCGTGGACTCACTACCCTAGCGTGCAGATCATGAGCCATCAACGCTGATTATGGTCATATGTCGACATCCCTTGACTTTGCGCGCCCAGCGCCCAGACAATCCCCACCGTCACGCGAGCGGCAACGGCTACTGGTGAGTACCCTCACCCTCTGGCCTACCTCAGAGACGGGATAGTTTCTCAGGCTGTTTGCGGGTTCCGTCAGGCAAGGCATAGCCTCAGCCACTCGGGCTCGACGCTGCGTTACCCCGCAGGTCACCGATACACGGGTTTCGTGATCGTGATCTGGC
>CAJXDE010000158.1 GCA_913052635.1 uncultured Halieaceae bacterium
TCGCGTATCTCAGAGGAACTGGTGCTGTGGACCTCGGCGCAATTTGGATTTATCAGCCTGCCAGATCGATTTTGCACTGGCTCATCGATCATGCCGCAGAAAAAAAATCCCGACGTCCCCGAATTGGTGCGTGGCAAGTCAGGGCGCGCGACCGGCAATCTGATAGCGTTGCTCACACTAATGAAGTCGCAACCGCTGGCCTATAACAAGGATAATCAGGAGGATAAAGAAGCGCTGTTCGACACAGTCGTCACACTGGGTGATTGCCTACGCGCCTTTGCCGACATGATTCCGGCAATGGAGGCCAACGAAACGACGATGCGACAGGCAGCACTGGCGGGCTTCTCTACCGCAACCGATCTTGCGGACTACCTCGTGCGCGCTGGGGTGGCATTCCGCGACGCCCATGAAGTCGTGGGCATGGCGGTCGCCCATTGTGTCACCGCCGACTGTGATCTCGCAGAGCTGTCGCTGGAAACTTTGCAGTCCTTTCACAGCGACATCAAAGAGGATGTCTTCGAGGTGCTGACGCTGGATGGGTCCGTCGCGGCACGCGATCACTTTGGTGGCACCGCGCCCAACCAGGTGAAAGCGGCAGTGCAGGCGGCACACGCCCTGCTCGCCTCGCGCTAGCGCAGCTCTTAACGCTAGGGCACGAAGCGCGCATTCAACAGAAAAGTAATGTCGGGCGCGGACTCGACCACCACATCCTCGCTAAATCCTACATCGATCATCCAGCGGGATGTCGGCCGCCAACGCACCGCCATGCTTAGCATACCCGCGGGCTCACTCAGCGCCTCCAGCGCCCCGTCCAGCAGAGCACTGTGCGCATCGTATTGCATCAAGGCTGACCAACGCGGCGAAAAACGCCACTCCGCCGCCAATCCTGCAAACCACAGCGAGCGCCGCTGCTGAGGCCCTAACAAGTCGCTGCCACCTGCCCAGGTGCCACCCACCTGACCGTGCCACCACAAGGGCCAGCCGCCCAGCTGCTGACCACTGAAACGCAGCAGGGCATAGACATCCGTGGCACCGCTGCCAAGCCAGTCTGATGATTGGCCGCTGGCGGTTTTCACCCCCGCGCTGATACCCAGTTGTCCGCCATCGATCGCCAGCAACGGGCGGCTCACCGCGACTTGGATATCACCCAGACCCGACACAGAGCGGAGCAGGTGACGTTCATGCGCGGGCTGCGACAGCTGATAATGCAATGAATCCGTGGGATAGCTATCGCGATTGCCATCAGGTAGCCCGAAAAAACGGTGCCAGCTGGAGATAAGGTTGTCGGTAAAGCCGCCGGAATGATGGCGCCATGGCACGGTGACCTCCACGTCCCACTGTTTTGGTAAGCCGTAGCGGAGTGACAGAGTCAGTGCATCGGTCTGCCCGTCAAGCAACAGCGACTCTTCTCCCTTATTTTCCACGGTGAAGTGGTTGGAGAGCGTTGAGGAAGCCGCCCAGCTGAGCCCGCGAGCAGTATCGACACTGCGCTGAGACGGTATGGCTCGCAGGGACGCGAGCGGAGACAGATTGGTAATCTGCAGGGGCTCAGATTGGCTAAGCGCTCTTGGCCACGCCAGTGCTATGCAGATCGCCAGCGCACTAGTTGTGAGTGTCCTCATGGTTATCCCAGGTCAATGCCAGTCCGGTATGCGTCGCCAATTCTTCTACCAAAAAAGCATGAAAAGATTCACCGCTCTTGGTGTCCCGCCAGGTGCGAGAGTCCTCATGCCAAGCGTAGTGAAAGCCTCCGCCGGGGGTCGCCAGCCAGAGCTGCTCAGTGGGAGGTTGCCGACTGAAAACAAAGACCACGCCGTTACTAAAAGTGGCGTTGATCACTCCCTCGGCGCCACGGATATCGACATCATCCGGCAATGATTCAAGGGCGACCTCGACCGCCTCGAAAGTCTCCTCGATCTGCTCGTAATAGTCACTGCTTGCCATATCCGGCGTTTCCCCCTGGATTTGTGGTGCTTCCCGAACAGAATGCCATAGGCCGCCGCATCATGGGCGCGCCACACTGCGCTGTTATACTGCGCCTTTTGCCGAGGTCAAACTGTGAGGACTTTTCTTATTGTCCTGTTTTGCACTTGGCTGGCCAGCTGCGGTCAGCAGGGTCCCTTGCGCCCAGCTGAGCCCGATGACGCTTCGGCGACGGCTGACTGATGTCTGCATTTAAGCACCAGCAAGGCTCACTCCACTGTGAGGGCGTCCCGCTTGAAGCCATCGCCGAAGCGCATGGTACACCGACCTATGTGTATTCGCGGCAGACCATCGAGTCGGCATTCCTCGCCTACCAAAATGCCTTGGCCGATCGCCCGCATCTCATTTGTTATGCGGTAAAAGCGAATTCCAATCTTGCCGTACTCAATGTGCTGGCCGGATTGGGCGCCGGTTTCGACGTGGTGTCGATCGGTGAGCTCGAGCGTGTGATCGCCGCAGGGGGCGCGGCAGACAAGGTGGTGTTCTCTGGCGTCGGCAAGACAAAGCAAGAAATGCTGTCGGCTCTGGAACACGGGATCCGGTGTTTTAACGTCGAATCGGAATCCGAGCTGCTGACACTGGCGGGCGTCGCGGCGACATGCGGCAAGACGGCGCCGGTATCCATGCGGGTCAATCCCGATGTCGATGCGGGCACCCACCCCTACATCTCGACGGGCCTGCGCGAAAACAAATTTGGTGTCGACATCGAGACCGCCAGACGCCTTTACCAGGTCGCCCATGACCATCGGGCATTGGAACCTGTCGCCATTGACTGCCACATCGGCAGTCAGATCCTCGACATCGCACCTTTTCTGGAATCCCTGGACTGCCTTCTGGCATTGGTCGATGACCTCGCGGTAGAGGGCATCACGCTGCGACACCTCGATATCGGCGGCGGCTTGGGGGTCAGCTATCAGGAGAGTGCGCCGGCGATTGAGGAGTATATGAGTGTACTGACTGCGAAGCTGGGATCTCGGGACTTGGAGTTAGTGCTCGAGCCGGGACGCTCCATCGTCGCCCTCGCGGGCACCCTGTTGACCAGAGTGCTGTACCTGAAACCCAGTGATGCAAAAAATTTTGCCGTAGTCGATGCGGCGATGAACGATTTGCTGCGGCCCTCGCTCTATGACGCATGGCAGGACATTCAGGCCGTAACTCCGCACGAAGGCGAGTCACGACACTGGGACATCGTCGGCCCCATTTGTGAGACCGGTGACTTTCTTGGCAAAGACCGACGCCTGGCGCTGTCTGAGGGCGACTTACTGGCTGCGATGGGCGCGGGCGCCTATGGTTTCGCGATGGCGTCCAACTACAACACGCGTCCCCGAGCGGCCGAGGTGATGGTCTCAGGCGAATCCCTGCATCTGGTCGGTCAACGCGAGGCTTTGAGCGACCTGTGGCAGCGGGAGCGCATCCCGGAGGGCCCCACGTCGTGAGGCTGGCCTTCACCAAGATGCAGGGCGCTGGCAACGACTTCGTGGTGATCGACGGTGTAACACAGTCGGTCGATCTCAGCACTGCACAGTTGAAACGCATCGCCGACCGTCGACGCGGGATCGGTTGCGACCAGATCCTGGTGCTCACACCACCCGATGACCCCGACGCCGATTTTCGCTACACCATCTATAACGCCGACGGTTCCCGCGCTGGCCAATGCGGAAATGGTGCCCGGTGTGTGGGCCGCTTTCTACGCGAGAAGCGACTGACGCGAAAGCTTGAACTCCGCTTATTAACCGACGGCGAACCACTTTCCCTCAGCTTCTCGGAGGACGGACGCGTGTTCGCCGGGCTGCCGGCACCTCGATTTGACCCCGCCGTGATTCCCTTTTCTGCGCCCGAGCTGGCTTCCCAGTATTCGCTGGAGGTACAGGGGCAAAACCTGTCAATCGGCGCGCTGTCGATGGGCAATCCCCACGCCATTCTCATGATCGACGACTGTCACGCGGCACCGGTCAACACGCTGGGGCCGTTGATTGAGTCCCACGAGCGGTTTCCCGACCGAGTCAATGTTGGATTTATGCAGATCGTCTCGAGAACTGAACTGAAACTGCGGGTTTACGAACGCGGTGTCGGGGAGACCGAGGCCTGCGGATCCGGAGCCTGCGCCGCGGTGGTTCACGGTATTGGCCTCGGCTTGCTGGACGCCACCGTCGCGGTAAAACTGCCGGGCGGAAAACTGTCGGTTAGCTGGGACGGTGCCGAGGCCCCTGTTTGGCTAGGAGGACCCACCGCATCGGTATTTGACGGTACCATCTCTCTGAGGGACTGATTTGGGGAGCGCAGTATCACGGCAGTCAGTGCGCAACCCGGCTCCTTGCCAGCGGTACAGGCACGCTCCCACCACCGGCGCAGTAAAGCCACGATCACAACAACCGAGCCAGAGCGAGAAACATGCCCGAGACACTGGACCCCAAAGACGTAGAGGCCTTCCTCAGAGCGCATCCCAATTTTTTGCAGGATCGACCCGGCTTGCTGGCGGTCCTCAACCTGCCACACGGGGGCGAAGGCGCGGTCTCTTTGGTGGAGAGACAGGTCAGCGTGCTGCGGGAGCGCAATATCGCCTCGCGACAAAAGCTGGCTGAGCTGTCCGATATCGGCAGAGAAAATGATCGCCTGCTCGACGCCACCCGCAATACGATTCTGGCCCTCCTGGCCGGCGAAAACCGGGCCGACCTCACTAGGATCTGGCTCGATCAGGTCACCGGGACTTTCCAGGCCGAGATGGGCGCGTTGGTCTGGCTCGATGGGGTGTCCAATGACGCCGAGGAAGCGCTGTTGACCAGTAAATTGATCCGCCAAGCTGGTGGCTTTTCCGGCGTGCTGCGCCCGGAGGAAATGCAGACTGCCTTTGGCACTGCCGCAACCGAGGGATCTGCGGCACTGGTAGCGATCCGCTCAGGTGAGGATCACATCGGTGTATTGGGGGTCGGGTCGCATGATACGCAACGCTACCAGCCAGAGGACGGCACCCTGTTCCTCGAGTATTTGGCC
>CAJXDE010000159.1 GCA_913052635.1 uncultured Halieaceae bacterium
AGAAGACGACCTGTACGGGCGTTGAGATGTTCCGCAAGCTGCTTGACGAAGGCCGTGCGGGGGAGAACGTAGGTGTTCTGCTACGTGGTACGAAGCGTGAAGAGGTTGAACGTGGTCAGGTACTGGCGATTCCGGGCTCTGTGAACCCGCACACCAAGTTCGAGGCAGAGGTATATGTACTGTCGAAGGACGAGGGTGGCCGTCATACGCCGTTCTTCAAGGGCTACCGTCCGCAGTTTTACTTCCGTACGACGGACGTAACGGGCGCGGTTGAGCTGCCTGAGGGTGTTGAGATGGTGATGCCGGGTGACAACATTAATTTTGTTGCTGAGCTGATTGCCCCGATTGCGATGGAAGAGGGCCTGCGTTTTGCGATCCGTGAGGGTGGCCGAACCGTGGGTGCAGGCGTCGTCGCCAAGATCCTCGACTAACGCAAGCAAAATCACCGAAAAAGCCCGCCTCTAGCGGGCTTTTTTGTGCGCGGTGGTTGTGGTTCCCGGTTGCGGTCAGGCGCATCTTGCTCTGATCGAAGTGACTAACCCGCCGCGATCCGAGAACTTGCCACCCGTGCTGAACCGGTTATCCTGATTTCATGGTCTCGAGAGGAGTATCGGCATGGTTAAGTTCACCCTAAATAGCGAAGCGGTCACCAGCGAGAGTCCGCCCGACACGCCGCTCTTGTGGGTGTTGCGGGAAGAGCTACAGCTAATCGGCACGAAATTTGGCTGTGGCATCGCTCAATGTGGTGCCTGCACCGTGCATCTTGATGGTAGCGCGGCCCGAGCGTGCGTGACGCCCGTGACGGCAGTCGAAAACCGTCACGTTACCACCATAGAAGGTCTCGCCACGCCCGTTGGCGCCGCACTGAAATCGTCTTGGGAGGCCGAGCAGGTGCCACAGTGTGGCTACTGCCAATCGGGTCAAATCATGCAGGCGGCAACGCTGCTTGAGGGGAACCCCGCGCCCAGTGACGCCGAGATCGTCTCGCACATGAATGGCCACTTGTGCCGATGCATGGCCTACCCGCGCATCAAGCGGGCCATTGCCGCCGCTGGGAGTGAGCTGGTGCAGGGGGAGGGTTCAAATGAATAAGCCAATCGCAGCACTTTCGCGGCGTCAGTTTGTTGTAGGTGCCGCAGGGTCATCATTGGTGCTGGGCTTGGGCTCGGCACTCGGCGGCTGTCAGCCTGATCAGGCGACCTCGGACCTCGTAAGTCAGGGTGGGAGTGCCTCATTCTCGCCAGTGATGTGGTTCAAGATTGACGCCAACGGCGCGATCACCATGAACATTGTGCGCGCTGAGATGGGACAACACGTGGGGACTGCTCTGGCGCAGGTGATCGCTGATGAACTGGGCGCGGCCTGGGAGGACGTCAGCATTCAACATGTCGATACTGACCCGAAGTGGGGGTATATGGTGACAGGTGGCTCCTGGTCGGTGCACACGTCCTTTACCCAGCTGTCACAGGCTGGCGCTGCCGGCCGCATCGTGTTGACAGAGGCCGGCGCCCGGATGATGGGTGTCGCACCCGAGGCATGCCGCGTTGAAGGCAGCCGAGTTCACTCTGGCTCTGCTAGCGTCACATTTGCCGAGATTATTCAGGCGGGCGCTGTCTCGAGGAGCTTCTCTCAGGAAGAGCTGGACGCGCTACCGATTAAGACGCCGGCCGAGCGAACCATCGTTGGCCGGGATGTGCCCGCGCTGGATGTGCCCGCCAAATCCGACGGCACGGCGCAGTATGGCCTTGATATTCATCGACCTGGCATGGTGTACGGCATTCCGCTGATCCCGCCCACCCGTTACGGCGCGGCAGTACGGGGCATTGATGAATCTGCGGCCGAGTCACTGCCTGGTTATTTGGGTGCCGTGTTGATTGAGGATCCCACCTCGACCCTGCAGGGCTGGGTGGTGGTCGCGGCAGAAACCATGCCGGTAGCACTCAAGGCTGCACAGGCCGTGCAAGTTGATTGGCAGCCCGGTGAGACCGCCAGCGTCAGCGAGGCGGATCTGTTAGCAGAAGGCTCGCGGCTGGCGCGAGATCCATCCAGCGGCACCTTGGTCGTTGATGATGGCGACGTCGACGCCGCGCGTGCCACAGCCGCTACGCAACTAGACGCCACTTACCGCACTGCCACCGCGCTGCATTTCACGCTCGAGCCCCAAAACGCTGTGGTTGAATTTGACGATGTGGGTCAATGCCACATTTATGCCGGCAACCAATGGCAGTCGCTAATTTTGCCTTTACTGGCTCAGGTGCTGGATTTACCTGAGACCAACATCATCATCCATCAACAGTATCTGGGAGGCGGTTATGGCCGCCGTTTATTTGGTGATCAGATGATCCCGGCGGTGTTGGCGTCCCGGGCGCTGGGCCGGCCGCTGAAGCTGATCTTTGATCGGGAGGCCGACAGTCGGTTCGACTGTGCCCGCTCGCCAACTGTCTGCACATTCGCCGCGAGCTTTAGTGAGCAGGGCGCGCTTACGGGTGTGGAGCACGCTGCGGTCGCGGGCTGGCCGACGCTGTCGATGGCGCCTGGTTTCATGGCGCCTGGCGTGGCGGGTGAGGGGAAGTTTGATGGCTTCTCTATCAGCGGCGCTGACCACTGGTACACAATGCCTGCTCATCGCGTTCGCGCTGTGAATAATGAGTTGGCCCAGAAGACTTTCTTGCCGGGCTGGCTGAGGGCCGTAGGGTCCGGTTGGACCGGCTGGGGTGTCGAGAGCTTCATGGACGAAATGGCGCACGAAATGGGAGAGGACCCTGTTGCCTTCCGTCTAGCGTTGCTGGATGGTCAGGGGAAAAACGCGGGCGGCGAGGGCAGCACGGTGGGCGGTGCGACGCGACTGCGCGCTGTGTTGAAAGACGTGGCTGAGCGCAGCGGCTGGGGACGGGCACTACCGGCTAATGAAGGATTAGGTGTGGCGGTTTGCCACGGCCAGGAACGCGGTATGCCAACCTGGATTGCCTGTGTGGCGCATGTTGCAGTGGTGCCTGAGACGGGTGAGATTGCGGTGAAAAAGCTTTGGCAAACCATCGATGTGGGCACAGTAGTGAATCCTTCTGGTGCCATGGCGCAGGCAGAAGGTGCTGCCCTGTGGGGACTCAGTTTGGCGCTCCACGAGGGCGCTGAGTTCGAGTTGGGACAGGTTAAACAACGTAATTTGGATACCTACAAGCCGCTCAGAATGGCCGATGTACCTGAACTAGACATTATTTTCGTCGACAGCGACGCGTTTCCCAGCGGACTGGGTGAGCCGCCGCTCATCCCTGTGGCGCCTGCGATCGGTAACGCTGTATTCGCCGCCACCGGACAGCGGGTCAGGGATCTGCCGATCCGACTCGCCTGAGGGGCGCCACCACCCCTTTGTGAGAAAAGTCGCATCTGCCTGAAACGCCTGATTTTCGGGCGTTTCAGCTGTTGACACCCCCCGGCCACATCCGTAGACTTCGCTCTCTTTTTTCGGGGTCCCCCGCGGGCACCGGCTGTTTTAAGGAGATGTACCGTGCAAAATCAGCGTATCCGAATCCGGCTGAAGGCCTTTGACCATCGCCTGATTGACGCGTCGACAGAAGAGATTGTGGATACGGCCCGCCGCACCGGCGCTCAGGTCCGTGGCCCGATTCCTCTACCGACCAAGAAGGAGAAATTCACCATTCTGGTCTCTCCTCATGTGAACAAAGATGCGCGGGATCAGTACGAGATCCGCACCCACAAACGTCTCCTCGATATCGTCGAGCCAACCGAGAAAACGGTTGATGCTCTGATGAAACTTGATCTGGCTGCGGGCGTAGAAGTCCAAATCAGTCTAGGTTGAGGACAAATTAGCAGAAGTAGCCTGCCTGGTTCGCCGGGTGTGTAACGTCCGATTCAATAATTAACACGATTGTGTTGGGCGGCCATAGAGGGTTGAGCCCCGTACACTGTGAGGTTTAAGCCATGACTATTGGTTTAGTCGGCCGAAAATCGGGAATGACGAGAGTCTTCACCGAGGACGGCGCATCAGTACCAGTGACCGTAGTGGAAATTGCTCCAAACCGCGTCACTCAAATCAAAGAGCTCGAGACCGATGGGTACCGGGCAATTCAGGTCACAGCGGGTAGCCGCAAGGCCTCGAAAGTCAGCAAGCCAGAAGCCGGGCATTTTGCCAAGGCGGGTGTCGCCGCGGGTGAAGGCCTGTGGGAGTTCCGCTTGGATGGCTCTGACGAGGCATTTGAGGTGGGCTCCGAGCTGACTGTCGAACGGTTTGAGCAGGGTCAGAAGGTCGATGTCGCTGGTCGCTCCAAAGGTAAGGGTTTCCAGGGCGTCGTAAAGCGCTGGAACTTCCGCACTCAGGACGCGACTCATGGTAACTCGCTGTCGCATCGCGCTCCGGGTTCCATTGGCCAGTGCCAGACGCCGGGCCGCGTGTTCAAGGGCAAGAAGATGTCCGGGCACATGGGCGATGAACGCGTTACGACGCAGGGCCTCGAGGTCATCCGCGTTGATGTAGAGCGCAACTTGCTGCTCATCAAAGGCGCGGTACCGGGCGCTCCTGGTGGCGAAGTGATTGTTCGTCCGACAGTCAAAGCGGCGGGCACCAGCCCGTCACAGTCGTGAGTAGCGGGGGCGAGACGTGGAATTGAATGTAGTCAAGCCGGGGAATGAAGCAGCAGGGACCGTTGCGGTATCTGAAGCTAATTTCGCTCGCGAGTACAACGAAGCATTGGTTCATCAAGTGGTCACGGCTTATCTCTCTGGTGCCCGTCAGGGTACCCGTGCGCAGAAGACGCGGTCGGAAGTCGCCGGTGGCGGTAAAAAGCCATGGCGCCAAAAGGGCACTGGTCGTGCCCGCGCAGGCACCATCCGGTCGCCGATCTGGCGCTCAGGTGGCGTGACGTTTGCGGCCAAGCCGCAGGATCACTCGCAGAAGGTGAACCGCAAGATGTATCGGGCGGCGATGCGTTCCATCCTGTCTGAGCTGGCCCGAA
>CAJXDE010000160.1 GCA_913052635.1 uncultured Halieaceae bacterium
CAACGGCAGCCCCCGAGCCCGCCGTGGTGGCGGCGGCCGCAGCCGCGCAGGAGGTCGTAACCGCGCCTGAACCCGCGGTTGCGGAGCCTGCACCAGCCGAGCCATCACCTCAGGCGATGCAAGCGGCAGAAGCGGTGATCGCCAATATGGACGCCTCGGCTGGCGTCGAAGAGCTTGAAATGGGAGCTTCACGCCTATCGGTTGATGAGAAAGCCATGATCAACTGCCGCGCTGATCTCAATCAGCTCGTGCCCTTCAAGTACGACTGGGCTTGGCAGAAATATCTGGATGGTTGTGCCAACCACTGGATGCCTCAGGAAATCAACATGACCGCCGATGTCGCCACCTGGAAGAGCAGCGACGGTCTGAGTGAGGACGAGCGCCGCATCGTGATGCGTTCTCTCGGATATTTCTCGACAGCGGATTCTCTGGTAGCCAATAACCTGGTGCTCGGCATCTACCGCTTAATCACCAACCCAGAGTGCCGGCAGTATTTACTGCGGCAGGCCTTTGAAGAGGCCATTCATACTCACGCTTACCAATACTGCATCGAATCTCTGGGTATGGATGAAGGTGAAATCTTCAACATGTACCGCGAGGTGCCGTCGGTAGCGAAAAAGGCCGCGTGGTCCCTCAGTCATACCCACGAGCTGTCTGACCCCAACTTCAGCACCGGTACGATCGAGGCTGATCAACAGCTGCTGCGTAATCTGATTGGCTTCTATGGTGTTACAGAAGGCATCTTCTTCTATTGCGGCTTCACGCAAATCTTGTCCATGGGCCGCCGCAACAAGATGACCGGCGTTGCAGAACAGTTCCAATACATCCTCCGCGACGAGTCGATGCACCTGAACTTCGGTATCGATGTAATCAACCAGATAAAATTGGAAAACCCGCATCTCTGGACTGAAGAGTTCAAGGAAGAGGTCACGCAAATGATTCTCGAGGGGACTGCGCTCGAGATTGAGTACGCACGTGACACCATGCCGCGAGGCGTGCTGGGCATGAACGCGGCGATGATGGAAGAGTACTTGCACTTCATCGCCAATCGGCGCCTGAACCAACTGGGCCTCTCTGAGCAGTTCCCGGGCGCGCAAAATCCCTTCCCGTGGATGTCCGAGATCATGGACCTGAGAAAGGAGAAGAACTTCTTTGAGACTCGAGTCATTGAGTACCAGACAGGCGGCGCTCTGAGCTGGGACTGAGCGGTCTCTTAATGAAAAAAGGCGCACTCAGTGCGCCTTTTTTATGACCGAGCAGAGCTTTAGTGTTCACCGTCCTCTATCAGTTTCTATAACCGCCGCTGGTCAGTGATAAGCGTTACACTCCGCGCTCGAAAAAGCGGAGTGACATGTTATGTCTTTATGGGATCGCATTGATGCCGAGAGCAAACCGGCGCTGGATATTCTCTGGGAGGCTCTACCCGGTGGTCTGAACGGCATTCCGGATATCGTTGCGCGCCGCGCCGCCTACGAGGCTTTCCGCGCCGCGGCCCTGAAGGGGGAGTTCCCCAATCTGAATGTGTCGGACCACTCCTATGCCGGACCCGACGGTGACTTGTCTCTCCGGTTGTATCAACCGCAAAGCGCTTCCGCGCCAGCTCCCGGGCTTATCTACATCCACGGCGGCGGCATGATCATGGGCAATCTCGAAAGTCAGGATGAAGTACTGAAAATCACCGCCTCTGAACTCGGCATCCCGATTGCTTCAATCGATTATCGCAAGGCGCCCGAGCACCCCTACCCCGCCGCACCGGAAGATTGCTACGCCGGCGTCTGCTGGGTATTTGAAAACGCCGCAGCGCTGGGAATGGATACCAGCAATATTGGCCTCATGGGGGCGTCGGCTGGTGGCGGCCTCGCGCTGGCCACCGCACTGATGCTGCGCGATCGGGAAGGACCCAAGCTCAAGCATCTAATCCCTATCTATCCCATGATCGACGATCGACATCACACGGACTCTTCTAAAACGGTATTGGATATCGGCATCTGGGATCGAGAGGGCTCTATTGAAGCCTGGAACTGGTACCTGGGCGACTCGGCACCTGACGCCTATGCCGCGCCGGCCAGAGCAGAGGATTTATCGGGGCTGCCACCCACCTACATCGACGTGGGCGACCTTGACCTGTTTAGGGATGAGGACATCCTAATTGCGCAGCGCCTATCTGCAGCGGGTGTCCCGGTGGAGTTTCATCTATGGACCGGTGCGTATCACGCCTCCGAGCTGTTCGCGCCTCAGGCGACCTTGAGCCAGCGAATCTGGGCAACCCGTTATGCGGCTATCCGACGATTCGCCGGCATTTAGAGCTACTGTCAAATATTACTTGAGCCACTCTTTTCATCGCCAAGCTGAAATGTTTGTGCGCGCTATTTAGCCTGATACAGTTCTAAAGACTTAAAACCATAGCGGGAGTGCATGATGCAAAAAGGTCATTGTTTGTGCGGCAGCGTCAAGTACGAGTTCGACGAGACGCAAGTCGGTATGGCGCTTCATTGCCACTGTAAAGATTGCCAACGCGTCACAGGGTCGGGCAAGGCCACCGTCATCATGTTTCCACAAGACGCCGTCAAGATTGAGGGCGAGTACAAGACCTTCGCCTCACGCGGTTTTGACGGCTCCCACGTCAACCGCGGGTTTTGCCCCACATGCGGCAGCCAGATGTTCACCTTCGTCGATGAGCTCCCCAGCCAGATGTTTATCAAAGCGGGGGGTATGGAAGACACCAGCTGGCTTTTGGTAGACACCACCTGCTGGACCAGCACGGCCCGTGGCTGGTTGCCGCCCGATAGCAATACCGCCACCTTCGATTGCAACCCCGGAAAATAAATCGCCACCCAACTCTGCCGCGGTCTCGTCTCCTTATTCTGTGGGCGGGCACCGGCAGCAAGCTGTCTTTGGTTAACTAATCGTTTTCACTCGCCTTTTTTCTACAATCAGACTGATCTGTAAGATTTATAAACCATTTTTTATCGCAATCAGGCGGCCTACGCCCCCAACCAACAAGCCCCTGCGCATAAAAAAACAAACACATTTGTTTGCTTACGATGCCGTCTTGTGTAACCTCTCGAGTAGTGGCCATACCGGCCTTTATAAAACCAATAGTATTTCTGGAGTCATGCCATGAGACAGCATTCCCTGAGAATGTCCCCTATTGCGATTGCGATCGCAGCTACATCGCTGGGGACAGTAGGTTCAGTTACAACCTCAACGCTCGCGCAAGCACAGGACAGCTTGATTGAAGAAGTTGTGGTCACTGCGCGAAAAAGGCAGGAATCCCTGCAGGATGTTCCGGTCGCGGTAACGGCACTGACGCCAAACCAGCTGGAAAGAGGCTCCATTCAGCGCACCACCGATATCGACAAGATGGTGCCAAACGTCGAGCTGCACCAGACCTACATTGGTTCAGAGTCTCTCAGCGCCAGCATCCGGGGGATCGGCTTTGACGATATCGAAAAATCGCTTGAGCCCACGGTGGGCGTGGCCGTCGATGGCGTATTCATGGCCAGCAACTCCGGCGCCGTATTCGACCTGTTCGACGTCGAATCTGTAGAAGTATTGCGCGGGCCTCAAGGTACCTTGTTTGGCCGGAACACCATTGGCGGCGTCATTAATGTCACGCGTAGCAAGCCCACGGGTGAGTGGGGTGTGAAGTTACAAGGGACTTTCGGTGATCAAGACATGACCGATGTCAAAGGCGTGCTGAATATGCCACTGGGCGCGAACGGCGGTATCAAGCTCGCGTTCAAAAATATCCAGTCAGATTCTCACGTCTACAACACCACACTGAACGGCCGCAGGGAGTTCCGCGACTCCACCACGGTGTCAGCAACGATTCGATACGACTTTACCGAGAATACGTCGGTCATGTTCACCTACGATGACTATGATCACGACACTATCGCTCCGGATAACCTGATGGTAGGCCCATTCCCAGAGTCACTGACCGGTTATCTTTCCTCACAGTCCAATGATTACAAGACCTCTCCCCAGCTCAACCCGCTAGAAGCGTATATGTGGGGCGACAACTCTACCCTGCAATTGACTCACAATTGGGCAGGGCACCAGTTCAAGTACACCATGGGCATCATGGACTACGAGGAAGAGGTACATGAATCTTCGTGGGGCTCTGCAACGGTATTCTTCCCCGTCAATCGTGACCAAGAGTTCAAACAAACCTCGCACGAACTCCAGATCAGCTCCGATTCAGACGGACCTTTGAACTATGTCGCGGGCTTCTACTATCTCGAGGCTGATTCCTATATCACCTCAGGGCCCATTCAGCCCTTTACTGTGAATCATGAAGCCGAAGCGCAGGCATTCTACGGTGAGCTGACCTATGACTTAAACGACGAATGGTCCATTACCCTCGGGGCGCGCTACACCGAGGAAGACAAGAGCATGCAAACGTATTCTTGGCCACCGGTGGTCGGCGATGCAGATCGCATTGCAGGTAACATCGATCCAAGCGTTTTGCAGATGGCGGCGACGCCTGAGTTCTCGGATGACAACCTGACGTACCGCGCCGTAATCCAGCGTAACTTCGCTAAGGGTATGGTCTACGCATCTTACTCGACGGGCTTCCGCAGCGGCGGCTTCTTTAACCGCGGCACATCACCTGCTGAAGTGGAACCTTATGACTCAGAGGAGGTCGACAGTATCGAAATTGGTCTGCGTTCCAACCCCAGCGAGAACACGCAGCTTAATCTGACGTACTTCAGCTCTGAATATACGGACATGCAACTTCCATTGATTACGCCTGCCAGCTTCCCGGAG
>CAJXDE010000161.1 GCA_913052635.1 uncultured Halieaceae bacterium
TATTCCGCTGCCCCGGGTGCTTGTGCCGTGCCATCTGCAGCGTATCTATCACACTGCAGACACTGTCGAGCGCGCCGACTCGGGGCTCAAGTCGATCCAGTTCGGCGTCGATAAAGCCCACATCAAAGGGCGCGTTATGAATCACCAGTTCCGCACCACGCACAAACTCGACAAACTCCTGTGCGATCTCACTAAAGATCGGTTTGCCAGCCAAAAACTCCTGAGTGATGCCGTGCACTTCCAGCGCGCCGGCATCGATATCCCGCTCGGGCTGGATGTATTGATGATAGTGTCGGCCGGTGATGCGCCGGTTGACCAGCTCAACGCAGCCAATCTCGATAATGCGATGTCCCTGGTTGACTTCGAGCCCAGTAGTTTCCGTGTCGAGTACGATCTGGCGTCTATCCATCGGAGCCTCTCACCGTGTCCATGCCGAGGTTAGCCAGCCTGTCGGCTCGTTCGTTTTCGGGGTGTCCGCTGTGCCCCTTGACCCAGCACCAGTCGATCTCATGCCGTGCCGACTCATGATCCAATGTCTGCCATAGATCCTTGTTCTTGACCGACTTTTTGGCAGCGGTCTTCCAACCGTTGCGCTTCCAATTTGCAAGCCACTGAGTGATACCGTCTTTGACGTAGGTTGAATCGGTTGTCAGGCTGACCCGACAGGGCTCGTTCAGCGCCTTCAGCGCCTCTATCGCCGCTGTTAGCTCCATCCGATTGTTGGTGGTGTCTTTAGCGCCACCATGGAGCTCTCGCTCATGATCGCCGAACTGCAACACCGCGCCCCAACCCCCTGGTCCCGGGTTGCCGCTGCACGCTCCGTCTGTGAAGGCCCGGACTTGCTTCATCAGGTGGTTTCAGCGCCTTCCTGCCGAGAGTGGCTGACATGCCGGGGCACTGGCACACCCTCCTGTGTTTTTCCGAGCGGGATCGAGATGAGCCCAGGCCTCTCAACTTTGACGCCCGAATCAAGTTGCGCCGCCACTCGTTTGCGCGCATGCAGCAAATAAGCAGTCCCTGTTGGCGCATTGATCCTCATCAACCAGCAGTCGAATCGATCCATGAGGTGACCGACACGCCCTCTACCCCATGGCGCAAAACTGGCAAAGTAATGTGGCTCTGCATGCGAGAAACCCAGCAGCGATAACCAATCACCCAGGCGTCGCCCGCTAACGCTCTTGGTGTGCCTGCGCCCGCGACTCAGCCGCCGACGTAACCCGCCCACCACACCTCGGAAACTAAAAGGATTAAAAGAGATCACGAATAAGTGACCGTTCGGCACTAACACGCGCTGACACTCTCTCAGTGTTTGGTGCGGGACCGAAGACGTGTTCAGCGTATGGCACAGCACCAGTGCGTCTAATGAATCCGACGCAAATGGCAGCTCGTGACTGGCTCCCAACACAGCCTGAAGAGGCTGATCGGCGTTCGTTCGCGTTACCAGCCTGAATAACCGCTGTGTTTTGCCGATGCGGCTCAATTCGAGCCCCATATCGGCGCCAGTCACCAGCATGTGGTAGCCAAATACCTGTTCAAGCGATTCGTTCAGCGCCTCAGTTAACTGACCAGTCAGCCGCTGACCCAGCGCTTTATCCCGATACCAGCGGGACAAATCATTATGGCGGTTTGCTTCGTCTATCATGGGGCTGGTCACACTCATTGGCACAGGGTAGCCTCTGGGCACCAAGGGAGCCGATTATTCAATGAATATGCTGACTATATCGCCGATTCGGGCCTTCAGCGACAACTACATCTGGTTGATTGTGCGCAACAACCAAGCCTTCGTGGTGGATCCGGGAGAGCCCGCACCTGTGCTGGCGGCTTTGGAAATGCGAGATATTGAGCTCTCGGGTATTTTGGTCACGCATCACCACTTTGACCACACAGGTGCCGTTGCTGCCCTGAAGACAGAGACGGGTTGCGAGGTCTGGGGGCCACCGGATAGCCCCGCCGGTCCCTATGACCGAACGGTGACAGAGGGCGATACCGTATCGGTGTTGGGTGTCGATTTTTCGGTGCTCTGCGTTCCCGGTCACACCCTTGACCACATTGCCTATTACAGCCCGGCTGAGCAGGCCCTTTTTTGCGGGGATACGCTATTCGTGGGCGGCTGCGGGCGCGTATTCGAGGGCACGCCGCCGCAAATGCGCGGTTCGCTGAAAAAACTCCGTGCTCTACCCCCGGAAACGTTGATCTTCTGCGCGCACGAATACACGCTGGCTAACCTGCGTTTTGCCCGCCTCGTTGAGCCCAATAACAGCGCCTTAAGCTCGTTTTTGAGCGCCTGTGAGGCCAAGCGCGCGAATGATGAGCCGACCGTTCCCTCTCGCATTAGTGACGAGCTGGCCTGCAACCCCTTTCTCCGATGGGATAGCGCTGAAGTTAGGGAAACGCTCAAAGCTGCGGGAAAACTAACGGAAGACACGGCCGACGGCGTTTTTACTGCTGTGCGAGAGTGGAAAAACACTGCCTGAACGTCCGATTAGCGTCACTTTGAGACCGTTCCGCTATCGTCGTATCGCGGTATCTTGCCGCCTCGCATTGCGCGGTGGCTTGGCTTGAGCGCGTTTACGTTGAAAAGGGAACTTGAAAATGAAGATGTTGATTAAAACGATTTTCTCCGTCGTGAGCGTTTTGGCCTTGCTGCCTTTCGCGCCGCTGGCTGGCCAACACGAGGGCGGCGTAGAGATGTCGAAGCTCGATAACGTCCGCCTTGGCGACACCGTCGTTGTCGTCTTCACCGAAGACTTAGTGCTGTCTCTGAAGGAGATCTGAACAGTGCGCTAGCGTCTGATTTGTGTGTTAAAACCCGGCGAAAGCCGGGTTTTTTTATTCGCATATGCTGAGGTGCTGTATTGCGGGAAAGTAGAGTGCTGCTTTTATCGGCGCGTCGACTTCCCATTGCATCTCGCTTATTAGCTCAACATAATTTTTGAGTTGACCGCGATACGAATCACATTCCCGCGCCTCAAAGTCAGCCAAGGTCTCGCCGACCATCGGCTCGCTGGTCTTATAGTCAATAACCCATCTAACGCTTTCACGAACGTCCAGAAAAGTGCGATCAATGACATAGTTCTTGACCTCTCCTGCTTCGACTCGGCTGATCGCCAGCTCCGATCGCGCATCACTTTGAGCACCCAGTATCCAGCGGCCTGTTTCACAGCTCAGCGCCCGCTCCACAAGTTCGGAGACTCTCGTTGTTACCCTCTCCGCGCACTGCGGCGTAAGCGCGTAATGAGAGAGGTTGTGATCGATCCATACCTGCATTCTCGGATCTCGCGCACTCAAGAGCGCCCCCTCTGACGCGGCCAGCTCCAACACTCGGTGCACCACCACGCCAATAATGCGCTCCACACGATTGCCAGCGCTCAGAGAGATTTGTGTCGTATTGGTTACTTTGTTTGCAGCGAAGTCCGACTGCTCAGCACCCTCACGGGCACGCGCCTGCATGGCTTGCTGCGCAGTGAGTGTCAGGCGGTAGCGGGAAAGCTGCCACACTTTCCCATCAGTGCTGCGATCGTCGCGGTGTGTTGTCTCTGAGGCTGACTGAATGTTGACGCGGCTGGATGCGGCGACTGATGACATGAGTAGTCGCAGGAGCGAACCAGAGACCCCCTCTGAGGCCCGCTCCTCCTCAACCGAATCCATCGAGGCCGTTAAATAGGCTGCAACCTTGGCTCTGGTCACGCCAACGTAAAGCAATCGCTTGAGCTCTTCCTGGTATTTATTTTTTTGTAACCAGTTTAGATAGTTATAGAGTGTTCTTGACTGTTTGTCGTCGTCATTTGCCGCAATCAGCAGGCGCCTGGCGTCGTCATTTTGGTGCCAATGCCAACGAATCAGCTCTCTCTGGAGTGCCCGCGCCCGCTTTTGGAGCTGGGGCATGAAAACGTAATCGAACTCGAGCCCCTTAGCCTTGTGCAGTGTCATGATCGTAACGGCATGACCGCTGTCGGGGGACTCCAAGCCAGTCATCGCAATGTCACGTTCAAGCCAGTCAAGGTCGAGGCCTAACCCCAATTGCTCAGATTTGCGCAGAGAGGCTAAAAACGCCTCGACGCACCGTAAATCTTGACTGTGCGTTGATAGCGCGCCGCCCAATCGTAGCCAGATCTGCTCCACCCATATCGACAAGGCCAAACGGTCACGCTTCATTTCAGCCCACTGCAATACAGTAGAAATCTGCTGCAGACGCCTCACCTCGTCATCGGCATCCTCTGGAGGCTGCTCTAGCGCCCTCATGACATTGAGGGGTCGCTCCGGATGCGCAGTTAGCAACCGGGCCAGCGTGGGTAACGTGACGCCACACCAGGGGCCCCTAAGAAGTGAAACCGCCGCAATCGTGTCGGCCGGGTTCGCGAGATAGCGACAGAGGGCCAGCAGATCTTTGGTGATCGGCCGTTCAGCGAGCGATTGGATCGCGTCACCGCTAAAAGCGACGCCGGCCTGCCGCAGTGATACTGCCACCTCATCCGCATGATTTTTGGCACGCACAAGGATCGCGATGCTCGCATTACCGTCTCGCGCGACGACTTCAGCAACCTGTTTTGCAATGAACTGGGCTTCCTCGAGCCCATCCTGATCTTCAAGCAGCGTGACATGAACGCCGGCGTCCGCAGATGGCTCTTGATCCGGCAAACTGTCTGCTTTCACGTGCCTCACCCTACCGTAGTGAGGCGCGTCCTCTGCTCCCA
>CAJXDE010000162.1 GCA_913052635.1 uncultured Halieaceae bacterium
TAACCCACCGGCAGCGGGTCACCTCCCGTATGCACCCGCACAGGTACCGCGGTTTTCTCCCCTGCCGTCACCTGATAGTGCTGACTGGCGACTGAAGCAAAGGCATCTGCCGCGCGTTGGGGATCTTCCAATCCCCTCAGAAGTGGCCTTACCGGGCGTGAGTACCAAGCCGATACGTTGGGCCATAACAGCACCCAATATAGCTTTCGATCCGCTACCGGCTTCAGCAAGATGTCGCCCGTACCATCTCGATACACGCGCATATCTGCCGCGGTGATCTGCTCAATCGGAATGTTGGCCATCATCGGCAACGCCACGCCCGAACGAATCACCAGCCGCTCACTGGTCAGGGTATAAAGGATTGACTTGGCATAGGCTCTCGCGAGCCAAGTCAGCAACACCAAAACAGTGGCCGCTAAACCCGCTTGCCAGACCAATGTCCCCATAACCTGCGCCGCAGAGACCCCTTCCATCAAGCGATAGGCGGTATGCCCTGCAATGAGCAGTCCAAAATACAGCGTGAGATGCCGGATGTAGAACACCCGTTTCCCCATCGCTGCAACCGTGGGCCGACCCTGCCAAACCATGGTTTCCCCCTCGGGCAGGTGCTCGGGCAAGCCTTCTACGGGCTCGTCTTCGTATTCAGTCATACCCATATCAGTCCTTCCGAACGCATTGGCAGGGCGTAGAGGTGGCCACCACCATAGAAAGCAGTAATACGATCCTCTTCCTGCAAAGTCACCTGATCAGGATTCGACAGCCCAGGTACCTGAGCGAACTGATCAGAACGAATGGATTTCACATTGACAGAGCCGTCCTCGGAAACCATCGCCAGCGTCATAGGCAACAATATGCGACGCCCGCCCGCGTCCAGCTCGGCATAGCGGAAGTGCGGCTCTGCGCGATCTACCCACAGATCAACCACCCTGGCGGCTTGCTTCCCATCGCAACCGTAAACGGCCTGGCCGCGCGGATCGGGATCACCGCTATTCACACTGTGATCGGTATCAACCCGAAGGGGCACAATTCTTGGGCGCCCATCGACCGTCAGGTCGGGCTTATTCGGGCGAGTGGCCCATGCAGCAGGACCCACACCATCCACCATTGGATCACCGTTGGGGTGCATCGGTGCGCCACTGGCGTTGTAAATCTGCGTGGCATTCACCTCGTATTGCGCAGGCTCTGGACCAGGCTTCACGCGCTCGCCCTGGCCATGCGCCAGACGATAGGTTTTGGGTGGCGGCATACCACCGACACCTGTGCGGAGTTCACCGGAAGACATCTGCAGAGGCCATCCCTCACGCTTGCCTTCGCGGTGGAGATACCCCACCAAAATAAAGAACAGAATCCAGAACGCATACAGCGCGATTTGCGCCACGTCCACGTATTCAGTAATTGCACCAGTACCCATAATTAGGTCCTCCCAATGTGGTCATTAACTCGGAAAATCCGCTAAACCGAGACGCTTACCGTTCTCGCCCGCCTCGCCAGGTCGCCGTACCAGCCGACCCATTGCTGCGAGCGCCACGAACAACAAGGCAATCTCGATGTGGTAAACCGCTCCATAACCTGAAGCGGGTGATTGCAGTGCGATACCTAACAGTCCCGCATCCGCCCAACCCGTGACCAAATCACGAATTGCACCCCCAGAAAACATGGCCACTCCGGCAGCGGCAGCTTGCACCGCGCCCCAAGCGCCCAGCGTCAAGCCTGCCATCTTGTCGCCACCAAACTCCATGGCGGCCGTCAGCATGCCGACTGCAAATAAACCATTGCCCAAGCCAATTAAGGCCGCGCCAATTTGAAACAGCGCAGGCGCCTGTAAAGGCGCGCTCATAATCACCGCCGCGAACGCAGCGATGCCGATCAGAATACCCGTCGATGCCACTCGGATCGGATCCGAGCCCCTCCCCAGATGACGCGACGTCAGAATCAGGGCGAGCACCATGCCACCGGCAAACATGGCTGTGAGCAACGTCGTGTCACTGACCGACAGGCCCAGCACCTCAGCACCGTAGGGCTCGAGCAAAATATCCTGCATGGTGAAACCCATGGTGCCAAGACCGAGAGCCCAGAGCAGACCACGGGCCTTTGGCAGGGTGATGAAATCCTGCCACGCGTTGCCAAAGGTGGGACGCGCCCGGGCATGATCCGTGAGATCGGGCCGGCGCACTTCCTGCTTCAACATCGCGACGACATTGAGCACCAATGTGATGACTGCTGCGCTCTGAATTACCTGAATCAATCGCACGTAACCAAAGTCCTGCAAAAGCGCGGCGAAGATCAGCGCACTGCCGATCATACCGATCAGCAGCATCAGGTAAAGGAGCGCCACAACGCGGGGACGGGTGTCTTCTGTCGCAAGATCTGTGGCGAGCGCTAGGCCCGCGGTTTGTGCCACATGCATGCCCAACCCGGTGAGCAAGAACGAGGCCATGGCGGCAGCGGGACCTAAAAATGCAGGACCGGAGTGCGGCTCGGTCATCAGAATCAAAGCAAAGGGCATAAAGGCGAGGCCACCAAACTGCATCATGGTGCCCGACCAAAGGAACGGAATACGGCGCCAGCCCAAGTAGGAGCGGTGGTGGTCAGACCGGTATCCGATTAAGGCGCGTGCCGGCGCCATCATAAGCGGAATCGCCAGCATTAAAGATACCCAGGAAGCTGACTGACCCAGTTCAACCACCATGACGCGATTCAGCGTGCCCGTGAGCAAGACAATGGCCATACCAGTGGAGAGTTGGAACAGAGAGAGCCGCAGCAGGCGGCCCAGCGACAGGTCTGTTGATGCGGCATCAGCGAAGGGGAGCCAGCGGTGCCCGAAGCCCGCGAGGCGAGTCCCTGCATTGCTGACAGACCGGCTCATCGTCGCGTCAACTCCATAGCGTGGGATTTATAGAACCCGACATCAATGCGATGAGACCGACCTGTCACCCAGTCCTGGGTCAGACCCAACTCATCCAGATGCCGCGAGAGCCGTCCCGGAGACACAGGCTCAATTGACGGCGCCCGGTCGGCGCGGGGGAAAAACTTTCCTGCGGCGTGCATTAACGCCAGTAGCGGCGTTTTTGGCGCAAAGGTGAAGACCACCTTGCGGTGAATCTGTGCCGCCATAGCCTCCAGCGTCTGCACACCATCCGCAACGTCGTAATGAATCAGTGAGTCCATCGCGACTGCGTAATCAAAGGAACCCAAGTCCATGTCGCGCATGTCGCCAACAAGAAAGGTCACGTCGAGAGCTTGATTGAGGTCACGCAAGCGCTCTCTGGCCAAATTAACCAGTGTAGGCGACAGATCGACAGCGACAACTTCAGCACCACGCTGTGCCGCCTCAATGGCCAGCGTGCCAGTGCCACAGCCGGCGTCAATCAGAGTGCTACCGGTCAGATCTTCTGGCAGCCAACTCATCAGCGTCTGGCGCATCGCGTCTCGACCGCGGCGCACCGTGCGCCGGATGCGACTGACCGGCGCATCTGATGTGAGCGCCGCCCAGGCATCGGCAGCGGTGCGATCGAAATAGGTTTCGATCTCATCCCGACGCGTTTGATAACTTGCTGATGCCATTAATCAAATCCCAGGAAATCGAACAGGTCGCGATCTTTCATCGGTTCACAGGGGAGTGGATCGGTGCCCGCCCATAACTGCTCGGCGAGCTGCAGATATTCATCACAGACTTCGGTCAGACCCGGCGCATCGTCGAGCTCAAACAGCGTCGACTTCTTCAAACGGCTGCGGCGAATCACATCGAGATCCGGGAAATGGGCTAACCGCTTCAAGCCGACTGCTTCATTGAAGCGATCAATTTCATCGGTCGCGGCACTGCGATTAGCGATCACGCCACCTAGGCGCACCGCATAGTTCTTTGACTTGGCCTTAATGGCCGCCGCAATGCGGTTCATCGCAAAAATGGAGTCAAAATCGTTGGCGGTAACGACTAGCGCGCGCTCCGCATGCTGGAGAGGCGATGCAAAACCACCGCACACCACATCACCCAACACGTCGAAGATCACCACGTCTGAGTCATCGAGCAGGTGATGCTGTTTTAACAACTTTACGGTCTGACCCACCACGTATCCACCGCAGCCCGTGCCGGCAGGCGGTCCACCCGCCTCGACACACATCACACCGTTGTAGCCCTCGTGGACGTAATCCTCGGGACGAAGTTCCTCGGCGTGAAACTCAACCGACTCAAGCACGTCGATCACCGTAGGCATGAGCGCTTTGGTCAACGTAAAGGTGGAGTCGTGCTTGGGATCGCAGCCGATCTGAATGACGCGCTTGCCAAGCTTGGAAAACGCCACTGACAGATTGGATGAGGTGGTGCTCTTGCCAATACCGCCCTTCCCATAGACAGCAAAAACCTTGGCAGTGGTCTGCATTAGATCGTCTTCTAAATGAACCTGAACGCTGCCCTCGCCGTCGCCGATATTATTGACTGGAATGTGTTGATTGGGTGAATTCATGCTG
>CAJXDE010000163.1 GCA_913052635.1 uncultured Halieaceae bacterium
ATTTTTGAAGATGGCCTTGCGCAGGCTGGTTTCCAGCGCCAGTTGCTCCACCGACGCCACCTGCATGCCGCTGCGGTAGAACTGGTAATTGTTGCCGCCACTGCGTTTGGCCTGGTGCACCGCCATGTCGGCCTGGTTGATCATCGGCTGGGCATCCATGGCGGTGGACGGAAACAGGCTGATGCCGATACTGGCGCCCAGCAGCAGCTCGTGGCTGTCGATCAGGAACGGCTTCTTCATGGCGTTGATGATCTTCTGGCACAGAGCGCCGATTTGCGGCTCCCCGCCGCAGTTGTCCAGCACCAGGGCGAATTCGTCGCCGCCGACCCGGGCCAGACTTTCCTCTCCGGGGCCGCAGTGGGAGATGCGGTCGGCGGCCAGCTTCAGCAGACGGTCACCGATTTCATGGCCGAGCGATTCGTTGATGGGCTTGAAGCGGTCCAGATCGATCATCAGCAACGCCAAAGGATAGGAAATATTAACGGCCTGTTGAGAGTAGAGATCCTCGCTGATTGTGCTGCCCGGTCCTGCTGACCTGTCGAAATACCCGTCTATTGACCCGAAAATCCTGTTCGCGGCGTTGAGCATGCCATTCAAATCCGTTCATTCCTGAACGGGTGCACGCGACAGCTCATGCCATGCGGTATTCACTGGCTTCCTTGCTGGTGTAGTGCTGTTGTGCTGGAATCCTTCCCAGCGAAAAGAGGCAACGTACCAGGTGGCGCTCTGGTCGGTGGCACCAGCAATGGTCTAGTCGGTGTTTCCCGTTCTTTCTGGCGCAGGTGATCCAGTATCCGATCGATGACGTCCTGGTCCTCGATACATGCGATGACCCTGACAGATCCGCCACAAAGACTGCAGACCTCGATGTCGATGTTGAAAACACGCTTTAGCCGTTGAGCCCAGGTCATTGCGGCATGGCGCTCGGCGGGTGTGCGGACTTCTGTGTTGGAGTTGGACTTGACGCCTTTCCCGCGTCTCGCTGGCGTGACGAGCCCTCGCCAGCGATGGTTCGGTGCCAGGACGCCATGGTAGCGGGTGAGGTTGACTCTTGGTTTGGGTACCAGGGCGGCCAACCTGGCGATGAAATCCACCGGTTCGAAGGCCACCTGGGTCGTGCCATCTCGGTACGGAGTTTTCAGCGTGTAGACCACCTTTCCTGTGGAGCTCAGTGACAGGCGGGGAACAGCCACGGCCGGACGGGATATATAGCGGCACAGCCTCTCACGTTTTTCTTTTTGATGCCCTTCGCAACTCACACCGGCATGCAGGGAAAATCCGTTGGCCTTGGCGACCCGCTCCAAACCAGGATCAGGTCGCTCCAGCGGGCGGATAGTGCGGATCATGAACGCTTTCTGGCCTTGCTGTGAGCCAACGGCTATGCGGTAGGAGATGGAGCTGCCCAGGATCTGTGGCATGGCATCGGTATCCTCGGCGGGGTCGAGGTCCAGCCAGGCACTCTCGGTGTCCTGTTCCAGCAATCCCTGGCGCTCGAGGCAGCGGCCGACGCGCTGGCTGATCAGTTGAACCAACTCCTCCAACTCGCCTTTGTCCGGTGCCCGGACGCGTTGAAATCGCGGTGGTCGATTGTCGCGATACACATAGACGCCATCCAGAAACAGGATGTGGAAATGTAAGTTGAGGTTCAGGGCGGAACCGAAGCGCTGGATTAGCGTTACGGCCCCGGTAGCGCCATCTTTGAGTGAGAATCCGGCCTTGTGGATCAGGTGGGTGGAGATCGCCCGGTAAACGATGCCCAGCACCTTGCCCATGGCTTGGGGGTGGGCGGCAAACAGGTAGCGCAGGGGAAAGGGGAAGCTGATGACCCACTGGCGAAGCGGGACATCGGGAAACACCTCATCGGCCAGAAGGGCGGCGGTCTCGGCCATGCGCCGGGCGCCACAGCTGGGGCAGAATCCTCGTTTTTTGCAGGAAAACGCCACCAACCGCTCGAAGTGGCAGTTGTCGCAGCGCACCCGGAGAAAGCCGTGCTCGAGGCGACCGCACTTCAGGTAGGCCTCGAATTCCCGGTGGACATGGTCTGGCAGGGATTTGCCCTGCTGGGCCAGTTGGTCCACAAGGGCGGGGTAGTGCGTTTCGACGAGATGGTAGAGTAGTGTCTGCTCGGGTTGATGGCGCTCGTAGGCGGTTTTGCTGAGGCCATCGCTGCCTTGTGCCAACATGGTGGTTCCGTCTCGGATCTCCATTGTGCGGAACGAGCCAGATTGGGGCGGCAGCACGAGGAATGCCACGTCTGAAGCGCGCGGTGAAACTGCTTTAGGACATCAGATCTGGCCCGTGTACGCTCGCGTCGGCGGGCCAGACGGGAGAGAAACTCGGCGGCTGAATGAGTCAGAGGGCAATTTGCAGCCGGTAAGCGGATGCGCTCAAGTCACTGCCAGGCGCAGCGGGTAGTGACGTGGGCGCCCGCGCAGCACCCTCACGCCGGAGCCGGCGGCCGACGCCTGCAGGGCGGTGTGGTTGCCCGCAATGTGCGATAACGAGGGGCTGCCGACGCGCAACCCGCAGTCGCGCGTCATGGTGGTCGTGGTCGACACCAACGATGGCTGTGTCGCTGTCGGCATGGACGACATGCGGGAGGAGGCGGACCTCCTGGTGCGGCCTCTGCCACCCCCCTTCAATGGCATGCCCTGGCCGGGCGTCGTGGGCGCCGCGCTGACCGCCGAGGGCCACCCCATGGCGGCGTTGGACCTCGAGGCGCTGATCGGTGGGCTTGGCGAAAGCCGGCTGCCAGCGCCGCCCGACGCGGTTGATGACTCGCCGCTGCGCGTGCTGGTCGTGGACGACTCGCACACTTATCGAACAGTGGCCACCCAGCGCCTTCTCCAGCTTGGCGCGACGGTGCTGACCGCGGACAACGGCCAGCAGGCGCTGGACCTGCTGAATGGCGCGGATCAACTCCCGGACCTGGTCATGCTCGACATCGAGATGCCGGTCCTTGATGGCATCGAAACCCTCAAGGCCATTCGGCGCTCGCGTCGCCTGCGGGAGCTGCCCGTGATCATCGCGACCTCCCGCAGCGGCAATCACTATCGGGAGATGGCCGAAGCCGCCGGCTGCCAGGACTACCTCCCGAAGAACCTCGACCCCCTGCGCCTCAAAGCCGTGCTCGAGCCCTATCGCCGGGATCGCTGAGCGGCTAAGCGCCTTGGGCGCGGTTTCGTGCAGTTTTCTTGAAAAAGCCCGGTTTTTGCTTGCCCGCTGCAGGCGCCCCTGCCACGTTCATCGTATGCACGCGGTAGACCGCAGGAGGGTCTCATGCCACTTGTTCTGAAGCGCCGTAGGGGCCAGTCTGTCGTGATCGGCGATGCGGATGACGCCATGATCGTGTCGGTGCGGACCGCCACCCGGGGCGCCGCCCAGTTCGATTGTGAGCCCCAGCGCGGGCGGCGCGGACACCGTGTTCGCCGGCGCGCCGGCGAGTCCTTCATGGTCGGCGAGCACGTCCGGGTAACCGTGCTCGATGCCTGCCGGGGCAGCACCAAGCTCTCTTTCGAGGCGCCGTCACTGGCGCGACGACGCCGAGTTCTCGGACATGATCCAGACACTCATCGCGGCAATGCCCCTCGAGAAGAAATCCAATCTGAAGGTCAAGTCGCTCAAGCAGATGCTTGCACTGACCGGTGGGGTGACCTCGCGCATCTTCGCCCTGATCAAGGATCTTTCCATCGACGCCATTGTCACAGGTGATGAATGCATCACCGATGACGCAATCGCAAAATGGACGCCGGTTTGGTCGCGCCATGCGAACCCCCATCGGCGGCTCGAGAAGTCCGGGGTGTGAAGCCGCACCCGCTGCCCAAGACTGTCGCGCCGCTGCCCGACGAGTTGTTGTCAGGTTGGTTGTCTAGGCTGGCGGCGGCCAACTACTGTGATGACGCCGAACTGCTGGCTCATATCAAAATTGATACCGCGCATGGCACCGCCTTGAACTTCAACGTCGACGCGGCTGCGGCGGCGAAGATTGCCAACGCCGCACGGATTGACCCAGATGTTGTGCGATCTTTGACCTTCCCAGCAATGACGACACGAGAAGCCTCGCTGACGGCCCAGATGCCATTCCAGCATTGTCTGCAATGCTCCTGTATGGACGCCCCCGGGGCTGCAAGCGATTTTTTGACTTTGGCAACAGCATTGCGGTCGAGTTCCTTCGTGTATCCGGCCTCTGGTTGCGACCTTCAATGCCGCGGGCCCTCATGGTGAGTTCGAGGAACAGGTCCAAAACGAGAGGCCGTAGTACAAGCTACTCGGGACATTACTGGTTTTCCCATTCCTGATCTCGTCGACACTTTGCCATGACCTCCATTCAGAACCACCGCACCCCAGCCTGCCTTCGCGCT
>CAJXDE010000164.1 GCA_913052635.1 uncultured Halieaceae bacterium
CGCGTGATCAGCTCCTGGGAGCGCGAGCACCTGCTCCTTCAGGTATAACGCGGTGTCAGCAAGACTGCCCCGATTGTTTTTCGGTCATTGCGTGTGACGGATTCGAGCGTCGGTTATCAGATTTTTCGCTGGGTGAAATATCTCACCTATGCGCTGCTGTCATTGAATATCTTCTTATTTCTCGCGGAAGAAATCGGAAGCGCGCGATTTGCCATCGCGAGCGGCGAAGATGTGGTGATGGGGGTGCAACTCTTCTCCGCCACCTTGGACACCCTTGCCTGGGTCATCTTGTTACTCCTGTTTGAGCTTGAAACGGGAGTCATCCCCGACGACCGCTTAAAGGGCCTCCTGCGGTTGGGTATTCACGGTATGCGCATGCTGTGTACCGCGGCGATCGTGATGGCGTTTCTCGGCTACTTTAGGGAGTGGCTTACATTGTTGCCTAGTGAGCTCTTGGTGGGAGAGGCCTGTACGCGGGTCAGTGAGAGCTGGTCCTACATGGTCAAGCTGGACGATTTTGTATCGCTCACAGCCGAGAACTGTGACCAATTTGGTGCTGATACCCGGCTTGTTACCGGCCTCGACGGGGTAATCGCCTCGCCCGCGGGATTACTTGAAGGTCAGCGACTAGCGCTCGTGGACGTCATTAATTCCGCTGCGTGGATTCTGGTGGTGATCTTGTTAGAGATCGAAGTGAGATTACTGACCCGATCGGGAGGGGGCTCCCGATCGATGGCGCGTCTCGCCAACAGTCTCAAGGTCGTGCTTTACACCACGCTGGTGGTGGCTGCGATTTATTGGGGCTTTAAGGGCGATTTCCTGGACTTCTGGGACGCTGCGCTCTGGCTATTCGCCTTCGTCTTTATTGAGCTCAACGTCTTCGAGTGGCAGCAGGAAGTTCGTGACCAAACCGAAAGTGCTGCTCAAGGGCCCGTCTGACTCAGAGTTCGTCGCCGAAATCGAGGTCGTAATCGCCGAGCTCTTCTCGCAATCTCAGCATCTCGAGGCGCTCCTCAGCCCGCCGACGCTTCGCCGCTTTCAGCGCTTTTTCGGTGACCGCCTCGGCAAAGTCCAGTGACTCAAAGTCCTCGTACGCCAGTTCGCCCAGACCCGGCTCAAAAAACTCCTCGGCCGGTTCCTCTGTTACCGCAGTGGTATCTCTCTCACCCATAAACCACCTCCCGATGATCCTGAACAAAAGACCAGCGACGGCCGCTGGTTCGCGCCATCAGAGCGCAGTGTCATGCAGGTCACAAGAAATTTTTTGGTCTGAAGGGGTATATCGCACATAACAAATTAAGCTAAGTGATGTGCTCGTTTTGGATGTATAAAGACTAGTTCCCCTGCCGATTTTGGTCTGATAACGCGGTGGCGCAGTCGGGGCGCTCGCGCCGGTCGGTGCCTACCCGCATTGGCGCACGCAGGTGGTTGGTTAATGCAACAGCCGGTGGCTTATCGGCGAGAAGGCGGCGTTGAGAGGGTGAGCGTCAGCTCAATTGCGCAGCAATAGTCTCGACAATCTCGTCAGGCGTTGCGTCATCGCAGTCGATCACGATTTCACTGTAACGCTCGTAGAGAGGCACCCGCTCCTCGTAAAGGTCATGAAGGGTCTGTTCGCCGTCGGCGGCTATTCCGCGTTGGGGTGCGAGGGACACGCGGTACTCAATCGTGTCGAATTGCGCGCGCAGGTACACCACGGTGGAGGCAGCGCTGAGCCGCGCCATGATGGCTTCGCTGTACACCACGGAGCCGCCGGTGGAGATGACCGAAGGGAAGAGGGGCATCTTGGTTAATACCTGCTCCTCGACCGCTCTGAAAGTCGCGTTGCCCTTGTTATCCATGATTTCTTGCAGTGACAGCCCTTCCTGCGCCTCGATCAGGCCATCCGCATCGACCAGCTCGAGATCAAGCCGCGCGGCCAAGGCGGTGCCGATGGTGCTCTTACCGCTACCCGGCATGCCAATCAATGAAATGATCTTATCAGTGGCCACAGTGATCAGGGTTCCTTTTCAAAATCGAATCACGTCACGCTTACACGCGTTTAGCGTACCCGATACCCAATGCAATTTATTGATAGAAAGCGCGAGCTTCGAGCAACGCTATTCGTACGTGAAGGGTTGCGTGACCGATCACCACTGCAACGGGGTGTCGTCAAAGTGGGAGGTCGTGTTTTGGGGTAAAAGAGCTTGGGAGTAGGGTTAGTTGGCCCAGTCTCGCTCGGCCTTGAACTGCTGAGAGAGATACTCCATCTGATCCGCCAGGACCCGCTCCTTGGCCAGATAGTGCCACTCGTAAGTGTTGGGCCTGAAGGGCACAGCGAGTAGCGGCATGTGCGCTTCTTCAGGCGTCTGGCAATCTTTTAACCAGTTACAGCGCTTACAGGCCGCGACCACGTTTTCCCATTTATCGCTGCCGCCGCGGGAAATGGGCACGACATGATCCCGGGTGAGTTCACTGCGGCTGAACTGACCTCCGCAGTAAAGGCAACGGTGGTCATCGCGCCGAAACAGCGTGCGGTTGCACAGCGGCGGCGTGAAGTGATTCATCACCCGCCCTTCGAGCGCGACAATCGGTTGCAAGATAATTTCTGAGCGAATACCGGTAAGGCGCTGGATTCCCCCGAATACTGGGGGGAGGGATTCCCCGATGCCATACAGAACATCGCCGCGGGCGTAGGCGGTCACCGCCTCGTTCAGTGTTAGCCACCCTCTGGGTTGACCCGACACGTCCAGCTTGAGAATCGCTTGCATGAGCCTCGCTCACTGGTTTCTTCGACGTTACTGAAAAAGCCAGCGCGTGACAATCACTGAAACAGAAAATTCATCGACCTTACTGGGCCACCCATTCGGCACTAACCAGTTCCTGCTCACCATGTAGCACTCGCCCGCTGAACCGCTCTCCCGCTTGGACCGCACCTACCCCTGCCGGCGTGCCGGTCATGATGATGTCAAAGTCTTCCAGAACCAGAAACTGATTGAGTTCCTTGAGAACCACGCCGGGTGGGTAAAGCATGAGGCTGACATCGCCCTTTTGTCGCACGGCATCGTCGACCACCAATTCTACGCCGAGTTGAGTGAGGTCCTTGGGCGCTGTGACAAACTCGCTGAACAATGCCGACCCGGTGAACGCTTTGCTGCGCTCCCAAGGTAGCCCAGCGGCCTTCAGTTTTGCCTGGGTGTCACGCTTGGTGAGATCCAGACCAAAGCCGACGCCCGCGACCTCACCCCCCTGCATCAGGAGGCAAATCTCTCCCTCGTAGTGCAGCGGCTCATCGAATGCCGCGAACAACTCAGTACCGATGGACGTCGCCGGTTTCATGAACACAACCATGTTCTCGGCAGGGGCTGATGCCATTTCCTCGATATGGGCGGCGTAGTTTTTGCCTACGCACACCACTTTTCCGGGACGCACCGACTGCCCTTTGAACACCACTGATCCCATGACGATTCCTCCAGAACAGGCCGCACTATAAGCCTCCTAAAGAGGGCTGTCCGCATCGCCTATTGCTAACGGTTGGGTTAACCTTGCGCCCCTTTCCAATAACAAAGTCATTTCAGGGGGATGCATGTTGCGTCAGATTTTGCAGGTAGTTGCCTTACTGATCGGGTGGTTAAGCGCCGCGGTAGTGGCAATGGAGCGTCCCAACATTTTGGTGATTTGGGGTGACGACATCGGTTTCTGGAATTTGTCCACCAACAACATGGGCATGATGGGCTACAAAACCCCCAACATTGATCGTATTGCTAACGAAGGCGCCAAGTTCACCGACTACTATGGGCAGCAAAGCTGCACTGCGGGGCGTTCTGCCTTCATTACCGGACAGTCCCCGATTCGCACAGGCCTGACGAAGGTCGGTGTGCCGGGCGCTGATCTGGGCATCAGGCCTGAAGATGTGACCCTTGCCACGCTCCTCAAAGAACAAGGTTATGCCACGGGGCAGTTTGGCAAGAACCACCTAGGTGACCGCAACGAATTCTTGCCCACCGAGCACGGCTTCGACGAGTTCTTTGGCAATCTGTATCACCTAAACGCCGAGGAAGAGCCCGAGGATCCTGACTACCCGCAGAACCTGGCTTTTCGTGAGCGCTTTGGCCCCCGCGGGGTGGTGCACAGCTTTGCTGATGGCCGAGTGACCGACACCGGCCCGCTCAATAAACAGCGCATGGAGACGGTTGATCTCGAGTTCCTCGACAGCGCCCAGCAGTTTATTCGGCGCGCCGCGGAGGACGACAAACCCTTCTTCGTTTGGTTCAACTCCACCCGCATGCACTTTTGGACGCACACCCCGGAAGAGGAAGAGGGCTTGTCCGGTCAGGGGTTTTATAACGACGCCATGG
>CAJXDE010000165.1 GCA_913052635.1 uncultured Halieaceae bacterium
ACAAGTCATCGCACTTTAGGCTATCAGGGTGGTGAGGATCAACAGACGGAGCCGGGTCAGGCGAGAGAGACGGCTAGATGGACAGATGCTCAGACAACCAGTCAGTTAGCGAGAGCCTTTTGTCTCAACCGGTTGGCTTCTAAGTTTATCCCGAATGTCTCAAGCATCGCATAAGGCGCCGGGCAATCCGTCACTACTGCGATGGCTTTAATGCAATATGTAGGCCACTGATTTCCCCATCGCCGGTTTTGATGAGCTAAACGTTGCGGTCGTTGTCAGCGCCGAGCGCTGAGGAGTCTACGCTGTCCTCGCCATGGTGGACTATCGACATGTGAGGCCGTGGCCCGCGATTCTAAGTCGTAATCACATCGTCTAGCAGGATGGCACTGCCAATCAGCACCCCTCAGAGGAAAGCAGGGCAGTAATGTGCATGCATCGCAAGAGCTCCTCGAGACGGGTTGTCGACACAGGCAGATACCGGGCTATCCCAGCGCTGTTAAGCCGCCGAGGTGCCAGTTGTCCAGCCATTCCGGGCCAAAGTCCCCGAGGTTTTTGCGGCGCCGACAGTGATACATTCTGTGTCTGAATCAGCGATCGGTGAGAGCATGCACAAGAAGTACTCGCTAGTTATCGGACTTTTTTATCTCTTGCTTATGGCCTGCGGTGGCGGTGGTGGTGGCAGTAGCACGCCACCTCCTGCGCCTCCGATCGCCGACGACGGCGATTCGGGCAGTGACGGCTCAGGTGATACCGGAGAGTCAAATACGTGCGACGTGCCTTCACAAATCGATTTTGTCGAGGCGGTCACCGAAAGCTGGTACCTCTGGTACGACGAGATGGCCGATGTCGAAAAGGCAGGTTATGAGTCTGCTCAGGCGTATCTGGATGCTAGGCTAGCCCCCCTGATCGACGAAGGACGAGATCGCGGTTTCTCCTACATGACCACGATCACTGAAGACGAGATCAGCATCAGCTCAGGGGCCTATATCGGCTTTGGCTTTCGCTTCAACTCGTCATCCGCCGGATTGTTCATCATTGATGTGTTCGAGAGCGGTCCGGCATGGGCGGCGGGTGTCAGGCGTGGCATGGAACTGCTGGCGGTAGATACGGGTAATGGTTTTGAGACGCTGGAGCAGTTAAGCGAGCGCGAGGCGACCAGCGAGGAGGTTTTTGGCCCGAGCGTAGCAGGCGTCGTGAGAGATTTTCGTTTCAGGCAAAACGGTGTCGAGGTCGAGTTCTCCATCGCCAAAGACGAGCTGGCGCCCCCCGCGCTGGCAGGTGAGCCCCTGCTGATCGAGCGGACGGGCCTCGCACCAGTAGGCTATTTGCACCTCCGACAATTTATTGATGCGGCACTCACGCCAGAGGACGGCTTTTCTTCTCTCTCGGATGCCACCGCGTTGTTCAAAGATGCGAGCGTGACGGATCTGATTATTGACCTGCGCTACAACGGCGGGGGGTTGTTGAGCGTGGCCGATACCATGATGGACCTGCTGGCGGGCCTGACGGCAGCTGGCGAGCCTTCTTTCAAGATTCAGGTCAACGACCAGCACCCTGACTTCAATGAGGACGAGGACAACTGGGGGTTGTTTGACGAGCTCCCCGAAACGTTCTCTCCCATCCGCATTGCGTTTATCACCTCGCGCTCTACGGCGTCTGCCAGCGAGCTCATTATCAATGGTCTCGATCCCCACATTGAGGTCGTGATGGTGGGCGACAATACCTTTGGTAAACAGGTGGGGCAGGGGCGCTGGGACATGCACGAGGACTTAGAAGGTCTTGAGCGGGAGGATTGCGACGTGGCCCTGCGACTCACGGCCTTCGAGATTGTGAATGGTGAGAATCAGGGTGGTTATCATCAGGTGGGTCTCGACGGCACCGGCCGCTTTACCCTCTGTGCCGCCGAGGACGACATCTCAAATCCTTTTGGAGACCCGCAAGAGGCCTCGGTGGGAGCCGCACTCGGCTGGCTAGATACCGGCTCCTGCCCGTCTTCGGCCTCGGGCGGCAGCAATGGTATGCTGGCTAGACAGCGCGTGGCGTTGCCAGCCTGGCTTGAGGCGGAATATATTCCCGAGCGTATCGACGAAAACCTGCGCTAGGTGGGATATTGCATCGCGGGTGGGCCGGAACAGTGAATTAATGAGGTCAACATCACCGTGAATGACAGAGTGAGCCCTGGCGAGCTTTTTCTGAATATTGTGAGCAATCGCCGATCGATTCGGGATTTCAAGCCCGACCCGGTGCCGCAAGATATTATCGCGTCGGTCTTTGGCGGCGCCCAGCGCGCACCGAGTAACTGCAATACCCAGCCGTGGTTCGTACACGTGGTAACCGGCGAGACGCTGGAGCAGCTGAGGGCCGAGCTGCCCGCCAAATTTGCGTCGGGTGAGATTGCGCTGGACTTTCCCTACGACGGCCATTACGAGGGGGTCTATAGGGACCGCCAGTACGCCTCGGCGACAGCGCTCTACGATTCACTGGGCATCGCGCGTGAGCAGAAGGCTCAGCGCAACGCATGGTTCATGCGCAACTTCAGTTTTTTTGACGCGCCCGCGGTGGCTTTCTTTACCTTGCCGACTGGTTTTGGTCTGCGCGAGGCCTGTGATTTGGGTATGTTTGCGCAAACTGTAATGCTCGGGCTGACAGCGCATGGCGTGGGATCCTGCCCGCAGACTGCCTTGGCCTTTCTTGCCAATGTGATTCGACCTACGCTGGGTCTGGGTGACCATGAGCAGCTGATGTTTGGTATGAGCTTTGGGTACCCCACCGACACGGCGGTGAATGAGGTCCGGACGGAGCGGGCGGTGTTGGAGGACGTGGTGACCTTCCACTCCTGATGGCTCTAGTTAGCGCCCCGGTGCTGCGAGGAAGTCGGTCACGTTCAGGTTGAAGCCCGACAGCGCATTGAAGTGCAGCGGCGCCGACATCAACTGTAAATCGCTGAGCCCGAGGTGCCTAAGAATCTGCGCGCCGGTGCCAATCAGGCGATAATTCTGTGGCGGTGCGGGTCGCTGCTCAGTGTGCAGTAGCTGATCCAGATCTTCGAGGATAGTGGCCGGCGTTTCAGCGCCCCCCAGTAGCACCACCACCCCTCTGCCCGCAGTCGCAATGTGGCTCATTGCGGCACGATAAGACCATCCCGGGGCGCTCGCGGCGTCCAACTGGGTGCCGAGCAGGTCGCGCAAGGTGTTCACCGGCTGCACTCGCACTGGTACCGCACCGGGCTGACTAAGATCACCGAGGCTGAGCGCAAAGTGCAGCATGTCGTCGATCAGATCCCGGAAAGTATGAAGCGTAAAGAGCCCCCACTCGGTGTGGATCGACTCAGCGCTGTGGAGCTCAATCGATTGCTCATGGAGTGACCGGTACTCAATCAGATCAGCGATGGTGCCCATGTTGAGTCCGTGCTCTTGGGCAAAAACCTCTAGCTCTGGCCTGCGCGCCATGGTGCCGTCGGGGTTCATGATTTCTACAATCACCGCTGCCGGTGACAGGCCTGCCATCCGCGCCAGATCGACGCCGGCTTCGGTATGGCCTGCGCGCTTCAGTACCCCGCCGGGCTTCGCCACGAGAGGGAAGATATGCCCCGGCTGACGGATGTCCTTCGGCGTAGCGTTGTCTGCCACCGCCTGAAGGATCGTATGCGCGCGTTGCGCAGCGCTGACGCCAGGGCCGACCTGCTCGGTGGCGTCGATCGATACGGTGAAATTGGTCTCGTGCTGGGAACGGTTATCGCGCACCATCAAGGGCAGGTTCAGCTGCCGTGCTCGCTCCGGCGTGATCGGCATGCAGATCAAGCCGCAGGCTTCTGTGGCAAAGAAGTTGATGATCTGCGGCGTGGCTTTCTCGGCGGCGATGATCAAGTCGCCTTCGTTCTCACGGTCCTCATCATCCATCAGGATGACCATGCGGCCGGCGCTGATGTCATCGAGTAATGTGGGAATGTCAGAGAGCATCGTCAGGATGTAGGTTAAGCAACGAGTTCAATCGCAACGGCGGTGGCTTCACCACCACCGATACAAAGCGCAGCAACGCCGCGCTGCTTGCCGTAGTGTTCTAGCGCATGCATTAGGGTCACGATGATCCTTGAGCCGGTCGAACCGATCGGGTGACCTTGCGCACAGGCACCGCCATGGACGTTAACGCAGGCAGGATCGAGGTCTAGTGCGCGGGTCGACAGTATGGTGACCATAGCGAAAGCTTCATTGATCTCCCACAAATCGACGTCAGAAGCAGACCAGCCTGCTTTGGCCAGTACCAGTCTTGCGGCGCCGATGGGGGCGAGTGTGAAATCCTCAGGCGCCAGGCTGTTTCGGG
>CAJXDE010000166.1 GCA_913052635.1 uncultured Halieaceae bacterium
ATCGACGCGCTCACGGGCATTGGTCTTTCTGGCCCTCCGCGCGATGCTTTCGTTGAGCTGGTCACACTGATTAACGCCAGCCCGGTGCCGGTGTTGTCGTTGGATGTGCCCAGTGGAGTCAATGCTGACACTGGCGCCATCGTGGGAGCGTCCGTTCATGCTGAAACTACCGTTACTTTCATTGCCCACAAGCCCGGTTTACTCACCGGAGCGGCCGTCAATCACGTTGGCCGATTGGTATTGGCTGATCTCGGTGCACCCCCCGCTGTGTTTGAATCAGTGCCCGGAGTCGGCTTCCGCATCTCGGCTGATGCGGCAGGAGGATTGCCCGCTAGGTCAAAGAACGACCACAAAGGGCACTTCGGCCATGTACTGGTGATTGGTGGTAACCGGGGCATGGGTGGCGCGGCACTACTGGCCGCTGGCGCCGCACTGCGATCTGGTGCAGGTTTGGTGTCACTGGCCACGCGCCCAGAGCACGTTACTGCGGCGCTTGTCCGGCACCCAGAGCTCATGGTCACGGGTCTCGATGATACGGCAGCGTTGCCCGCGCTCTGCGACGGCAAGAGCGTGATCGTCATCGGTCCCGGGTTGGGGCGGGACGAGTGGGCGCAGCAGTGCCTGCGACATGCCGTTGCGGCCGGACTACCCCTCGTCTGCGATGCAGATGCGTTGAACGTGATCGCTGAGAATGCGGTCACAATTCCTTCAGAAATACCGTGGATCGTTACGCCCCATCCCGGTGAGGCGTCCCGGCTAGCCGGTGTGGCAACCGCAGAGATTGAGTCTGACCGGGTGAGCTGGGCGGTGACATTAGCCGAGCGGTACGCTGCGGTAGTGATATTGAAGGGCGCGGGAACGGTGATCGCATCGCCTTCTAAGGATGATCAGATTTGTATCTGCGTAGGGGGAAATCCCGGCATGGCAACGGGCGGCATGGGAGACGTGCTCGCAGGCTTGACCGGCGCGTTGGTGGCTCAGGGTCTCAGCCTGATGGAGGCGAGCGCTCTTGGTGTGGCTACCCACGCGCGAGCCGGAGACTTGGCCTGGAAGCGATACGGTGTGGGTCTTACGGCAACTGACGTAGCGGACGGGCTTGGCGTCGATCTGTGATTAAGTGCTGTCTTCGTCCGTGAGCGCGCCCCCCTCGCAGAGCGTCTCGAACAGCGTTTCGCTCGTTCTAGCCAGTTCGCGATGGTTGATCCATTCTCCACTACATAGCGCTATCAGATGTCCGAGCGCGTTCAGCGGCACTTCACAGCGGCCACCGTCGATAAACACATCAATGAGGTCTTCACGCTCCCGCCACGCGATTCTGGTGGTGGGATGAAGGCGAACCTGCTCACCTTGAAGGGTGACTACTTGGTAAGGATGGTCAGGCTCTCCGTCACCTTCAGTTATGACCTCGCCAAACCACTGGCCCGAGTCCAGCGCATCGAGTGCGTTGTTGATAGCGTCACGGGCATTGGCAATGTGCTCGATGGTGATTTCGCCCGGGCGTGACGGGCTGCGCAGGGACGCGCCATCCTCAAGAAGGCTGGTGGTTGAGATCAGTTCGAGTGCCGCATCAGTCCTGCGCGCCATGAGATCGCCGACGGAGGGAGCGCGGAAACCCAACGAGTAGGTGATGGCCTCACCCAAGGCCACTCCCCAGTGCGCGACGCTTGGTGGCACGTACAAGACATCACCGGGCTCAAGCACATAAGTTTCCGCAGGCTCGAAAGGAGGAATTAAATTCAGTCCGTTTTCCTTGAGTTGAGTTGTCTCGTCGTCGCAGTGAGGCCCGATTCGCCATTCCCGCCGACCAGTGCCTTGCAGCAGGAAAACGTCGTACCGGTCGAAATGGGGTCCTACGCCCGCGCGGTCTGTGGCAAAGCTAACCATCACATCGTCGAAGCGCCAGCGGGGTATCGGGGGAAGCGTGTTCCGGAGTGTCGAGACCCCGGCGTGGTGGCGATCAACACCTTGCACCAGAAGGGTCCAAGGCATCTCTCCCTGAAAGGCGTGTTCTGCAAACGGACCGGCCTGCTGATGCCAGACCCCTGAATCCTGCCAGACCATGCGGCTGTCGATCTCGGACTCCATGGCCAGACCGGCGAGTTCCTCGGCGGTAATCGGAGATTGAAAGTGGGGTAGAGCCTGCGGGCAGAACAAGGGCTGCTGTTGCCAGTACTCGGCTAAAAACAGCTCTGTTGTGACGGGCAAGCGCATACCGGCTTTCAGCTCAGTCTGGCGTCAGGGGGCGGTTTTTTTGGCCAGATCGGCGGCGTATCCGAGATAGGTGTCAGGGGTTAATGACATCAGCCGCTCCTTGGCATCTTCGGGGATATCCAGCGTCAGTATGAAGGACTTCAGCGTATCAGCCTCGAGTCGCTGGCCCCGCGTGAGCGCCTTGAGCTTCTCATAGGGTTCCGGTACGCCGTAGCGCCGCATCACCGTCTGCACGGCTTCTCCCAGCACTTCCCAGGCAGTCTCCAGATCTTCCGCTATCGGCTCAGGCGCGACTTCCAGTTTGCCAATGCCCCGACTCAGTGACACCAGTGCCAGCTGCGAGTAGCCCAGGGCAACACCCATGTTGCGAAGCACGGTACTGTCGGTGAGATCTCGCTGCCATCGGCTCACAGGTAGCTTCTGAGACAGGTGGTTGAGCAGGGCATTTGCCAGACCAAAATTACCCTCGGCGTTCTCAAAATCAATCGGATTCACTTTATGCGGCATCGTGGAGGAGCCAACTTCCCCTTCGGCCATGCGCTGCTTGAAGTACCCAAGCGAGATGTAAGACCAAATATCTCGGCTGAAGTCGACCAGAATCTGGTTCAGTCGGGCAATCGCATCGAAGTATGCCGCTAAGTAATCATGGGGCTCGATCTGGGTGGTGTAGGGGTTCCATTCTATCCCCAGGCCGGTCACGAAGTGTTCTGACAAAGCTGGCCAGTCAACATCCGGGTAGGCCACCCGGTGGGCATTGTAGTTGCCCACGGCGCCGTTCATCTTACCCAGTGGTCGGATGGCGCTGGCGGCAGCCAGCTGCCGGTTCAGTCGCATAACCACGTTAGCCAGCTCCTTACCTAAAGTAGTGGGCGTAGCGGCTTGTCCATGCGTCCGAGACAGCATGGGTTGCTCAGCATGCTCTTGCGCGAGGCCTGCCAATGCATTGCGGATGGCCTCATAGTGCTCGATCATGATGCGGTGCCCGTCGCGGATCATGAGGGCGTGTGCGAGGTTATTAATATCCTCGCTGGTGCAGCCAAAATGCACAAATTCGCCGACAGCGTTGAGCTCCGGATTGTCTTTTAGTGCTTCCTTGAGGAAGTATTCGACAGCTTTGACATCGTGATTGGTCGTCGCCTCGATCGTTTTCACGGCCTCGGCCTGCGTTTCATTGAACTCAGCGAGGATTTGATCAAGCTGATCGGTCGATTCCTTGCTGAATACTGGGACCTCGGCGATATCGGCGCACCCAGAGAGTGCCTTGAGCCATGCCAGCTCGACTTGAACGCGACGTTTGATGAGCCCGAATTCGGAGAAGATGTCGCGGAGTGCTTCCACTTTTCCGTGATAGCGGCCATCCAGTGGTGAAAGGGCTGTCAGCGGTGTGGGGCTCATGGGGTTGCCTGATTGCAATAAGGACCTAGTTTATCACGGTGCCGCGCTATATTTGATCAGTGCGTCACGCCCAGTTCTCGGGCCATGCGCGCAGCCGTGTCACGGACGCGCCCTCGGCTCAGCATTAATTTAAAGCGCGTGCCGCCAAGTTGTCGCCATAAAAATGCGGCCCTGACGCCACACATGAGTAGCGCGCGCACTAAATCGGCGACCTGGGGGTTGTTTAGGTGTTGAGCGCTACCGGTCACCTTGATGCGGTACGGCAGGGTGCTGAGCGTATCTTGATAAATGGCAGATATATTGGCGCTTAGCCCTTTGATATCACTTGAAAAATTTTCAGCCTTATACGCGGTATGCTTGAGTCGCGAATGGACAATGGCCTGCAGGTCGTCGCGCGCGGCAAAACGTCGCTCCAGCTGCAGAATGGCCAAGGTATAGCGCAGCGTATCTGCAGCTGCCTCATCCTGCGAGAGCCCCAAGCAGGCTGAGAGCTGCTCGAGACCCAGGCGAATGCCCTGTGGGGTGCCGAATACCGTCTCCACACCATCGGGCTCAAAGCTGAACAAGGAGTGTATCGAGGCCTCCACAAAGGGCAGGGGCCAGCTGCCGGTTTTCGCGGCCAAATCCACAATGCGTGCCGCCTGCGCTACGCCCGCCAGTG
>CAJXDE010000167.1 GCA_913052635.1 uncultured Halieaceae bacterium
CGATCCGTGAGGGTGGCCGAACCGTGGGTGCAGGCGTCGTCGCCAAGATCCTCGATTGATACAAAAGTGGCGGCTTGATGGCCGCCTGACAGATAAGCCGAACCGTCTTTTTTGGCTGTTCGGCTTCGTCGTCTCTGGCAAGCGGGCCTTTTGCGACATCAGAGGCGCGGAAACAAGAGTGGAAGGCCAGTAGCTCAATTGGCAGAGCAGCGGATTCCAAATCCGCAGGTTGGGGGTTCGATTCCCTCCTGGCCTGCCACCTCAGCTGAGCAGACTGGGGTGGTGAACAAAGCCGGCTGCGGGCATGGGCCCGGGTCGGGGTGGAGAATAAAAATGAGTGAAGCCGCAGCAGGCAGGCTTGATTCGCTGAAGTGGGTTGTTGTATTGGCTCTGGTGGGCAGCGGCGTGTACGGCAATAGCTATTTCGGTGACCAGCCGATTCTGTATCGCGTGTTGGCGCTGCTGGTCCTCGCACTGATTGCGGGCTGGGTGGCTTCACTAACGCAAAAAGGCAGTGATTTTTTCACTCTGGTTAAAGGGTCACGGACGGAAATTCGTAAGGTTGTATGGCCAACGCGGCAAGAGACCACGCAAACCACGTTAATCGTGTTTGTGTTTGTGATCATTACGGGGCTGATCTTGTGGGGCCTCGATAGCGTGCTGGGTTGGCTCGCGTCACTGATTTTGGGTTGAGGGTAGCAACATGGCTTTAAAGTGGTACGTCGTACATGCCTACTCTCAATACGAGAAGAAGGTTTCCGCCGCTATTCAGGAGCGGGTCGAGCGCCTGGGTATGCAGGACCGGTTCGGCGAGATCATTGTTCCCACGGAGGAAGTGATCGAGATGAAGGGCGGCCAAAAGCGCAAAAGCGAGCGCAAGTTCTTCCCCGGTTATGTGCTGGTGCAGATGGACCTCGATGACGATACGTGGCATCTCGTCAAGGAAACGCCGCGGGTACTTGGTTTTATCGGCGGTAAGGCCGACAAGCCGTCGCCGATTACCGATGCCGAGGCCAATGTCATCCTGCAGCGCGTTGAGGCAGGCGTGGATCAGCCCAGGCCTAAGACGGTGTTTGAGCCCGGAGAGATGGTGCGGGTCATCGATGGTCCGTTCAACGACTTCAACGGTGTCGTTGAGGACGTGAATTATGAGAAGAGCCGCCTTAATGTTGCGGTTTTGATCTTTGGGCGCTCTACGCCCGTAGAACTGGAGTTTGGTCAGGTCGAAAAAGCCTGATCGGGTGGGTCAGGTCGACAGGATCTGACCCGATGTTAACGCCACCCTGGTGGCGATGATGGGGAGCCCGCGTGTTTGTTGCCATAGGTAGCCAGCACAACGGCGTTTGAACCCAGGAGAAAGCAACATGGCTAAGAAGATCGACGGCTATATCAAGCTGCAGATCCCGGCCGGTCAGGCGAACCCCTCGCCGCCGGTGGGCCCCGCGCTGGGCCAAAAAGGGGTCAATATCATGGAATTTTGCAAAGCCTTCAATGCCGATACACAGGGCGTTGAGCCGGGCCTGCCCATTCCGGTGGTGATCACGGTCTACAGTGACAAGTCCTTTACCTATATCAAGAAGACGCCTCCGGCTTCGATCCTTTTACAGAAGATCGCCGGCATCAAGAGTGGCTCCGGTCGTCCGAACACCGAAAAGGTGGGCAAAGTGACCCGGGCACAACTCGAGGAAGTGGCCAACCAGAAATGGCCTGACCTGACGGCGGCTGATATGGACGCGGCGGTGCGCACCATTGCAGGTAGTGCCCGCTCTGCAGGTATCGAGACGGAGGGCGTGAACTGATGGCTAAGTTATCCAAGCGAGTGCGCGCCTTCCGTGAAAAGGTGGACGCTAACCAGAGCTACCGGCTGGATGAAGCAGTTGCGTTGATTAAGGAATTTGGCACTGCCAAGTTCGATGAGACCGTCGAAGTGGCGGTCAACCTCGGGGTTGATGCGCGCAAATCGGATCAAGGCGTGCGAGGCGCGACCACTCTGCCCCATGGCACGGGTGCAGAGGTCCGCGTAGCAGTCTTTGCTCAGGGCGAGAGCGCTGATAAGGCGAAAGAGCTGGGCGCAGAATTTGTTGGCATGGAAGACCTCGCCGATCAGATCAAGGGTGGCATGATGGATTTTGACGTCGTGATTGCCTCGCCGGATGCCATGCGCGTTGTCGGTACGCTGGGTCAGGTACTGGGTCCACGTGGACTCATGCCCAACCCCAAGACGGGCACGGTGACCCCGGACATCGAGGCGGCGGTGCAGAACGCCAAGGCTGGTCAGATGCGTTTCCGCAGTGACAAGAATGGCATTGTCCACGGCGGGATTGGCAAGGTCAGTTTTGAGCCGGATGCGATCAAGGGCAACCTTATCGCCGTGTTGGCTGACCTCAAGAAGGTCAAGCCTGCCTCTGCAAAAGGTGTCTACGTTCGTAAGGTGACCCTGTCTACGACCATGGGTCCAGGTGTCACGATAGACCATAACGCGATCGATTTTTAAGCAGTGAATTGAGGCCTCGGGCGCGAGCCCGTGGTCGCTGGCCCCGTGTGTTTTGGCGGGGGTCGGGTAGAGCGCAACGCTGGCTCTGCCCACTTTGGAAGTCTTTGCAGGGAAGTGTGGGTCACCTCGCGGAACGCCAAAGGCTGTCAAAGACCGTAGGTGGCGCTGATTGCAGTGCCTTAATAACGGAAATTGTCCGGTTGCCTACGCAGATGGTGAGGCAGTTCATCACCGAGGGGGGGGTCGCAGCGTTAGTGGCGGCCTCAACAACCACGAAAGGAGTAAGCCAAGTGGCTATTGGACTCGAAGAAAAGAAAGCGATCGTCGCTGAAGTCAACGAGACAGCCGCCAGTGCGCTTTCGCTTGTGATCGCCGACGCGCGCGGGGTCGCATCGAATGACATGACTGCTCTGCGTGCCTCGGCCCGCGAGAATCACATCACCCTCCGGGTGGTGCGAAACTCGCTGGCCAAACGGGCACTGGAAGGGACTGAATATGAGTGTGTCACTGACACCCTCACCGGCCCCTCTCTGTTTGGATTCTCGATGGAGGATCCGGGCGCAGCGGCACGACTGTTCAAGGATTTCGCTTCAGATAACGATGAGTTTGAGGTGAAGGCACTGTCGGTCAGCGGCCAGCTACTTGGAGCCGAACAAATCGATGTGTTGGCCAAGCTACCCACCCGGGAGCAGGCGCTGGTATCACTGATGAGCGTCATGCAGGCGCCCGTCGTGAAGCTGGTTCGCACAGCGAACGAGGTTCCAGGCAAGTTGGTCCGCGTGATGGCGGCAGTTCGAGATCAGAAACAAGAGGCGGCCTGACAGGCTGGACCTCTCCCTGTATCTATTTAACGGAGATTAAGACATGGCACTTTCAAAAGACGAAATTCTCGACGCGATTGCTGAGATGAGCGTAATGGACATTGTCGAACTGGTTGAGGCAATGGAAGAGAAGTTTGGTGTGTCTGCAGCGGCTGCCGTTGCTGTAGCAGCGCCTGCGGCAGGCGGCGACGCCGGCGCCGCAGCAGCTGCAGAGCAGACTGAGTTTGACGTCATCCTAACCTCTGGCGGCGAGAAGAAGGTCAACGTGATCAAGGTTGTTCGCGCGGTGACGGGTCTGGGCCTGAAGGAAGCAAAGGCTGTCGTTGACGGCGCGCCCGCTCCTGTGAAGGAAGGCGCGTCCAAGGAAGAAGCAGAAGATATCCAGAAGCAAATTGAGGAAGCAGGCGGCGCGGTAGAGCTCAAGTAATTGAGCGCTACTGAAGTTTACGCACCGTAACGGGGCTGGGGCGCATTGGCGCTCCGGCCTTTTCCCGGTTGTGAAACCGGTTCGAATTTTGATCGTTTGTGTTGTGGTCGGACAACGCAGACCGTAGGGGAGTACTGATGACATACTCGTACACGGAAAAGAAGCGTATTCGTAAGGATTTCGGTTCCTTACCCAAGGTAATGGATATCCCGTACCTGCTGGCGATACAGCTGGATTCATACAGCAAGTTCACTCAAGACGGCGTTTCGCTTGAGGATCGTGGAGAACAAGGTCTGCACGCGGCGTTTAAATCGGTATTCCCGATTGTCAGCTACAGCGGCAACGCGGCGCTGGAATATGTTGATTACGCGCTGGGTGAGCCCGTGTTTGACGTTGACGAATGTGTGCTGCGCGGCACCACCTATGCCTGCGCGCTGCGCGTTAAAGTCCGACTGATTATTTACGACAAGGAAGCCTCCTCGAAGTCGATTAAAGACATCA
>CAJXDE010000168.1 GCA_913052635.1 uncultured Halieaceae bacterium
GGCGACGCCGCCGTGACAAACTTTGCAAAGGACGTCGTCATCCCGGAGCATGTGAGAGCGCAACTTCCACCTTTGCCAGTCAGAGACGAGAACGGTAACATCATCGAAACGCACGGTCACACGTCTGGTAACGCGCCTGGTAACGCTAAGAAAGGTGGTAACTCAAAGAAACAACAAATCACGCCGGGAGGACTCGCTCCTGAGTTTGCGAATTCCACGCCGACGGTGCAAAAGGAGTCCAAGAAGAAGAATAAAGGTGGCTTGCCATCGGAAGACGCATCGATGCTGATGATGTTAAGCGGCGCAGCGTTGTTGGATGATAACGATAGCCCGAACACCACAAACGACGGATCCAAGTCGACGAACACGACGGAGGATCGTCTCGCGGGTCGTTCGACGAGGAGAAAACCTCGACGCTGGATCGCGCGAGCGAGGTCATAGATCGCGTTGTCTGCCCGCGGCATCGAGCTGTGCCCACCCTGGTTCTTCGCGGTCATGGAAAAGGTCGCATAGGTTTTTTCTGCAAAGCCCAGCTGAAACTGGATGGCTTCCCCTGCATCATTCAGTACGCCGCCTCCGCCATCAACGACTAGCGCGTATTCAGCATCGACCAGATCGCGGTAGTCTCGGGCCAGTTGCTGCACGGTTTCCTGAAAGGACTCTTCATCACCGGTGAAGGCAATGACGAGGTCTCGGTTCGGGACGAACCCGGATTCCTTCAGCCACACAAATAAGGTGGTGAGGATCGTCACATCAAACTTGTTATCCAACACCCCGCGGCCGTAGAAGAAAGTGTCATCTGCCTGCAGCTCAAAGGGATGTCGTAGCCAGCTCTCCGGGTCGGCGGGTACGACGTCCATATGAGAGGAGAACAGGATTGGCTCTCGCCCGCTGCTGCCGTCGCCCTCGTAGCGCACCACTAGTGAAGCCGTCTCGCCGTAGGGCACGATGGTCAGTGCCTCCGGCGCGAACCCGACCCCAAGAAACACTTGGCGCAGTGACTCCGCATAGGCAGGGATCAGTCCGCGCCCGTGAGTGGTATCACGACTGATCGCATCGCGCAGAAGTTCAATGGCCCATTCACTGTATTGGGCGACGGCATCGTCATCGCTGGCAACGCTGTGTTGCGCTGTCAGCGCAATGGTCGTGCAAAAAAAGATGACACTGCGATACAGATTGTTCATAGACTTTCCTGTGCGCTGTTTGATCATAATCTGCAGAGTAGACGGGGTATTCACGGCGTTGTCAGGTCGTCTCGATATCCCCTAGGGGCGGTGCAATATAGCACCGTCCACCCTTTTTACCGGCTCTTCTGGCGCCGTAGAAGTGTATTGCCCCTCCTGTCTGCGACGCTGTGTATTCAGGCGTCAATTTTTCTTCCCACCACCAGCGGCTTCGGTTACATTTCCGCCGACTGACAGGTGCCCTAGATACAGCCACTCCTCTGCGTCTTTGGCACCAGAACGCGCGATGCCTGACACCGCGGATAACGCGACCACTACGGTGGTCTGGGTAGGGAGACTTGCATCTTAATGACGCAACACGACCTTTCCGTGGCGCTATTGGCCCCTGATTTTTATCATTACGCACCCTCCCCGATTGCCGCTGTCACCGCGAACGATGACGCGCTCGTTGTCAGTTGGCCCGATGGCCGTCAGTTGAGCTGCCATCGCTTCTGGCTCCGAGAAAACACGTTGGGTCACGGCGGCATCGACCCCGCCACCCGTGAAGGCATCATGGACCCCGCTGAGTTATCAGACGCGATGCAGATCGCGGCATTTGACCTCACCGACTTCGGGGATTTGCGCGTCACCTGGGTGCCCGAAGGCGCAGATGAGAGTGCGGTCAGTACCTATCACTCGGGTTGGCTCAGGCACATCGCCGAGGGTCAGCACTTACCCGACAGCTGGGTGCCGGCACCCGAGGCTTGGAATGCGTCAACATTATCGCAGCCGCCGCGGCGTCAGGCCGACGCGGTGCTCACAGATGACGACGTGCTCTGCGACATGCTCAACGACCTGTTGCGCCTGGGAGTGTGTCTGGTGGAGCGCGCGCCCACTGAACCCGGGTTTCTCACTGCACTCGCCGCGCGCATCGGTCCGGTGCGCGACAGTAACTTTGGCTTGCTCTGGGATGTCAAAGCCGACGTGAATCTGGCGGGAGACGCCAAAACCAACACCACGGCTAACACGGGATTCCGGCTGGGCCCGCATACCGATCTCCCGACCCGGGAAATCCCGCCCGGCTTCCAGTTTTTGCATTGCCTGATCAACGAGGCCGATGGCGGCGAATCAACCCTGACCGATGGCGCGGCGCTGATTGAGGAACTGAAGGCAACCCGCCCGGACGATTACGAGATTCTGAGCACCCGACGCTGGGTCTTTTTTAACCGCGGCCCCGGCATTGATCATCGCTTCTCTGCACCCATTATCGACCCGCTGGGTGGTGAGGGAGTGCCGACGATTCGTGCGTTCTATCCCGTTCGTGCCTTCCCCGATATGCCGGATGCCGATGTGGGTGAGGCATACGCCGCGCTGCGGCGCTTCCATGCCTTGGCCGATGACCCCCGGTTTGAGCTGACCTTCCAGCTCGGGCCTGGCGACATCATGTGCTTTGATAACCGGCGTGTGATGCACGGTCGCAAAGCGTTTTCAGGCTCAGGTCAGCGCCACCTGCAGGGGGTGTATATTGATCGCGACGAAATCCTGTCGACGGCGCGGGCGGTCAATCGGGCCCGGGCAGCGCGTCAAACACCCTAAGCCATTAACCGTTATCCAGAACCCATACTCATAACGACACATCAGGGGACACACCATGCCACTGGCCATGCGAGACAAAGTTTTTATCACTGCGGCGTTAACGGGCTCCGGCAGTACGCAGGACCGCAGCGACAGGGTGCCGCGCAGCCCTGAGCAGATCGCCACCGCTGCGATCGATGCCGCTAAAGCGGGCGCCGCGGTGGTGCATTGCCATGTGCGCGACCCGGAAACTGGCGCCCCGGATCGCGCCGTGCACCTGTACCGCGAGGTGGTGGAGCGCATTCGGGCATCCGATACCGATGTGGTGATCAACCTCACCGCTGGGATGGGGGGCGACATTGTTTTTGGCCCGACTGATGCGCCTTTGCCATTGAGCGAGCAGGGCACCGACATGGTCTCGGCGGCGGAGCGGGTTGCGCACCTTGAGGCCTGCCTGCCCGAAATCGCCACGCTTGACTGCGGCACCATGAATTTCGCCGAGGCCGACTATGTGATGACCAACACCCCCGGCATGCTGCGGGATATGGCAAGCCGCATGGCGGATCTGGGTATTCGTATCGAGATCGAGGCCTTTGATACGGGCCATTTATGGCTCGCCCAGCAGCTGGTGAGCGAGGGGCTGATCCCGGCGCCGGTGATGGTGCAGCTTTGTATGGGCATTCCCTGGGGCGCACCGGATGACCTCAATACCTTTATGGCGATGGTGAATAACGTGCCCTCGGACTGGATTCACTCCGCCTTTTCAATCGGCCGGCATCAGATGGCCTACGTTGCGGCGGCGGTGCTGTCGGGGGGCAACGTGCGCGTGGGGCTCGAGGACAACCTGTGGCTGGAAAAAGGCCACCTTGCCACCAACGCCGAGCTGGTGGCGCGGGCGGTGACCATTGTTGAGGCCATGGGCGTGCAGGTGATGACACCGGAAGAGGTCCGCGCCGAGCTGCAGCTGACCAAGCGAGCGCTACCCTGATGCCAACGGCGGCGATCATTGGCGGTGGGGTCATTGGCTCGGCCTGGGCGTCACGGTGTCTGTTGAACGGCTGGGAGGTGCGCTTTCATGATCCGGCACCCAATTCCGAGGCCGTGCTAAACAAAGTGTTGGATAAAGCCCGCCGCTGGGTCCCGGAAGTCTACGACCGACTGCCGGCAGAGGGCACTCTGACACTCTGCACCAGCATTGCCGACGCGGTGAGTGGCGCTGACTGGGTGCAGGAGTCCACCCCTGAGCGGCTTGAGATCAAACAGGCGGTGCTGACCGAGATTCAAGGAAGCTGCGCGGTAGAGGCGATTGTCGCTTCATCCACCTCGGGCTTTATGCCCTCGGAACTGCAGGCAGGTAGCGCCCGGCCCGAGCAGATTCTGGTCGCGCACCCCTATAACCCGGTTTACTTGTTGCCGATCGTTGAAGTGGTCCCCTCAGCGGTGGTGCCCGAGGAGACGGTGCAGCGTGCGGAAGCCATACTGAATGATATCGG
>CAJXDE010000169.1 GCA_913052635.1 uncultured Halieaceae bacterium
TTAATGTCGTTGATACCGATAATGCCAAACTGTAGCTGTTCAAAGGTGCGTAACGCCCGGGCCAGGTTCTGGGTATAGATATAAGCCGCCAAACCATAGTCTGTGTCGTTGGCCATGGCGATCACATCGTCCTCATCATCAAAGGGCACCACTGCAGCGACAGGCCCGAAGGTTTCCTCACGATAGATGAGCATCTCTGGCGTGACATTACTGAGTAGCGTAGCACCGTAGAAGCATCCCCGGTCCAGACCGTTCTCGGTCAAGCGCGAGCCGCCCGCAAGCAGGGTTGCTCCGTGACTGATGGCGTCCTGTACTTGTCGGTCCACCTTTTCGATTGCCGACTCATTAATGAGCGGGCCGATACTGTTCGCCGGATCCATGCCGTCACCCGCTTGCATGCCGCTCACGCGGGCCTGCAGGGTCTCAAGGAAAGGATCAAGGATACGTCGCTGCACGAATATCCGATTCGGGCTGATGCAAGCCTGACCGGTGTTGAGAAACTTCACCAGCGACACCCCTTTGGCGGCATGCACCGGATCGGCATCGTCATAGACGATGAAGGGCGCGTGACCGCCGAGCTCCATCGATACCCGCTTGAGCTGGGGCGCGCAGGCTTGTGCCAGATGCTTGCCCACCGCGGTGGAACCTGTAAACGTCAGTTTGCGGACCGCGGGGTGAGTGCAGAACACTTCGCCGATGGGCTTTGGGTCGCTCGCCGTGACCAGATTGGCAACGCCCGTAGGCAAGCCGGCCTGCTCAAGAATCTTGAAGACGGCGATGGCGCAGAGTGGCGTGCTTTCGGCGGGCTTTAGCACCACGGTGCAACCCGCGGCGAGCGCCGGGCCGAGTTTTCGCGTCAGCATGGAGATGGGGTAGTTCCAGGGGGTGACCGCAGCGACAACGCCGACAGCTTGCTTTTGCACCAGAAACCGCTGATCTGATCGCGCAGACGGAATGGTCTCTCCGTACACCCGCTTTGCTTCTTCAGCGAACCACAGCAGAAAATCCGCCGCGTACTTCACCTCATTCATGGATGCCTTCAGCGGCTTACCTTGCTCCCGGGTCATTAGCTCAGCCAGCTCGCGTTGGCGCTCAAGCATTAGCTGGTAGGCACGATACAACACCGCTGACCGGGCATAGGCCGTCTCGTTCATCCATGCGGGCAGTGCCGCACTCGCCGCATCAATGCCGCGCGTAGCGTCTTGCTCAGTGCCATCGGCAACCTGGCCAATCTCCTCTCCCGTCGCAGGATTAAAAACTGGGAAAGTGGGCGTGTCGGTCTGCCATTCACCGTTGATCAGCATCCTCAGATCTCCTCTGCTCGGGCATTGGCGCGTCGCGCTTATTTAGCCCGAGAAAAAACGCGCGCAGGGTAGCACGAATACAGTGCTTGATTGCCGCAGCGACGGGGCTTCAGGCCCTGACAATCATTGTGGGGAAGAGCAGAGGATTGTGTCGAGTGCTGAGAGTATCGAGTCGTGCGTGAAGTGGGTCAGGATCCCGTGTCCGCTGATGGATCAGCGGCAGCTTCCATCAACAGCGAGCGCACGTCGTTGGCAACGGTGTCAGCATGTAGAAACGAGGTGCTGTAGATGTTGCGAATCTGGCGGGATTCATCGATAAGAAACACGCGCAGGATATGCGACATCGTGCCCATGTATTCGCCATTCTCGTCATAGTCTCGGATCACCCACTGACCATAGGCGTTGAGGATGGGGTCCAATGTGGTGGCGCCATCCGTGGTGAGGAACTGCCAGTCAAAATCCCCCGCGCGAAACTGCGACCCGTACGCGTCGATCACGTCAGGCGTATCGAATACCGGGTCAAAACTGAAGCTTACCAGGCGCGCTCTATCCGCAGTCTCGGGGTCTGCCCGCAGAGCATCTTGGACGCTCCGCATCACGTAGGTAGCCAGAGGGCAGCCGTTCACGTCATCGCAGGTAGTGAAAATAAAGCTCAGGACAGTGGGCTTGCCGCCGAGGAAATCATGGAGCTGTGCTGAATTGCCGTCACTGTCGATCACCGCGCCATCTGCTGCGCTACCCATGGCCGGGAGGGCGTAACTGCCGGGCTCCGGCGGCGTGAAGGACAAGGGCGCGTAGCCCGGGGCCAGTACCACAGGCGGTTTGTGCTCGTGGGGGGCACAGAGTGCGGATGCACTCCATGCCCAGATCAGCAGGAGGAGGGTACCGCGCACGCTGGTATCAGTGCGCGGGTGGTGTCGTGATCAGGCCTGACGGCGATTGAGCGGTCATACCGCCATACAGCGCGTGAGCGCCGAATCGCATCTGGTGTGGGGCGCCTAGGCCAAGCTCGATAAAGTCGAGATTAAATTCTGGCGTCATCGTCTTGCCGTCCCACTTGTAGAGCTTGAAGTACTGCAGATCATTTCCCTCGGAAGCGGCGGTCTTGTCCCAACTCGCTAGCAGCGACGAGGTGTAATAGAGCCGCTCGCCGTCCCAGCTCTGGGAGACCATGTTCACCTGCTCGCCGATCTGCTCTTCCATGATCTGCGTCGGTGCGAAAGGATCCGAAATGTCATACAAGCGAGTCAGCCCATCGTTCCAGGTGTTGATCCACAGGTGGTTGTCGTCGGCGGAGATCGAGATATCCACGGGCAGAGGTATCTTGCTGGCGTCACCAATATCCGCCACCGCTTTCGCCTGCCACTCGCCGGCCTCATCTTCGTAGATTAACCAGACCTTGGAGGTGAGGGCGGTAGTGGTGAAGCAGTAGTTTGAGCGAGAGCCCCAGGCGCAGCGGATTTCGAGCGGCGCACCAGGCACATCCAACACCTTTTTGGGCTTTCGGGTATGCAGGTCCCAAATAACGACGGTGTTGCCGAAACGCTTCATCGCCTCGGCGTCGCCCATCATCTTGCCGAGGTTCATCATGTAGTTGTTCCAGCCGGTGAACGAGGACGTCAGCAGCACATTGCGTCGTGGTAAGGCGCGCGCGTCGTATCCATAGCCGTCCGCGAAGTTTCCAGACTTCTCGGCACCCTGCAGGTTGTCATCGGTGGGCATCCAGACGCTGGTGATGAAATCGCCGCCGTTGGTGTACTCCGCCATGCCGGTGCGGCCGCCGTGGTCGCGGTTATTGGACAAACCGGTGATCAGCATGCGTCCGGGTAGCGCATAGTTGGTGTGGGGCCCGACCACGCCGCCAGTTTTCTCAACGAAGTCATCGATGGTGCGGTGCAGCTTAGGCGCCGCAGGGTCTGTATGGACATCGAAGATGAAGATTTTGCTGGTGTCCAAACCCGAAGCCCACAGGTAGCGGCGATCATCGGTCAGGCCTGAGTGGTGCGCTTCGTGGCGGCCACCCATGGAGATCGAGTGGATGACCTGCGCATAGGTCTCGGAGTCCGGGTTAACGTCTACCGTGACGAGTTTGTCCTCACCGTCGCCAACGCCTTCAAGACCCAGCGTCCAGATATACACATAGTCTTCCTGGCCCACGATCTTGGCCATATACGGTGACATGCAGGTCTCGTCTGCCGACGTCGGTTGCACCAGCACGGCCAGCGCAATCAGCGCTGAGAAAAATCCTTTGATTATCATGATTGTCCCCAAATTTTTCTGCCACAATTAGCTGGATGCTATCACCTTCAGCCAAGACTGCGAATTGTTTTCGGAACTCGGTAAAACGGGTTGGGGCGCTGTGTTTGGGTGGCTTTTTATGGCTCTGCCTGCAATTGACTGGCGTGTTCGCGGCTACCGCCCCCCCCCTGACTGATGGGGCCCACACGGTGGGTCTAGCCGATTCACGGGCGGGGTATGAGTCGGTGTCTTATGTCACCGATTCAAAGGTGGTTATACAAACGCTTGGGGACCGGCAGCCGCTGTTCAAATTGAGCGTGAACCCACCGCTTGGCCTGCCTGCAGTGACCAGTCAGCTAGATCCCGCGGAAATCGATTTGGGGCGACAGCTGTTCTTCGACCGGCGCCTGTCAAAAAACGAGACGCTGTCTTGTGCCATGTGCCACATCCCCGAGCAGGGCTTTACCCAGAACGAGCTAGCGACGCCTGTGGGTCATTTAGGGAAGGGCGTGCGGCGCAATGTGCCGTCGCTCTATAACGTGGCTTTTGCTGAGGCCCTTTTCCTCGACGGGCGGGAGCGGTCACTGGAAGCACAGATCTGGTCGCCACTGCTTGCTGAGAATGAAATGGCGAACGAGTCTCGCGA
>CAJXDE010000170.1 GCA_913052635.1 uncultured Halieaceae bacterium
ATTCAGGGCGCCGAGATCACCTACGCGGAGGCGTTGGCGCCTGAGGCGTTCACAGGAATGATTCAGCGCTCAGATGCTGGCTGGCAGGTTGTCCGGCTTCCCGCCGAAGATGACTCGATGCTGGCGCGCATCGAGAGGATCCGGAATCAGGAGTATCTGTTTTGCGACACTATTGATGAGCAGTATGTTGATATGGCGGACCGGGTGGCCCCCACCTACCGTCTCTGGCGGGCGGCCACGCTGGAGCAGACTGAATGGCTGGAGCGCTACCAGAGGCGCGCGGCGGCGCGCACTGGCAGCGCGGGTGACACTGAATTCACGCGGATGCAGGCGGAGTATGCGGCCTATCGGTCATTTCGGATTCAGGAGCAGGCACTGTTTGACTTAGCAGAGGCTTTTGATGGCGAGGCACGGCCCACTGTGATTCGAACACAGGATCAAGTATTCCGGTTGGAGGGGACCCTTGATGCACAGTACGACACCTGGCGCGGCTTGTTGCGCGATATTTACTTGATAGAGAACGGAGGTTAGACACTGTGACCCAAGCATTTCTCGCGACTTGTCCCGCGGGCGTCGGGGTCTATTTGGCGCAAGAGCTAAAAGGTCTGGGAGCTCAGCAGATTGTGGAGCGGCCCGTGGGTGTCTCCTTCGAAGGTGGGCTGGGGTTGGCGTATCGGGCCTGCCTCTGGAGCCGCATGGCGAATCGGATCATCCTCCAGCTGGGTGCGGCGGAGGCAAAGTCCGGTGACGAGCTCTACCAGGCGACGCGGCAGATCGACTGGACAGCGCACCTCGCAGCCAACGGTTCCCTGTTGGTCGACTTTGCCGGGCGTAGCCCGGATGTGCGCAACGCACAGTTCGGCGCGCAACGCATCAAGGACGCGATTGTCGATCAGTTCCGCGAGAAAGGCATGGGACGCCTCTCGGTCGACCTGAAGCAGCCCGATATTCGTATTTTTGCTCGCTTGAGTAAAGGCCGTCTTATGCTCGGAATCGATCTCAGTGGCGATAGCCTTCACCGTCGCGGTTATAGACTCGACGGGGGGGTGGCGCCGCTCCGAGAAAATATTGCCGCAGCAGCACTTTGGGCCGCGGGCTGGCCGGAGAGAAGCCAGCAGGGAGAGGCATTGTTGGATCCGATGTGCGGTTCTGCCACGCTTCTGCTGGAAGGTGCCTTGATGGCGCTGGACCGTGCGCCGGGGTTGAATCGGAAGCGTTTCGGATTCCACGGGTGGGCGGGTCATGACGGTGACCAATGGCGCTCTGTTCGTGCCAACGCAGACGAGCGTGCGGCGGCGATACCGGCGAAGCAGCTAGAGATCAGGGGCTACGACGGTGATATGCAAGCGGTTCGGCGTTGCCAAGACAATATTGGGCGTCTCGGCCTCGAGGATATTGTGCGCATTCGCTGCAAAGACCTCGCTTTAGTTACCCGGCCTACGCACCGAGATCTCTCTCGGGGCGTGCTGGTCACTAACCCGCCTTGGGGGGAGCGCATGGGGCAAGCGGACGCGCTACCGCACCTCTACAACGCATTGGGTGAGCGAATCAGCGAAGAGTTCGATAACTGGCTGGCCGTGGTGCTGACCTCTGAGCTGTCGCTAGGCAAGGCCGTGGGTCTGCGAGCGGACAAGCGTCATCGCTTTCACAATGGGCGGCTCGATTTACACTGTCTGCAGTTTCAGCTTGGCCCTGAGAATCGATTCCGATCATTGCAGCAGGATGAAGAGCATAGGTCTGAGGGGCAATCGACTGCGCTCCGAACGCTGTCTCAGGGCGGTCAGATGGTCGCCAACCGGTTGCGAAAAAACCTGAAGCGCCTCACGCCCTGGCTCAGACGAGAAGACGTCACCTGTTACCGGGTGTACGACGCAGACATCCCGGAGTATGCCGCGGCGATCGACGTGTACGAAGGGCGATTACATATTGCCGAGTATGCGGCGCCTACAGAGATTCCCGAACAAAAGGCGGCAGAGCGTTTTGCACAGCTGGTGGAGGGCGCGCGCGAGGTCTTTGAGGTCGCTGCCACCGATCAGATCGCGGTCAAGCAGCGACTGCGCCAGAGGGGGGCAGATCAGTATCAGCGCCTCGAGACTACCCGGGAACGGATTGTTGTCCGCGAGGGCAGGGTCAAGGCGCTGGTGAATTTGCACGATTATCTGGACACCGGCCTATTTCTCGACCACCGGCCACTGCGAACGTGGCTGGGGAAGGAGGCCAGTGGCGGGCACTTCCTCAATTTGTTCAGCTATACGGGGGTTGCCACACTGCATGCCGCTCTAGGGGGCGCGACCACCAGTACCAGTGTCGACAGCTCCGCCACCTATCTTGACTGGTTTAACGCTAATCTGGCCCTAAATGGCTTATCGGACCGCCAGCACCGCGGCGTCCGTGCCGATGTCAGGGACTGGCTGTCAGAGGAGACGCGTACTTACGACCTGATCATGGTGGACCCCCCGTCTTTTTCCAACTCCAAGGGTCAGGTCGACTTTGACGTGCAGCGGGATCACCTCTCCCTGCTGGAGCTGGCGATGGCACGGCTCAGCGAAGGAGGGGTGCTGTACTTTTCCACCAACCATCGCAAATTTGTATTGGACCCGGCGGTAGAGCAGACATGGCAGGCCAGAGACGTCACGCAGGGTTCAATCCCCGAAGATTTCTCCCGCAATCAGCGCATTCATTGCTGCTGGCGCCTGACTCACAGCTGACAGCCCGACGAAAAGTGGTCCTGAAACGGTGAATCCGCGGGCATCGAGGTAAGTCGCTGTGGGGGCCGCAGCGCCGCTTATTGGCCTTACTTCGGTGCTATACTCCGCGCCTTTTTTAGGCGCAGCGGCAGCTGAAATGCCTTTGTTGGTAGGCGGCACCTGCGTTCGTTGTTTATCGGGATCATAGTTCATGGCGAAAACGCTATACGACAAACTTTGGGACGCTCACCTGGTCGAGGAGCGCGACGACGGCACGGCGCTGATATATATCGATCGTCACCTGTTGCACGAGGTGACATCGCCTCAGGCTTTTGAGGGGCTCACCCTTGCCAACAGAGGCTTGTGGCGCCGCAGCGCCAACCTCGCGGTGCCCGATCATAATGTGTCGACACTCAAGAGCGAGAGAGAGGCGGGCTTGGACGCGCTACCCGACGTCGTGTCTCGCGTCCAACTACAGACCCTCGATGATAATTGCGAAGCCTTCGACGTGGTTGAGATTCCGCTGAATGATGTACGGCAGGGGATTGTCCACGTCATGGGTCCCGAGCAGGGCGCGGTACTGCCTGGTATGACCGTGGTATGCGGTGACTCCCATACCTCAACCCATGGAGCCGCGGGCGCGCTGGCACAAGGCATCGGTACGTCGGAAGTCGAGCACGTGATGGCCACCCAGTGTTTGATTCAGCAAAAAATGAAGAACTTCCGGGTAGAGGTCACAGGCCGGCTGTCTGAGGGCGCAACTGCAAAAGATATCGCCCTGGCGGTGATCGGTGAGATCGGCACGGCAGGTGGCACTGGTTACGCGCTGGAGTTTACCGGCTCGGCGATTCGCGAACTGACGATGGAAGGTCGCATGACGCTTTGCAACATGGCCATAGAAGCTGGCGCTCGCTGTGGTTTGGTGGCGGTCGATGAGGTAACGCTGGATTATTTCCGGGACAAACCCCTCGCGCCTAAAGGTGCGCATCGGTATGCGTCGGAGGCCTGGTGGCGGACGCTTCACAGTGACGAGGGTGCCGTCTTTGATCGCAGCATCACACTCGATGGCGACGCGATTGCCCCTCACGTGACCTGGGGCACTTCGCCCGAGATGGTTGCTTCAGTAAATGGACGGGTGCCCACCATGGCGGATATGCCCGATGAAACCGCGCGGCTCGGATTGTCCAGAGCGCTGGAATACATGGGGCTTAAAGAAGGTATGGCGATCTCCGAGATCAAGCCTGATGCGGTTTTCATTGGTTCGTGTACCAATTCGCGTATCGAAGATCTCAGAGCCGCTGCCCGGGTACTCGAGGGGCGTAAAGTAGCGCCCTCTATCCGCAAGGCGCTGGTGGTGCCGGGCTCAGGACTGGTCAAGGCGCAGGCAGAGGCGGAGGGACTGGATCGTATTTTTATTGAGGCCGGTATGGAGTGGCGGGAGCCCGGCTGCTCGATGTGTTTGGCGATGAACGC
>CAJXDE010000171.1 GCA_913052635.1 uncultured Halieaceae bacterium
TTTTAGGCCGCTGCCACAGCAGTGATGATTTCTCTGATTAGCATAACAGCGAGCGCAATCCAGCTCATAAAAAAGAGGCTGAAGCGCACCCACACGTGATTGATCGTCACCTGCACAATCGAGTGCAAAAACCTTAGCGCGCAATAAGCCCAAGCGGCATAAAGATGAATAGGGTCTGTATGGCCTAGCGCCCAGATGACCAACACCACCGCGTAAAACAGGGTCGGCTGCTCCCAGAGGTGGTTGTAGTTATCGGCAACCCGTTCCACCCTACTGGGGAAAACACCACCCAATTGCGCCGGGTGCGAGAGCTTCTGTAAATCTACACCCTCCGCCTCGAGCACCTTGGCGGCGGGGATGCGGGTGATGTACATCAGCAACATCATCACAAGGCTCAGTAGCCCCATGAAAAGTATGGGCTGCAGAATGAGATCGTTCATAAAGGAATGCCTTACTGGGTTTTTAGATAGAAGCTGGTCATGCGATCAATGCAATGGGCAACAAAGCTGCAGGCCGTTTAGGAATGCACAGCAAGTCGTTCATTGCTCAGAGTGACCATCCGACAGCGAGGCATCTGCCATTAACTGCGCTGGCTGGTCATTAGTGTGGCAATGCACGCCGCCACCGGCAGCCCATGACTTCAGCATGGGGAGCACGTACACGTCGCGGCCAGGGAAATAGTGTTGCAATCGCACTTTGGCTTCATTATTGAGCCGTTCGTCACCATAGCCAGTGGTGATAACGAAGCCATTTCCGATTAACCAGTTCATATAGTTTGTATCGAACTGCTGCCCGTCAACTTCGGCTATGCCGTCCATGGGCTCGCGGATAACCTTGAAGCCAGCATCACTGATCACCTGCGCCGCGCTATCGAGAAGGTCAGCTGTTTTCCCATCACCCGGCTTACACACCGATGCCGCTGTGCACTGCCCTACCACCACCGTATCTTTGGCTATAAATCTCGCGATGCCGTCGATGTGGCCATTGGTGCGATCACCCTCGGGCACTCCCTCTACAAAAACAACCCGACTAACACCGAACCAATGCTTTAGGTCTGCCTCCGCTTGGGTGCGGGTATATCCGGGATTTCGTGCAGCATCACCCAAGGTACTCCAATTGAGGATCACGGTGTCTGCACCGTTAAATTCCAGGTTGCCGCGCTCGTGCACAATGCTGACGTCATCGAGCGGCATACCGAGATACGCCGCCACGCGCTGGGGCACTAAATTGTCCAGCTCATATGGAACATCACTGCCAAACCGACCACCCCAGGCATCGAACTGCCAGTTTTGCACGCGAATTTCGCCCTCATCCTCGACAAATACAGGGCCGTTATCGCGCATCCAGGCGCTGTCATTCGGAATATCGTGCCAAGTGATCAAGTCATGATCAGGATTACAGCCCGCGTTGAGTAAGGCAGCCCTTGCCTGGTGAAGCACCTGCGGCGACTGATACAGCACGTGTAACTTTTCATACTGGATGATGATGCAACTGAAAGCGGCAAAGGCCGTTTCGTAGGTCTTTTCCCACTCGCCCGGCCACTGAAGCCAAATGGCCTCCTGTGGCTCCCATTCGGCAGGCACCCGGCGCTCCGCTGGGGCCCTCACGACAGGGTATGACTGCGGCTCAGCAGCAGTGGGACTTCCCGCCAAGTCGTCAGCAAAGGCTCTGCTGACCATGAAGAATGCAGCGCACAGCGCGGACAAAAATCGTTTACCCATTGGTTATCGCCGCGTTATTTGAGTGAGCACACCGTACGCAGTACCTATCGGATTTTCAAACAACCCGCGCGGGTGATTTGACTGAAAATATTGTCACCAAGCAACACCTGTATGAGCATAAGCAGTTCTCAACATTTTTATGTCGGACTCGCCATGGTGCATTTATTAAGCGCGGTGAAACTGAAGCCCTCGGTGTCAGCTGCGACATTTGCCGAAACGATCCGGCAACTCTCCGCCTCACTAGAGCAGCAACAGCTTCTGTCGACTACCGAGCCCATCGGTAAACGCTTCCCCCACCCGATCATGGATACCGACGACGCTGATTTGGATACGTTTTTTGTCATGTCGTTTGAAAGCAGGGCCCAGCTAGAGGAGGCAGTAGCGCATATGACTGGCTCAGAGGATTTGTCTGCGGAGACACACCGACAACTCTGGGGTCAGCTGGACAGCTATAGATTCACCTGTTGGGAAGATTGAGTGCATCAACCCCTTTAGGCAGTAGCTAGGTGAATCAATTTACAGCCCGATGGCGGCGCACCGCCCGATAGCGCAGTTCCCCAATCTTTCTACTGGTGCGCCAGACCATAAAATGTAACCTTTACTTCTCTCTTCAGTGATGTTACCTTTGCGTTACATTTTGCACTGACAGGAAAGGCCCCATGATTGGCGAAACCATCCCCGTAATCGGCGTGCTCACTGGCCTTATTGTGCCGATCGCCGTTTTTATCTGGCTTTACCACGAGGAGAAAGGCAAGCGCGAAGCGGTGATCGAAATTGCCAAGCACCTCGACGACCCTGGCAAGGTTGAGCGGCTGTTGGGGCTCTTTGACGAGCGAAAAAAAGCCCCCATCGATTACCGGCGGGGCGGCGTCATTACGCTATTTGTCGGTGTGGGCATCTACCTGCTGGGCGCGGTGTCTTTTGGGCCCTTTTTTGAAGGGATCGGCTTGTTAGTGGGCGCCATCGGTATTGGCACGATGATCGCGGGCTACCTCTACCCCAATACGGGTGAGGAGCTCACTGACGCGGTCGAAGAGTTTGAGAAGAGATAAAGGCCCGTCACTTGGGCAAGCATCACAAAAAACTACTGAACAACCTTGAGGTCGCGCGCAAATCCGCTGGCCTCACTCAGCAGCAATTGTCTGAGCTCGCAGAAGTTTCCAGAAAAAGCATCAACGCCATTGAGAATGGCGTGTATGTACCCTCAACCGTACTTGCATTGAAAATTGCGGAGACGCTTGGATGTCGCGTTGAGGACCTTTTCCGATTGCCCACCCATTGAGGTACCAAACAGTATGACGACGATTGACCACATCATCATCGCAGTTCCTGACCTCGCTGAAGCGAGCGCTGATTATGGCGCGCTATTGGGCCGCACGCCGAGTTGGCGTGGTGCACACCCCGATTACGGCACCGCCAATACATTGTTTAAGCTGGATAACACCTACATCGAACTGCTCGCCCCACAGGGCGAAGGGATGGCGGCGGATATCGTTAACGGCATTCTGAATGCCCGCGGTCCTTGTCTAGGTGGGTTGGTGTTTGGGACGGACAGTGCCGACGACTTTATCTCTCATGCAAGATCGACAGGACTTGAAGCATCAGACCCTATACCTGGTCATGGTATCGATGAACAAACCGGGGCCGAGCGCCGCTGGCGCAACATGTTTTGGGACCCGACCGCCGCACGAGGCATATTCTCTTTCTGCATTGAACACGAGGCGGGGTCAACCCTGCCGGAGGCCACACCCCTTGGCGCAGGCGCCATCGCCGGAGTCGATCACGTGGTAGTGAAAACCCAAAGCGCCGATGCTGCAAAAACCTTCTATGGCGACCAGCTCGGTATCCGCCTGGCGTTAGAACAGGCCGTGCCCGAATGGGGCGGCGCGCAGCTCTTTTTCCGGGCCAGCTCAATGAGTATTGAGGTGGCTGCCTCTGACAAGGCACCCGAGCAAGATGAGTTATGGGGGCTCGCCCTCAAAACCGACGATATTGAAACCTCTCACGCTAGGCTGAAAGAGAGCGGCGTTGAAATCTCGGATATTCGCGATGGCCGAAAATCCGGCACACGGGTTTGCACGGCCAAATCTCACACGCTCGGCGTGCCGACCTTACTCATTGAGCATCCGCCGCGTTAAGTCAGATTTGCGACTCGGTTCACTGGCCAGCCTTTGCCTGCGAGCCACTTTAGGCTTGCCAAGTATCATGCCGTCAGCTGGCTTGAACCGAACGGGGTTGCAGCAAGGCGTTGACGATCGCGCCTAATAGAATCAAGCCACCGCCCAACAGCGTGGCCTGACTAGGGATCTCCCCAAAGGCCAACCAGCCTAATATGGCGGAAAAGATAATCTGCACATAGCTCAAACTGGTGACGCGGCTCGCCGCATCCAGTTGCATCGCCTTGGTGAGCGCCAG
>CAJXDE010000172.1 GCA_913052635.1 uncultured Halieaceae bacterium
CTCGATGCTTGTCGTAGTCGAGGAACATATCACCGTCTTTAACGAGCCGGATAGACTAGAAATCAGTCTGCCGGGCATTCCGCTTGGTGTAATCTCGCCAAGCGTCCCCATGCAGTGCAGCGCCAAACGGTGTGAGATGAGGCAGTGATGACAGCGCAGTACACAGCGCAAGAGTTAAAGACCGGCTTGTCGCTGGCGGTGATCGCTAACGTCATTTGGGGCGTGTCGGCTTTATATTGGGTGGAGACATCCCCTGTTCGGCCCCAGGATGTGGTCGCACACCGGGCAATATGGAGTCTGCCGGTCGTGGCGGCAGTCCTGATTTGGGCGGGCCGCCTGCGGGCAACTTGGTTGCTAGTCAGAGTGCCTAGCCTGCTGGCCTGGAGTGCCCTAGGCACCTTACTGCTGAGTCTCAATTGGGGTGTGTTCGTTTACGCCGTGTCGAATGGACGCGCGACAGAAGCCAGCCTCGGCTATTTCATGCTGCCGTTGCTGACGATTTTAGTGGGCAAAATAGCCTTCAGGGAGGTGATGGGGACTGCCCAGTGGATAGCTGTTTTACTGGCTGTTGTCGCCGTAATGCTCCAGCTCTGGTCATACGGCAGCTTGCCATGGATTAGTCTGGTGGTCTCGAGTAGCTTCGCGCTCTATGGTGCTATCCGGAAGAAAATTGTCGCAGATACCATGCAGGGCCTGTTTATTGAAACTCTCTGCATGGCGCCGGTCGCGCTGGGCTGGTTATGGCTGACGGGCGGAGCTGGGTTGGGTCAGCATGGACTCAAGGTGGATAGCTTTTTGCTGCTGGCGGGGGTCTATACCACGGCACCGTTGTTAACCTATATCGCGGCGTCACGATTGCTGCCGCTGAGCGTGGTGGGCCTCACGGCCTATCTGGGGCCTTCGCTACAGCTACTGGTCGCCCAGACTGCACTGGGTGAATCGATAGATACCGTGACCGCGACCTCGTTTGCACTGGTGTGGATGGGGGTGTTGTTGGTTTCGGGTCAGGGGCTAGCCCGTTTTCGGAAGCGTCCATGAGTAGTGAGATTCGATTACGGCCCGAGTGGCTCTCGCAGCTGGGGAGCGAATTTGAGCAGCCTTATATGTCGCAATTGTCAGCGTTTTTGCGCGCTGAAAAAGCCGCTGGCAAGACCATTTATCCCCCCGGTCGGCAGTTTTTTGCGGCGCTCGATTCAACGCCGCCGGAGGCGGTGAAAGTGGTGGTACTGGGGCAGGATCCCTACCACGGTCCTGGCCAGGCTCACGGTCTGAGTTTTTCAGTGAAAGGTCGTCAGCGCATCCCGCCCTCATTGCAGAACATTTTCCGTGAGCTTCACGATGACCTGGGCATGCCTGCGCCATCTCATGGCGATCTTACCCAATGGGCCGAGCAGGGTGTGTTGCTGTTGAACAGCGTATTGTCTGTTGAGCATGGCGTCGCCGGTTCGCATCAAGGTCACGGCTGGGAGCGTTTTACTGACGCCGTGGTAGCAACGGTCAGTGATGGAGAGGCCCCCGTCGTCTTCATGCTGTGGGGGGCTCAGGCCCAGAAAAAGGGTGCCGCCGTTGATCGCGCCAGGCATTATGTCCTTTCTGCGCCGCATCCCTCTCCGCTGTCAGCACACCGGGGGTTCTTGGGTTGCCGCCACTTTAGTCAGGCCAATGCTTTTCTCGAAGCGAACCAGCGTCAGCCCGTTGATTGGTCATTGTCATCATGACAACGAGTGACTTTCGAGAGCTCGCCGTGACCGCCTTTGGGCGTGATTGGCTCCGCGGCCGCTTCTGGGATTAGTTCTATGAGCAGTTCGTGTGTGTAGCCTTGAAGGCAGTGATTCACGATGCTGCCGACGGTTTTACCCTCTGCATTGATCAACGTGTCGCCGGTGACAACCGGAGCCGCAGTTTCGGCCCGGTGCAAGCGGCGCTTGGGTGTGCCTCTATAGTGAAGCCGGGCCACAATCTCCTGTCCCGTGTAGCAGCCCTTGGTGAAGCTCACTGTGCCATTGCAGTCGTAATCAAGGTCTTGCGGCAGGTAGCTACCGATCGTCTCGCTCTCGATACGCGCGCGCTGGTTTTTGATCTCCAGCCACAGTGGGTCGAGAAGATCCCCGTTCTGACGCTCGTGTGGTGCGCTCCAGCACTCGGTGTGCTCTCGGCCCATGGGCACGGCAACCTCCACGAGGGACGCTTCTGCAAAGCTTAGCACCGCATGATGCTCGTCTGCAGAGCCGCCATAGCAGCCAATGCGCCAGTCGGTGGGTGTGAGCGAGCACCGGGAAAAGCCGAGATAGGGTTTGAGATGCTCGGCAAGCGCTGCCATGACCGTCGTTCTGCCTCTCAGCAGGATTTCCTGCTCATCAATAACCACGGCTAACACGTCTGCCAGTACACGGCCTTTTGGGTTGCAAAACGCGGCGTAGCGGAGACTGCCGACGCCGCAGTCGTTAAAGTCTGCTGTCGTTTGTCCGTGCAGGAACTCTTTGCTGTTGCTGCCAGACAACCGCATGACAATATCGGTCTGTCCGGAAGGGCTCTGTGCTTGCTGAGTGTTCAATGCGGATGCGCCGGGTAATAAACAGGTTGTGGGGCTCTATACTACAACGTTGACGATACGAGCTGGTGGCAGTCTATGGATCGGAGAGAGGAGTGGAACCGCGCCAAGTGGGCCAGCCGACGGGGGCTGCTCGAACTAGATCTATTGTTGGCGCCTTTCGTGACGGAGGCTTTTCTCGAGCTTAATGCGTTATTGAGACAGGATTACCGCGAGCTGCTGTTTCAAGACGATCAGGACCTGATGGAGTGGATTATGGGACGCAGCACGATCACGGAGGATCGCTTTGTCCCGGTGATTGAAGAGATCAGACGTTTTCACGGCATCGGTGCGTGATTGCATCCGGTGGTGCCGATCACTGATGCCGATCACTGATGCCGATCACTGATGATAGTGAGGCAGTCGATCAATTGGGCCGTTCAGGGCTGTGTCGGGGTCGAAATGAGCCGGTATGAGTATTGAGTCGCGAGCAACCGATGCGGTATCGGGAAAATCCGAGTTGTAGTGCAAGCCACGGCTTTCGCGGCGTTCCGCGGCGCACTGCACCATCAAGGATGAGACGCGCGCCAGGTTGCGCATCTCCAATAGCGGACGCGTAATCTGAAAACGTCCGTAATAGCCCAACACCTCCTTTTCCAGCAATGCAATCCTGTCTGCTGCATGCTCCAACCGGCGCGATGTTCGCACAATGCCCACGTAATCCCACATGAGACGTCTTAACTCCTGCCAGTTATGCTGAATTACCACTTCTTCATCAGAGTCCCTGACACGACTGTCGTCCCAGGTCTTCGGAGGCGTGAGTTCTCCAGTGATCGACTCTGCGATGTGTTGCGCCGCGGATTGCGCGTATACGAAGCACTCGAGCAGAGAGTTGCTGGCCATGCGATTTGCTCCGTGCAACCCCGTACACGCTGACTCCCCGACGACATAAAGCCCCGGCACATCGCTCGCGCCATATTGATCGACCACCACGCCGCCGCAGGTGTAATGAGCCGCGGGGACAACGGGAATGCGGTCGCGGGTGATGTCAATGCCAAGGGCCAGACAGCGTTCATAAGCCTGAGGAAAGTGGCGCGTAATCAGGTCAGCGGGTTGATGACTGATATCGAGAAAGACGCAGTCTGCGCCGAGTCTTTTCATCTCAAAATCGATGGCTCTGGCCACAATATCACGTGGTGCCAGCTCTTCACGGTCATCGAAGTGGGAAATGAATCGCTGTCCATCCGGCAGATGCAGGGTCGCCCCCTCACCGCGGAGTGCCTCGGTCATCAGAAATGATCGACTTTCCGGATGGTAAAGGCAGGTGGGGTGGAACTGGTTGAACTCCAGATTGGCCACCCGACACCCCGCGCGCCAGGCGATCGCAATACCGTCGCCACTCGCGCCGTCTGGGTTCGTGGTGTAGCGATAGGCTTTGCTGGCCCCGATCATCACCAACTCGCCACCCATCAGGTTCAGCAGTGCATGGCACTCAGTGTGGCTGGCCATCATTTGATTGACCAGGGGGTCTTCCAACATACGCCGCAGGCTCATACCTCAAACCTCGACAAACGGCCTTCCAGTTGTGCAATCA
>CAJXDE010000173.1 GCA_913052635.1 uncultured Halieaceae bacterium
CCCCACGGGTCGCGGGGGCCTTTATTGCCACCCCCAGGCTCATTCCATGACATCAGTCTTTTCCTCATCAAAAGGTCAGGTAGTCTAACAAACCCGGGCACCACTTCGGGGCTTTGTTCTGCTTACTAAAACACAAAGCACTAAATCCTTTTTTAGCCGGAATCCCGACTACTTCGTCGGATCACCAGCGCTTAACGTTCTTCTCCTGACCCGACTCAGAACGACTCGCAACCTTTGCTGATACCGGCCACCGCGCACTGAGCCGCGCTATTCGCTTTGCAACCACATTCGCGGCACATCCTTTATGAACTGCGTCCCAGGGCTCATCTGCATTCACGACGGCACCTGCGGGACATTCAGGTATTCAATCGCCGCCAATCCGCTAAAGGCAGGCGCACATGCAACCGGCTACTCCCGTCAGACTGCCACTCCTCGGTGCACACAGCGCCCATCTCATACAGCGCTGCCCGCAATCGCGCCCGTTGCGGGTCCAGCGTAATTTCTTCGTCAAACAGTGTGACCGAGAGTCGTTCACGTATGGCGTCAAAGAGGAGGTCGACTCCCTCTCCGGTCGCAGCAGACAAGTAGACGGCTGTGGGCGTCCCGCTCTCATTGCGCAGGATGCGAGGGGGTTGCTCCAACAAGTCGAGCTTGTTGAACACCACCAGTTGCGGCAAGCCATCGGCCTGTATCTCACCCAGTACCGACTCGACGTCGGCCATCAATTCATCGCGATTGTTAGCGGAAACATCGACCACATGAAGCAACAAGCTCGCATTGGCAGTTTCTTCGAGGGTGGCCTTGAACGCCTCCACCAGTGTCGTCGGCAAATCAGAGATAAACCCCACGGTATCGGCAAACAGCACCGGCCCCAGATGTTCTATATCGACCCTAGCGAGGATGGGATCGAGTGTGGCGAACAACTTATCGGCGGCGTATACCTCGGAGGTCGTAATAAGGTTAAACAGCGTTGATTTGCCGGCATTGGTATAACCCACTAATGACAGCACTGGCAGCTCCGCCCGGCGCCGAGCGCGGCGGCTTTGCTCGCGTTGATTACGCACCCGTTCCAGCCGCGACTGGATCGACTTGATACGAACGCGCAACAACCGCCGGTCTGTTTCCAACTGGGTTTCGCCAGGCCCGCGCAAACCAATGCCACCCTTCTGGCGCTCCAGGTGAGTCCACCCCCTAATAAGACGCGTGCTCATGTGGCTCAGTTGCGCCAGCTCCACCTGTAGCTTGCCTTCGTGGGTGCGCGCACGCTGGGCAAAAATATCGAGGATCAACCCTGTGCGTGCCAGCACTCGGCACGACAGCGTGCGCTCCAGATTGCGCTCCTGACTCGGACTCAGTGCATGGTTGAAGATCACGAGCTCTGCCTCGTGGGTTTGGCACGCCCGGGCGATCTCATCAAGCTTGCCTTCACCCACAAAGGTCCGCGCATGCGGCGCTGACCGAGACCCGGTAATAGTGGCCACTGGATGACCGCCCGCAGATGCGACCAGCTCTTCAAACTCCAACAAGCTCAGATCACGCTCGGCCCCGGCAAGCTGCAGCTGCACGAGCACAGCGCGCTCTCCGCCCTGATGACGCTCAAAGAACATGAAAAATTAGAGGCGCCCCCGAGGAGGCGCCGGGTGGTTACTCTTCAGCTGGCGACTCGCCATCAGCAGCAGGCAGACGCACATTGCGCGACGGCACGACTGTCGAAATAGCGTGCTTATAGACCATCTGGGAGACGGTGTTTTTCAACAACACTACAAACTGGTCGAAGGATTCGATCTGTCCCTGAAGCTTGATGCCATTGACCAGATAGATCGAGACGGGAACCCGTTCCTTCCGCAGGGCGTTAAGGTAAGGGTCTTGTAGCGTATGCCCTTTTGACATGGTTACTCCTTAGTATCACTGTCAAAAAACGGCGCTCTTCACGAAAAGCGCATTACGGCCGCCAACGCACTTACGACTCTGTCACAGTGTCAAAGTACTAGCGACAAAAAACTCCACCGAGGTGGAGTGTCCATATTCTACTACGATCTCAGCGTCAGCTAAAAGTTCCGCATCAGCCACTGAAGACGGCCAAACCAAATACCGCCTGAGGGGGCTGACAACCCGTGATCGCTGGAGTCCTGGGCATCTACGGGCGAATCGGATCCCTGGACCAGCTGACCCGTCTCACTCGTCCAGATCCACGTCAAATCAGGCCAGCCGCGAAGCCAGGTCAGCTGTCGCTTGGCGAGCTGCCGAGTCGCAGCGAGCACCTTTTCACGACACGTAGCGAGGTCGATCTCGCCCTCAAGGTAGGACCACACCTGCCGATAACCCACAGCCCGAATAGCGGGTAAATCGGTGTGCAAGCCCTCCTGCTCAAACAGGCGAGTGACCTCCGCTACCAATCCCTCAGCAAACATGGCGTCCAGTCGGCTGGCGATTCGCGCATGCAAGGCGGCGCGATCCTCGGGGCACAGGGCGATGCACTCATAGTCTTCTGATTCAGGGGTAGGGTTTCCCTGCTGCCATTCACTTAGCGGTGTGCCGGTGCCCCGGTACACCTCTAGCGCACGGCAGATCCGCTGGCTGTGGTTAGGGTGTAATCGACCGGCGGTCTCAGGGTCTATCTCAGTCAGCTGCTGATGTAATGCCGGCCACCCAGACCCCGTTGCTTCAGCCTCGATGTCAGCGCGTATGGCCGGATCAATGGCGGGGATCTCGTCGAGCCCCTGAATCAGCGCCCGAAAATACAGCATACTTCCGCCGACCAGAATGGGGCGCCGCCCTCTCCCCCTGATCTCATCGATACACTGTTTGGCATCGCTTGCGAAAGCGGCGGCGGTGTAGGGATCATCGGGTTCCCGAATATGAACGAGATGATGCGGGTAATCCGGTTTGGCGGCGCCGATCGATAAGCCGCGATATACCAACGCCGAATCCACGCTGATCAGTTCGCCATTAAAGGTCTCGGCGAGCCGCTCGGCCAATGCCGACTTGCCCGACGCGGTGGGGCCCGTCAACGCCAACACGGGTTCGGTCACGATTAGCGTCCGCGCAGAAACAGTTTGTCAAGATCCGCCATGCCCAGCTGCACCCAGGTGGGCCGACCATGATTGCAATGCCCGGATCTCTCGGTTTCTTCCATATCACGCAATAGCGCATTCATCTCGGGCAGCGTCAAACGACGATTGGCGCGCACCGAACCGTGACAGGCCATGGTTGAGAGTAATTCATCGAGGGAGCTGGCAATGCGGTCACTGGTGCCGAACTCGAGAAGATCAGACAACACGTCGCGCACCAGCGCTTCCGCATCGGCATCTTTAAGCGGCGCGGGAAGTTCACGGCAGACCACCGCGTCCTCGCCGACTGCCTCAATCAACACCCCTAGAGACGCCAGCTCCTCGGCCTGTTCAGCAGCGATCGCCGCCTCTCTATTCGATACGACGAGGGTGATGGGCACCAACAACGGCTGACAGGTGATGCCGGCACCCTCTCTGGCCTGCTTCAACCGTTCATAAGTAATTCGCTCGTGCGCCGCGTGCATATCGACCAACACCATCCCATGCTGGTTCTCGGCAAGGATGTACACGCCATGAAGTTGCGCCACGGCAAACCCGAGCGGCGGAATCTCGGCAGATCGGTCACTGAACTCCGGTTGGGGCGCATTGCTGGTCGGCTGCAGCATCGGTGAGGCATATCTCGAGCCCACCGTGCCAAACTGCCCGCGATCGCCCCCAGCGCCGCTAACTGGCGCCCCAGTCTGCCTTGAAAAGAGAGCAGGTAACCCGCCGGGGGACAACCCCATGGTCGATTGCTGCGCAACCGACTCGACCATTTCCGCCACAGCCGGTGTTTGGTTTTGACCCGGCCTGACATCGGCTAGCGCCCTAGACAATGTGCCGAATAAAAAGTCGTGCACCCC
>CAJXDE010000174.1 GCA_913052635.1 uncultured Halieaceae bacterium
CAACATATAGTGTTGGGTCAGTGCATTCATACCACATGAGGTAGAAAGATATGCTCGCAGAGACAATGGGAGTAGCAGAGTCCAGACGCTCCCTGCAGGTTATGCACGCCGACCTCGACAGTATCGAGGAGCAGCTACAGCTGACGAACAGGCGCTTCATTCAAAGCAGGCCGAGCGCTTGGGCACGGGCTCGTGCAACCACTGCAATCTATCTCGCCAACATCAGAATCCAGAGCCGATTCAAGTTCTGGCTTCTGCCGGATCAGAATTGACACCCTGCTTACACGCCTCTGAGGGCTGAGTGTAGGGCGGCGCCCACCGATAGTTCGCGCCATCGGTATTCGGCGTTCTCGAGCCACCGCTTAGCACCAAAAAATTAAAGCATTGCCCCCTTTCAGCCGATGATTGCTGTAGTTCAGTCTGCAACAGGGAGTAAGGTCGTGATGGGTGAGCAGGTGGTAGATTTTGAAAAGTTTCGCGCCAGAAAAGACCAAGCGACCAACGATCAGGAGATTCTTAGGATCAGCGAAGAGGTGGGCAGTGCTGCGGTAATGCTGGTCCACCAGTTTGCTGAGAAATATCCCGAACTACCTGACACATTCTTCGCCTTCCTCATCAATCAGCAGCTGTTATCAACCGCTTGTAGCGGCGCAGAAACGGGGCATGAAGGCTCTAAAAGGCTACTGAATCACGCAATGAATCTGCTTGAGGTCTACGAGAACTATCTCAACCAAAAGGGGCAAAGCTTCAAGACTACTGTTCGGCCCGACACGTCATCTGCACCGCAGCCGGGTTCGCAACTTCACTGACTCCCCCCAGAAGAGATTCTGCTTATTGAGAGCATCAGCTTGTGAAGCCGAACTGGGAGCAAACCAGGTTTCAGTAGCTTTTTAATACGGTCTTCGCGGTGAGCGGTGCAGCCGGCTATCCGATTCCTTCCTATTCCGCCAATTCATCAAGATCAGTGCCTGGCTTTTTCTTTTTGAAGCCTTTGAACACGCTGACAAAGACATACACAATAGTTGCCATGGATACTGCGAATACGCCATTGAACCAACCCGTTGCCATACACCCCAGGTAGGTGCCCACACCCAACAACACGGCTAAAAAAGATCTCATGGCCTGACCTCGCTACTTTAGCCGCCCACTATAGAGCGAGAAAACTCGGTTAGCCATCGCGACTGCGCAACCTTGTTGGCCACGACCCTCTCAATGAATCCGCCGGCTTCCGACTAAGAAGCCACCATGGTTATGCTTCACCGACCCAGAGAGTCTTTTTTCGAAGTCAATTTTTAACGCGATTTTATCTGCAAGGCGGGTTAAGCTCTTGGAACAAAGTGAGACGGCAAATGTTAACCGCCGGTCACTTTGGGAAGAGAAAATAATGAGGGCTTACCAATGTCTGACAGTACCGGCGCACCCCAGACTCAAAACGGAATCTTCGCGGCATTCCACGAGCTAACACTGAAGGGTTTGGAACAGTCCCTCCTCGATGCTCAAGCCCGGTATGAACGGGGTGAAGCACAGGCCGACCCCGCTCCCAGTCTCAACTGGGCGGTGACGAATCAGGCCATGGCTGATGAGAGTGGTGCTGCACCCTCGCTCGATAAGTTGCTTCAGGAAGAAGTGATTCTGTGGCTGAGCGTGGGCGATGAGAAACTCGAGATCGTTCCCGGTAGCGATCACGCCAACATTCAAGCTTCAGCGCTGATTAATGCACTTAAAGAAATGCAAACGATGGTTCAAGGCCTTGCCGAGGACCGGTCTTCAGAGCTGGCCACGCAGTTTCATGACATCGCGATCGCTCAGGCGAAACCTTCCTCCCCACCCGAGGATGAGGGCAAATCGGCCTGGGAGTATGACGCCACTGTCGATCGCTACATCGCTGTATAGCTTGGCTACGGCGGGCGATTTTTAATCGCCTGCCCGTAAATGCTGGTGGCCATACGGCCGGCCGCTTCGGTTAGGAGGCGTTTGTGACTCTCGAATCAGTTTTGGATGTCAAAAGCCTCGTTTTTGTTATGGGCAGTCTGTTGTCCGTGGCCGCCGTAGTCAGGTTCAGGCCCTCCGAATGCAGGCTGGTGGCCGAGGCCGCATTGCCGGTGGGGCTCGCGGGCTTTCTGATCGGTGTGATCAGTATGCTGGCTGCCGAATCCAACCCCAGCCAGATAGCCCCCGCTTTGGCCATTGCTATTCTCACACTGGTCTATACCGGTATCGTGCGACTAATTGCTGTGGACTCGCTCAACCAGAACTTGCTTGGGGCGCGCTCCATGATGGGCAAGGCAGCTGGCACAGGTGGTGTGATAATCACGATGATCTGGGCCGCGACGTCGGTATCGTCCGATGGGCTGGCGATGTTCTGGTATCCAGAGGTTGCCATGGTCATGACCGGCGTTGCGTTGCTGGTATTTCTGATCGGGCGGCTCGTCGATGATGGCTACGCTACTGATTGGGCCAAAAAGATTCTGGGCCTGGGATGGCTGGGATTCTCCATGGGTATTGTCGCGGCGCTGTCACAACTGAGTGCGACGGCCGCCTTGGGGCCAGCCCTCGCTTTCTCTTTTCTAAGCCTCCTGTATTCGACGGTTGTTATAATAGTGGGCCTCATCTGGATCCCGCAGGCGATGACGAGTGAGAAAGGATCTCTTTCATTGGGTCTTAGCCAGATTTTGCCGATTGCCGTCGCTGTTCTCGCTGTATTGGTAGGCCTGACGGTCTCACTGCAGTAAAGCAGCCGAGCACACAGTATCGGGCTCCCGCACCCTACCCGCCTGCACCAGATTGATCTTTGAATGATATTGATGCGCTTTATGCTATTTTTTTAAAACCAGTGTTCAAAAATGACGCGACGGCTGGTCAGGCAAAGTCTTCCGCTTTAAATCCGCGCACAAACCGCACGGCACAATTTCCGGGCTTTGCGAGGGTCGGACAGAAGCGTTTACACGCGCTCAATAATAATCGCAGGCGCCATACCGCCAGCGGCACACATGGTAATCAGCGCATACCGCCCACTTTGGCGCTCAAGTTCGTCCAACGCCGTGCCCACCAAGATAGAGCCGGTCGCGCCTATGGGGTGGCCTAGTGCCATCGCACCACCATTGATGTTGACCTTTTCACGATCCAAATCGAGTTTGCGAATAAAGCGCTCAGCCACCACTGAGAAAGCCTCATTGATTTCCCAGACATCGATATCATCTTTGGTCAGGCCAGCTTTCGTCAAAACTTTCTCCGCCGCTGGTACCGGCGCATTGAGCATCAGCGTGGGGCAATCGCCCATGTTTGCGGTGGCGACAATCCGCGCCCGAGGCGTCATGCCGCTCTTCTCCATATAGGCTTCAGAGGCCAGCAACAAGGCCGCGGCACCGTCGACCACGCCTGAGGAGTTGCCCGCATGGTGGATGTGGTTGAATTCGGTGATCTCGGGGTACTTCTGCTGGATGAGGGCACCGTAAGTGGTGCCCGCCTCATCGACCGGCACGTCCCGCACCACACTGAAGACCGTCTTCAGCTCTGACAGCCCCTCTTTGGTCGTTTCTGGCCGAGGAAATTCCTCGTGATCGAGTGCGACGGTACCGTCGGGGTTCTTGACCGTGATCAGCGATTTGTCGAAACGACCCTCGGCAATAGCCCGTGATGCCCGCGCCTGACTGACCAGAGCAAGGTCATCAACCGCGTTGCGGTCAATGCCCTCAAGGGTGGCGATGGCGTCGGCACAAACACCCTGCTGTGACTGGGGGTGCATGGCTCGCAGCTCGAGGTTGCCCGAGTCGATCATGGGCGGTTGTGAAGGATCTGCAATCTGGCCGTGGTAGCTCATCATTTCAGTACCACCTGCGATCACCAGATCTTCCATGCCCGACAT
>CAJXDE010000175.1 GCA_913052635.1 uncultured Halieaceae bacterium
AGAAAGATCGCGCAGAAAACGTGATGATCACCGACCTGCTGCGCAATGATCTTGGACAATTCTGTCAAACGGGCAGCGTGAAAGTCACCGAGCTGTGTGGCTTACATAGCTACAACAACGTGCACCACCTAGTCAGCACGGTAGAGGGAAAGCTGGCTCCCGGTGTGAGCGCTGGCCAGATGTTACTCGCCACCTCACCCGGCGGCTCGATTACCGGAGCACCGAAAAAACGCGCTGTGGAAATCATCGCTGAATTGGAACCCGCACCCCGACGCGCTTACTGTGGCTCGCTATTCATCCTCGGTGGCGATGATTGGCTGCAGAGCAGCATCGCGATCAGAACGTTGGAAGTCACCGGCAACATCGTGCACTGCTGGGGCGGCGGCGGCATCACCGCCAGCTCAGAGTGGGAAGCGGAGTATCAGGAAACCTTCGACAAGGTCGGACCGATTATGGCGGCACTCGAGGAAGCCAATCAGTGTTCGGGTAACTCGATCCCCTCGTAGAGCGCGATGCGATCTGTCAATTTGGCGCGAGACAGCGCTTCTTGCACCAGTTCTCGACCCAGGTGCGGCGCCAGCTCATGAATGAAATCGTGCATATAGCCCCGGAGAAAGGTGCCCTTTCTGAACCCCAGGCTCGTTACTGAACTCGCAAACAGGTGTGACACGTCGATCTTGACGAGATCGGCATCCAGCGGTGGGTCATAGGCCATACCTGCGATTAAGCCCACACCCAAACCGAGGCGGACGTATGTTTTGATCACATCAGAGTCGACAGCGGTAAAGACGACTCTTGGTGTGAGCCCGCGATCGTTGAAGGCCTCATCCAGTTTAGAGCGCCCGGTGAAGCCAGTGGTGTAAGTGACGATCGGATGCTCAGCGATCGCCTCGAGTGAGCAGTGATCGAGGGATGTCAGCGGATGCCCTTGAGGGACCACCACACAGCGATTCCAGCGATAACAGGGCAGCGTGATCAAGCTCGAGAACTGGTTGAGCGCCTCGGTGGCGATCACAAAGTCGACCTCTCCATCCGCAGCCATCTGCGCAACTTGCGGCGGCGTACCCTGCTTCATGGCCAATGACACGTCGGGATATCGGGCCATGAACGCCTTGATCACACTCGGCAGTACATACCGCGCTTGGGTGTGAGTGGTCGCAATCGACAGCGTGCCGGCGGTTTCATCGGAGAATTCCTGCGCGACTTTTTTGATCGAATCTGCCTTTCGGAGGATTTCACCGGCCAAATCTAGAATCACCTCGCCGGCTGGAGTAATGTGCGTGAGATGCTTGCCGCTTCGGGCGAACACCTCCACGCCAAGCTCATCCTCGAGCAGTCGAATCTGCTTGCTGATACCCGGTTGCGAAGTAAACAGACTCTGCGCGGTAGCGGACACGTTTAGGTCGTGGTGCGCCACCTCCCAGATGTATCGTAGCTGCTGCAACTTCACGCCCGAGCGCCTCTTTGGAGCTCCTGATTCCTCTCAGACCTTACTCCCCTTTTTTACGGGTGACTAGGAAGAAGGAATAAAATTTCGATTTCTTATAAGCAAATCAGTCAGCGTTAGCGACGCCATGAGGTACGTGCCCGGTAGGCACATGGCCGGCTGCATCGTTGCAGTGCACCTGCTGGTCGTCAAAAAACACATCCGCCCTATAGGCCTTCAGGAACTCTGTTTTGGTCAGGCCGCCCAAAAATATCGATTCATCGATACGCACGTCCCACGCCCGCAGGGTTCTGATGACCCGCTCATGAGCCGGAGCGGAGCGCGCCGTCACCAGCGCCGTACGAATGGGCGGATGCTCGGCGGGTAGCGCTTGTTGCAGCCGCTGCAATGAGGCCAAAAAGTTCTTGAACGGTCCGCCCATGAGGGGTTGCTTCCGCGCGGCATCCTCATTGGCGGCAAAAGCGTCCAGTCCGTCGCGCTTATAAATCTGCTCTGCCTCGTCTGAGAAGAGCACGGCGTCCCCGTCAAAGGCGAAGCGCAACTGATCATCTTCGGTTGCGGCGGTGGCGTTGGACACCAGGGTAGCCGCTGCCACACCGTTATTTAGTGCGACACGCACATCAGCGCCCTCTGCGGAGAGAAATAACTGGCAACCAAACGCTTCGATATAACGCCACGGTGGCTCACCACCGCAAAAAGCCGCACGCGTAATCCCCAACCCGTGGTGCTCGATAGAGTTGAACACACGCAAACCGGTATCCGCACTGTTGCGAGAGAGCAGTATCACCTCGATGCCCAGCGAGTCGGGAAGCTGGCTGTTGAGATCCAGTAACTTCTTAACCATGGGGAAGGCCTGCCCGGGCTCGAGCGTGTCGTCTTCTTTCTCTATCTGATAATCAGAATAGGCGTCCAGACCCTCCTTCTCAAAAATGCGATGCGCGTCGTCAAGGTTAAACAATGCCCGTGACGAGATCGCGATCACCAGCTTTTGCGCACCGGTCTCTGTCACGAGCGTTAGATCGATTCCGCAGACGCACTGCGTCGACTGAAGTAGCTGCGCGACAACTGAAAGACAACGGGAGACAGCAATAGCAAGGCGATAAGGTTGGGGATCGCCATAAAGGCATTGAGCGTATCGGCAACCAACCAGATCAACCCCAAGTCAGTGCCGGCACCCACTGGTATCGCTAATACCCAGAGAATTCGGAACGGAAGGATACCTTTGGTGCCGAAAAGATAAACCACGCACCGCTCTCCATAAAATGACCAGCCGATCATGGTGGTCGTGGCAAACAGCACCACCCCGAGGGTCACCACCAGTTCGCCTCCCGGCAAAGCAGAGCCAAACGCAGACGCGGTCAAGCTTGCGCCAGATACACCCGACTCAAGCACACCAGTCAATATAATCACTAAACCGGTCATCGTGCAGACCACGATCGTGTCGATAAAGGTGCCGAGCATGGCCACGAGCCCCTGCTCTACCGGCTCGTTGGTTTTGGCGGCAGCGTGTGCGATCGGCGCACTGCCGAGCCCCGCCTCGTTAGAAAATATTCCGCGGGCCACACCAAAGCGGATTGCCGCCCAGACTGTTGCGCCGGCAAAGCCACCTGCGGCAGACGCACCGTTAAACGCACTGTCGATAATGGTCGCCAGCGCACCGGGCACTTCCTCTATGTGAAAGCCAATAACAATCAAGCTCATGAGAACATAAGCAATCGCCATGGTCGGCACGATGGCGCTGGCGGTGGCGGCGATCCGCTGAATCCCGCCGAGAATGACCGCGCCGACGACAACCATCAAAACGCCGCCGGTCAACGCCCAGGGAACCTGAAATTGGTCGCCCAGCACCTGCGCGACTGAGTTGGACTGAACCGTGTTCGCCAGTCCAAAGCCCGCCATGCTGCCAAATAAGGCAAAGGCCCCGCCTAACAAAGCATACCTCGGGCCCAGCCCGTTGCGGATGTAGTACATCGGGCCACCGCTGTAGCCGCCCCTGTCATCCTGCTCACGGTACCGGACTGCCAGCACGGCTTCGGCATACTTCATTGCCATTCCAAACAGGGCTGTCAGCCACATCCAAAAGAGCGCGCCCGGCCCGCCGAGAGTGATCGCCGTGGCCACGCCAGCGATGTTGCCGGTTCCAATGGTCGCACTGAGGGACGTCATCAGCGCCCTAAATGGAGGAATGTCGCCCTCGCCCTCGCCCTTTAATCCGCTCAACAGGAGCCGGAATGCATAGCAAAGCCGCCGCCAGGTCAAGAACCCCAAACCAAGGGTCAGGAAAATCCCGGTACCGAGCAGCAGCAGCTGCATCGGAACACCCCAGGCCCAGGCATTGATTTCGACGATAAAGGCTTCCATTGCGTGCGTTTCTCTAAAACCAGTCTGCTTGTTGAGCATATCAGTGCATCG
>CAJXDE010000176.1 GCA_913052635.1 uncultured Halieaceae bacterium
TTTGAGCCCTGCGCGGTGCTGCCCCGCTCGCCGTAGCAAAAGTGCAGCGCATCGAAGGTACCTGCCCCCACGGTAATCGTTTCCTCGCCGATAAATTCGATGATCATCCCGGGGTCGTGCCAAACTAGTGACGGCCCGGTCGCGCCGCGATGATCGAGCGACGTCATCAGGAAACGATCAAAGGTGTGAACCTTGGGGCCCTCGCTTCGGTCAATGACCGAGAGGTGCCAGGCGTCCCCTTGAATAGGATGGGTTCCGAAAATTGCGGGGCGCTCGTCATAGGCCTCGTGCTCTGAAAAACGGCCGCGCTCATGGGTCCAGCCCTCACAGTCGGCGCCGGTGTCACCAAAGTAAAACCAGCTGCTGCCCCGCTGCTCGTCACCGAGCGACAAGCGCACGAAGGCGTCGAGCGTGTCCCAGTTCTGGTTCTTGGTGAGCGTGACGTCGCGGAGCACGTTGGGCTCGTCGTCGATCTCGCAGTGCGCGCGCAGGGTGCGGCGCCCGTCACCGTGCACGGTGATCGTGAAGTGCTCACGGCCGCGCTCCACCCCCTCGCGACCGGGCTTACTACTGGTGTAATGAATATGTCCGCGCAGGGTTTTGTGGGGGCGCATAGCAAGCTCCGAAGGGCTGAGACTGTCTTTGCCATGGTGCCACAAAGCGCCTAAGGTGTGAGGCAACACAAGGTCTGCGGGCACACTAATAAGCATGTCCTCTCCACCGGATCAGACAGTCGCGAGTTCTCCTGCGGAGCAACCGCCGCGGGGGGTCTACCCGGGCTGGTGGGTGGTGTGTGCAACCGCCTCCGGGCAACTGATTCAGGGCGGTTTCGTCTTCTGGAGCATGGGGCTCTATACCGCCACTTTTGAGGATGTTTTTGGAGCGCCCCGAGCTCAGATCAATCTCATCGAGACCTGCCTGACCGTCGCCACCAACCTGCTCTCCCCCTTAGCTGGGATCCTGATAGACCGCTGGTCGGTCCGGCATCTGATGATGATCGGCCTGACCGCGATGGGGCTGGGACTCATGATTTTGAGTCAGGCGGGCACGCTACTTCATATATGGGTGGTGTGGGCCAGCCTGATTCCGCTGGGAGTCCTACTAATCGGGGCCATTCCCAGCGCCGCGCTCATCAGTCGCTGGTTTATCCGCCGGCGCGGTCTCGCGCTCGGCCTGGCAGCCACGGGCAGCTCACTCGGCGGCTTTTTAATGCCGCCCTTCATGACTTGGATGTTTCTCGAGTGGGACTGGCGAACCGGACTGATGGTAGCGGGCTGCACCTGTTTTGCCTTCCTGCCGATTTTTTATTGGCTGCTACGCAACCAACCCGCAGATTTGGGCCTGAGCGGTGAACCCGCAATCCCCGGGCGCGCCGACGCGTCTGATTTGGCGGCCACTGCAGCGGTCGATGCCCGGGACTGGGGCATCCCCGATCTACTGAGGAGCCGCATCTTCTGGTTACAGATGATTGTCTCGGGCTCACTGCTGGCCGTCACACTCGGCATGCTGGCCAACCTGAGCCTGCACGCAAAAGACCTCGGCGTGACCGGCCAATCGACGGCGCTCCTTTACTCGATCATTGCGGTCTGCTCTTTCAGCGGTAAAGCCCTCACCGGTTACCTTATGGACCGGCTCGGTATTCAGCGCTGCGGTTACCTGATTTGTCTCTTTCTGAGCACGGGTTTACTGATCCTACTGCTGGTGCAGAACTACACCGGACTGCTCGCCGGTGCATTTGTGATGGGCTTGGGGTATGGCGGCGTGGTGCCGATCTGGACCAACATGCCCGCCCGCACTTTCGGTGCGGGCAGCGTCGGGCGAGCGCTGGGTGTGATGAATCCACTGCATATCCCGATTACCGCTACCAGCGCGCCGCTGGCGGGTTACATCAGTGACACCACTGGCAGCTACGACGGCGTGTTCTGGTTGTACGGTGGTTGTTGTACTCTGGCGGCCATCGGGCTCACAATCATGGGGTCGGTCTTGCGATCGCCCGACCATCACTAAGCTGTCGTTAGGACATTATCAGGACGTCGCGAAGGGTCACGATAAGCGCTTATGGGCAAATCAGAGAACATTTCCCCACCGGTGGCAGAAGCCAATCTGAGCGCCTGTCATCCCAGCCACCAGGTCCTCTTTGAGCCCGTTAAGATCGGCCCAGTAACGGCGCCCAATCGCTTCTATCAGGTGCCCCATGCGAGCGGCATGACCGAAACCCACCCCCGGGTGCGCGCGGCCTTTCGTGAGACCAAGGCCGAGGGCGGCTGGGGCGTCGTGAGCACGGGCGCGGTGTCGATTCACCCCAGTTCAGACGACTCACCCCTGCCTTTCGCGCGGCTGTGGAGCGATGCCGATATCGCCTCACACACGCTATCCACCGAGGCGATTCACCGCCACGGGAGCCTCGCCGCCGCGGAGCTTTGGCACGGTGGCGCGGCGGTCATGAACCGCACCTCGCGCTTGCCCCCGCTCTCCCCGTCGGGTATTTCGTGGGCGGCAACGCATGTGGGCTTTATGGGCCAGCTGCGCCCCAAGAAAATGACCGGCGCTGACATCGACGAGGTGTTTCACTGGCAGCGACTGGCAACGCGGCGCGCCCTCGATGCAGGCTTTGACATTCTTTATGTGTATGCCGGCATGGGTTATCTCGGCTACGAGTTCCTGTTGCCGGAATACAACCACCGCGACGACGGCTATGGCGGCGCACTGGAGAACCGCGTCCGGTTCGTGCGAGAAATGCTGGAGGTGACGCGCGACGAGGCCGGCAGTCGGGCCGCCGTGGCGCTCCGCATCAGCCTTGAAGAACTGCGGGGAAAGGCCAGTGACCATTACGAAAGTGAGGCCCACGGCGTGGTCAGCCTGCTCTCTGACGTGCCCGATCTGTGGGACGTGAAAATGGATTCGAGCCCCACGGACTGCGGTGCCTCGCGCTTCAGGCCTGAGGGCGCCCACGAGCCCATCATCGACTTTGTGAAGCGGGTGACCGATCGCCCGGTCGTCGGCGTGGGGCGCTTTACCTCACCTGACACCATGGTGTCGCAGATCCGCCGCGGCGTGCTTGATTTGATCGGTGGCGCGCGAGCCAGCATTGCCGACCCCTTCCTGCCCACCAAGATCCGCGAAGGCAACAGCGACGACATCCGCGAGTGCATTGGCTGCAACATCTGCATTGCCAGCTGGCATGACGGCGTGCCGGTGCGCTGCACCCAGAACGCCACGGCGGGCGAAGAATGGCGCCGCGGCTGGCACCCAGAGCGCTTTGCTCGCGCGCCAGAGCCAGGCAACGTGCTGGTGGTGGGCGGCGGCCCCGCTGGATTGGAAGCCGCGCTAGTCGCAGCCAAACAAGGCTTCGAGGTCACCATCGCAGAGCAGACCGATGACTGGGGTGGCAGGGTGCTTAAAGAAAGCCAGCTCCCCGGCATGGCCACCTGGCGCCGGATTCGCGACTACCGCGTGTGGGCGCTCTCGCAAATGGGCAACGTGTCGATGTACACCAACAGCGAACTCGATGCCGAGGCCGCGCTGAGCTTTGGTGCCGACCACATTGCGGTTGCTACAGGGGCGCGTTGGACCAAACGGCTTTATTCCGCGCTCGAGATCCCCGCAACGCCCCTCGATCTGCCTCAGATATTGACCCCGGAGGACGTCTTCGCCGGCACCGTCTCGGCGGATCGGGTGCTGGTCTTTGACTACGACAACTACTATTTGGGTGGCGTTATCGCCGAGCATTTGGCCGAGCAGGGCAAGGCCGTGAGCTATGCCACCCCTGCGGGGCATGCCTCCGCCTGGACCTTCATGACCAATGA
>CAJXDE010000177.1 GCA_913052635.1 uncultured Halieaceae bacterium
ATCGGCCACCACCAATGCTCGCCCGCGCCGTCCAGCTCAAAGCACTGATCTGTAGTGCGCTCAAAAGAAAGGGAAACCCGGCCGGCAACCCGCTGCCCAAACGGCGTGGCGCGTTCCTGAATATCGATTTCCAATCCTGACTCGGAGCTCCGCAACGCACTAGGCCCAATATCAAGTCGAGATGGCGACTGCCGCAATGCTTTATCACCCCGCTCCGTCATGCACCATCTCGACTGGCTGGGGCCATACAGAATCGCGTTGAGACTGACATGATTCGCTGCCTCGCCCCGCCCGCGGTGCCGCGCACGGTAGTAATAAGGTGAAAATACACTGCCGATGAAAGCGATCAGGGTGATCCCCAACTGCCCACACTCACTGAAACCATCGACATACCACCAACGATAGCCCTCCTCCGGCACAGCGCGATCAAAACCCAGCCCAGACGCCGCCATCCCAGCTTCAACCGGGGTAGCAGACCGCATCGTCACAGCTGAATTCATAGGGGTTGCGCCAGAACACTGGGTGGCGTAGTTTGTCATTTAAATATAACATTTAATACTGTCATTTTTATTTGACGGTAAGGGGAGAGCCGCCCATGCAGGACCCGTTACTCGACTGCGAGGGAGATATCCGCGATTACCTCGCAGAGCACACCACCACACAGTGCCCACCACTATTAGCGGAGGCCATGGAATACGCTGTCTTCCCCGGCGGCGCAAGGGTTCGTCCTCAGCTCTGCATGGCGGTCGCGCTGGCTAATAACAGCAGCGATCGACCACTGGCCGCGGCGGCAGCCACCGCTGTGGAGTTCTTACACTGTGCATCGCTGGTTCATGATGACCTGCCCTGCTTTGACGATGCCACAGAGCGACGCGGCAAACCTTCGGTACACGCGAAATTTGGCGAGCGCATCGCGGTGTTAACGGGCGATGCCTTGATCGTTGCAGCATTTCAGACGCTGGCTGTGCATGCCATCCACAATGTGCGCGCAGAGCGCGTGCCACTGGTGCTATCGATTCTCGCGCGCGGCGTCGGCGCACCTCACGGTATTGCCGCTGGACAAGCCTGGGAGTGCGAGCCCAGTGTCGATGTCGCGCGGTATCATCGCGCCAAGACCGGCGCACTTTTTATCGCAGCCACCTGTGCAGGCGCCGCATCAGCCGGCGTAGACCCGGGCCCCTGGGTCAATCTGGGCGCCTGCATTGGCGAGGCATTCCAGGTTGCCGATGACATCAAAGATGCCACAGGCGATGCCGAGACGCTCGGTAAACCCGTCGGCATTGACGCCAAGTTGGGACGGCCCAATGCGGTGCAAGAGCATGGCCTTGATGGCGCAGCCGATCGACTGAAGGCCCTTATGGAAGAAGGACTGGAAAGCGTGCCCTACTGCTCCGGTCGCGACAGCCTCGTGCGCCTGGTGCGCGCGCAGTCTGAGCGTTTCATACCCAAAAAAATGGGACGCTCTGCGGCCTGATCGATGCTCGCCGACCCCGATACCTGGCCCGATCAGCAGCCCGCCCCTTCTGACTGGCGATGTCGATGGCGCCTGTTCCGTAATCGCCTGCTCGCCGACAGCAAGTTCCAACGATGGGCTGCGCGAACGCCACTCATTCGGCGGATCGCCAGCAGGAAAGCCGTTGAATTACATCATCTTACAGCAGGCTTTGTTTATACACAGACGCTGACCGCTGTAGTGCAGAGTAATCTTCTGGCGGTGCTGCAGGGCAGGATTGAGTCCACCAAGTCGGTCGCCGCCATGTGCGGGCTGACCACACCCGCCGCACATACCCTGCTGACCGCGGCACAGGCTTTGAATCTCACGGAGGAAGTCTCGCGCGGCTATTGGATGGTCGGTGAGCTGGGTGCCTCAGTACTGGGCAACCCCGCGGTGGCCGACATGGTCAAACATCACGCGGTGCTTTACCGCGATTTGGCTGACCCACTGGCAATACTCCGGCACCGCGACAGCAGCGGTTTGCGGGACTATTGGAGCTATGTGCCCGGCGGCAACAACCCCGACGAGGGGCATCGCGAATACAGCCAGCTGATGAGCAGCTCGCTGGCGCTCATATCCGATCACATTCTGGAGACCTACCCGCTCGGCGATTACCGCGCCCTTGTTGACGTTGCCGGCGGGACTGGCCACTTCGCGCGGATGGTAAAAAAACGCCACCCGGATATCGATGCCACGGTACTGGACCTGCCCGAGGTGGTGTCGGAGGCCAAAAGACAGTTTCCTCAGAGCGACATTCGCTTCGCGGCCACAGACATGTTCCGCTCGCCCCTGCCACAGGACACAGAACTATTTTCGCTGGTGAGAGTGCTCCACGATCACGACGACAAACCTGTCCTCAATCTGCTAACCCGCTTACATGCAGCGTTGAAGCCCGGTGGTCATCTTTTAATCGCAGAGCCAATGGCCGGCACACCGGGCGCAGAATCCATTGGCGACACCTATTTCAGCTTCTATTTATGGACCATGGGCAGCGGCCGCCCCCGAACCGCTGAAGAACTGAGAGCCATGTGCCTGGCGGCGGGGTTTGGCGGTATTCGCGAGTTCAAAACCCCAATTCCCGCCTTGGCACGGGTTTTGGTGGCCGAAAAGGCCCCCGAGACCCCATAAAAACCGATTGTATGTATTATTTGACAGTTTTACATGTTAATTTAGAATGACAGTAGAGCTGTATCGCCGTCATGACGCCCCAAAAAGGTGCTTGACGGTCGCACAAAAGTAAGAAGAAAGAGAGCACCGTCATGGGAGTAACGTCCACTGCGGTGGTATTCGAGCAACCGGGGAAAATGGCTTTGCGCCCGGTCCGGTTGCCCGAACCCCACAGTACAGATTGTGTGGTTGAGGTCCGCTGGACCGGCATCAGCACAGGCACCGAAAGGTTGCTTTGGGACGGGCGTATGCCGCCCTTCCCCGGACTGGCGTACCCGCTAGTGCCTGGCTATGAGAGCGTTGGCAACGTGATTGAACCTGGCAAAGACACGGGACTGGCAACGGGTCAGCGCGTTTTTGTACCGGGAAGCAGAGGCTTCACCGACGTACACGGCCTGTTTGGTGGTGCGGCGCAGTCGCTGGTTGTACCGGCTGATCGCCTGATATCGATACCTTCAGAAATGGAATCAACCGGTGTGTTGCTGGCGCTCGCTGCCACAGCATGTCACGCCCTAGGACGCATGGAAGATCTTGGGCCGCCCGAGCTGATCATTGGTCATGGCGCCCTGGGGCGTTTGATTGCCCGCGTCGCCGAGGCCCGGTATCCCGCGACCCCTGTGGTTTGGGAAACCGCCGCCGAGCGTCGCGAAGGCAACCACAGCTACACCGTGATTGACCCGAAAGACGATGACCGCCGCGACTACCGGCGCGTCTGTGATGTCAGCGGTGCCAATCTCATTGTTGATCAAGCTGTACACCATCTTGCTAAGGGCGCCACGGTGCTCCTCGCGGGCTTCTACGCCGCACCGATTCAATTCAATTTCCCGGCCGCGTTCATGCGCGAAATCGACTTACGCATCAGCGCCGAATGGCAGCCGGAAGATATGCAAACCGCTCTCGATCTGATCTCAGGGGGAGATCTGTCACTGAGCGGCATCATCACCCATGACCAACCCTATGACAGCGCTGAAACCGCCTATCAACAGGCGTTTTCTGATCCTCGCTGCCTGAAGATGGTCCTCGATTGGAGAGACGCATGAACGCACCGGAGAGTGCCAAGCTATATGACCCAGGTTTGGAATCCACTGGGGAGAGAGCCGATTTACTGGCCTCCTCCGGAGACGATG
>CAJXDE010000178.1 GCA_913052635.1 uncultured Halieaceae bacterium
GATGGCGGGTCTCCCCACTGATCCCGCTACCCTCGCCACCCATGATGCCTGCCATGGCGAGGGCTTTCTGGTGATCCGCAATGACCAGAGTATCCGAAGCGAGAACGCGTTCTTCGCCATCGAGCAGTGTGATGCGCTCCTCGGGGTGGGCCTTGCGCACCCGAATACCGCCTTGCAGCGCGTCGAGGTCAAAGGCATGTAATGGCTGACCTAGCTCGAGCATTACATAGTTGGTAATGTCCACCACCGCATCGATGGACCGAATGCCAGCCCGGCGCAGGCGCTCCACCATATACAGCGGTGTCGGCCTGGAGACGTCGACATCGTGAATGACTCGCCCCAGATAACGGGGGCAGTCAGCCGACGCCGTGACCTCAATGGGCAAGGTTTGATCGATGGTCGCCAGCACCGGCTCCAATGCAGGCGCGCTCATCTCAGCGTCCGCAATCACTGCCAAATCACGGGCGACGCCCGCAATACTGAGACAGTCCGCACGGTTCGGCGTCAGACCGATTTCTATGAGACGGTCATTCAGATCAAGATAATCTTCAATAGGCGTACCGACCGGCGCATCCGCCGCCAGCGCGAGTAAACCGTCGTGATCTTCGGACAGGTTCAATTCGGCGCCGGAACACAACATACCCTGTGACTCGACACCCCGTAGCTTGGCCTTTTTGATTTTAATACCGCCGGGCAACTTAGCGCCGGGTTGTGCCAATGGCGCCTTTAGGCCTGCCGCAGCATTGGGTGCGCCGCAAACAATCTGGACCGTCTCGGTACCGGTGTTAACGCTACATACCCGTAGCTTATCGGCATCGGGGTGCGGTTCAGCCGAGACGATCTCCGCCACGACCACACCACTGAGGCCGTCCGCTAGCGGTGTCACCGCATCCACCTCCAGACCCGCCATAGTGAGTGCGTGCGCCAGCGCCTCGGCGTCGAGATCAGGATTCACCCACTCGCGCAACCAATTTTCAGAGAGAATCACGCCGCCACCTCAACGGAACTGCGCGAGAAAGCGCAGGTCGTTCTCAAAATTGAGCCGCAGGTCACCAATGCCGTATCGCAGCATCGCCAGGCGCTCCACGCCCATGCCAAAGGCAAAACCCTGAAAACGGTCGGTATCCACACCGCTCATCTCCAGCACTCGAGGATGCACCATGCCGCAACCCATCACCTCCAGCCAGCCGGTGCCACTGCAGATACGGCAGCCTTCTCCAGCGCAATTCACGCACTGGATATCCACCTCTGCAGAGGGCTCGGTAAAGGGGAAATAAGACGGGCGAAAACGCACCGCCAGCGCGTCTTGTTCGAAGAACGCGTGCAAAAAGTCCTGAATGATGCCCTTCAGCTGGCCAAAGCTGACATCCTCATCAATCAATAAGCCCTCGACTTGGTGGAACATGGGCGAATGGGTCAGATCGGAATCACAGCGATAGACGCGGCCCGGGCAAATCACCCGCAGCGGCGGCTCCTGGGTTTCCATCGTGCGCACCTGCACGCCTGAGGTATGGGTGCGCAGCACGTGGGTATGGTCAATGTAGAAGGTGTCGTGCATGGCCCGAGCTGGATGATGCGCGGGAATATTGAGCGCCTCGAAGTTGTGATAATCGTCTTCGATCTCGGGGCCTTCAACCACCTTAAAACCCAACGCCGCAAAATACGCCGCCATGCGATCAATCGTGCGGGTAACCGGGTGCAGCGCACCTAAATCTTCGCGCCGACCCGGCAAGGTAACATCGAGCGACTCGGCTGCCAATTGCGCGGCAATGGCGGCCCGCTGCAACGACTGTTTGCGTTCGCTGATCTGCTCGTTGAGCAGCTTCTTAACCGCGTTGATCTCGGCGCCCGCCTTGGGTCGTTCTTCAGCATCCAGCTGGCCAAGGGACTTCAGCAAATCGGTTACTCGCCCCTTTTTACCCAGCCACTCTACGCGCAATTTCTCGAGAGCGGCCGAGTCCTCCGCTGATTCAATGGCAGCAGTCGCTTCGGCTTTAAGATCGTCTAATGCTTGCATCGTTTCGATGTTGCGGAGTCGCCCTGACAAGTGTCAACACAAAAAAGGGAGACAACCGCCTCCCCTTTCGTGACTCAACCCAGCGAGCAATGTCGCAATCGGGATTATCAGGCCGCCAGAGCAGTGCGAGCGCGCTCAACCACAGCGGCAAAGGCGTCTTTGTCGTGCACCGCGAGGTCTGCCAGTACGCGTCGATCCAGCGCCACATCAGCCCGTTTAAGGCCGTTGATGAGGCGGCTATAGGTCAACCCGTTGGCACGCGACTGCGCATTGATGCGGGTAATCCACAGCGCGCGGAACTGGCGCTTGCGCTGCCGGCGATCGCGATAGGCGTATTGCCCTGCTTTGGTGACAGCCTGCTTGGCAACCCGAAACACGCGAGATCGCGCGCCGTAGTAGCCCTTGGCTTTCTTCAGAATTTTCTTGTGACGACGATGCGCAGTCACTCCACGTTTTACGCGAGGCATAGGTCAGTTCTCCTGATACGTTAAAGCGTTATTTGGCGCGCAGCATGCGATCGATCAAAACCTCGTCCGACTTATTGATCATCGAGGTTCCACGCAGCTGTCGCTTACGCTTGGTCGTCATTTTGGTCAGGATGTGGCTCTTGTAAGCGCTTTTACGCTTGTAACCACCTGCCGTTTTCTTGAACCGCTTTGCGGCCCCGCTGTGAATTTTTGCTTTAGGCATGTTTGCTACTCCGCATTGGCACGCACCGACGAATCGGTCGTGGTTAACTTAATCGGATGTCAGGGCATTCACGGGCCACTAACTCCGTTTTTTGGGGGCGATCACCATTGTCAGTTGTCGGCCTTCCATTTTCGGGAACTGCTCGACACTACCCAATTCGGCCAGATCGGCTTCTACTCGCTTGAGTAATTCCATGCCGATTTCCTGGTGAGCCATTTCACGTCCGCGATACCGCAGCGTAACTTTGGCCTTATCGCCATTTTCTAGGAAACGTGTCAGGTTGCGCAGCTTCACCTGATAGTCCCCTTCCTCCGTCCCTGGACGAAACTTCATTTCCTTGATCTGGATGCGCTTGGCGCGTTTACGCTGCGCTGCCTTCTGCTTCTTGGACTCGAAGACATGCTTGCCGTAGTCCATGATCTTGCAAACAGGCGGGTCGTTCTCCGCCATCATCACCAGATCCATGCCGACGGCTTCCGCAGCAGCTTGGGCCTCAGCGTTGGTGACAATTCCAACCTGCTCGCCCTTTTCATTGATCAGACGAACGTTATCCGCCGTAATCTGGTCGTTAGTCAGCGCCTTTTTGCTGTTGCCTTCGCTCTTGATACTGCCTCTCTCCCATCAAGGTTTCATTATTGGAGGCAGGTATCCGGGCTACTGAGAACAATCGGGCACTTCCTCCAATACAAACAGGAGCGCGAGTTTACTGTCAGCACAGGGGATGCACAAGCGAAAAGACAGCCAAGAAATGTGCCGTCGCAGGCAGTTTTCAGCATATTTTGATCGTCAGGCTTTTACGGAGCGCCTCTCTAAAACTTTAAGCGCAAAGGCCATAACCACTCGAGAAGCATCCCATCGACGGTATCTCTCAGGCATACTGACACTTTTGCGACTGTGAACACTCGGTATGCGTTTACTGCAGACTCTTCAGAGTAAGGAGGCTGGCCAGCGATTGAGGACCCTAGGCCGGTCGCCAAGGCACTCGCTGAAAACGTCTCTCGTTGCGGGGCGCGCTGTTTGGACCAATGGCCCGCTTGCAGCTGG
>CAJXDE010000179.1 GCA_913052635.1 uncultured Halieaceae bacterium
ACGATCGCAGCCGACACCGGCACGTAAGCCGATGACAGTGCTTTGGCAAGAGTCATCATTTGGGGACGCATGCTCATTTTGTTTGCGCCAAAATCGGTACCGAGACGCCCAAAGCCACAGATGACCTCGTCATCCCAGAGCCAGATACCGTAGCGGTCGAGTACCGCCTGGATCGCTTCGAAATACCCTTCCGGTGGCACGATCACCCCGCCTGCACCACTGACCGGTTCTGCGATCATCGCGGCAATCGTTTCCGGCCCCTCGGCCAGAATCAGCGCTTCAAGCTCTTGAGCCCGTCGGGCAACAAACTCCGCCTCCGACTCGCCTTCGTTTGCGCCGCGGTAGTAATTCGCCGACCCGGTCCGCAGCACGCCCAGCGCCTCAAAGGGCAATTGAAAGTGTGCGTGATTTGTGGGAATGGCTGTCAGCGCTGCCGAGGCCAGCGTTACACCGTGGTAACCCTGCTCCCGGGCAATGACCTTGATGCGATTGGGCTGACATGACGCCTCAGCGTGATAGCGGATGAGCTTCAGAAGTGTGTCGTTGGCATCAGAACCCGAGTTGCCAAGAAAGACCCGACCATCCTGCATCGGCACCATCGCCGCCAACTTGTCGGCAAGTTCAATGGCTGACGGATGGGTCTTGCCGCCGAACATGTGGCTGAAGCTCAGCTCACGCATCTGGCGTTCCGCGGCCTCAATGATCTCCCCATTGCCATAGCCCAGCGCCGTGCACCACAGCCCAGCCATCCCCTCGAGGTAACGCTTGCCCTGCTTGTCGTAAATGTAGGGGCCCTCGGCCCGGGCGACCACCATCGTCTCGGACATCGCCGGGTTGGTGGTGGGGTAAATCATTGACGTCATCGCGATCCCTCCTCTTGCCTTATTTTGGGACAATCTTCAGTGTACAAAGTGTATCGACTCCAGCAGGGACCCACTACTCCCCACTGGTGGTAATACCCGGATAACCGGCTATTGCTGAGGTGAGGCTTGTCAGCGCCGCAGCATAAAAAGCAAAGTCGCCATCTCTGAATAGCCGAGTGCCAGTCGAACGAGCCGGTTCAATGCCCTGTCAGGTGGCTTTGGTTTTTTCCTTGCCACAGCGCTCGCAGCGAAACCGGGTAATCAACTCGCCGCGATGCACAGCGAAAGGGTCGCTTTTAACCGGCCGCCATTTGTGGTGCCCGTTCCGGCAGAGTGTTTGGTTCGGTTTTTGCGGCTTCTCAAAACGCAGGATATCTGCCATGAGGCGTCAGCTTGCTGTTTTGGCACGATTGACGGCTTGCTGCCAGGATTCCAACCTGCGGCGCCGTGGGCCCGTTCCCATGCGGGAAGGAAAGCGCTGGTCGGCTCGCCATACCTTGGCCAACGCCTCGGTGTTCTTCCATATCCCGACGCCCAGCCCAGCCAAAAAGCAAGCGCCCGCAACAGTGGTTTCAATCACCTTGGGGCGGATGATTTCTCTGCCCAGATAATCCGCCTGCAATTGCATCAACAGATTGTTGGCTGCGGCCCCACCGTCGACTTTCAGGTCTCCCATCCTGCGGCCGAGATCGCGCTCCATGGCGCGGAGGATATCGACGTTCTGTAGCGCCATGGCCTCGAGCGTGGCACGCGCTATGTGCGCTGCACCCACACCTCTCGTCAATCCCGAGATGACGCCCCGCGCGTCAGGATCCCAGTGCGGCGCGCCCAGACCCGTCAAAGCGGGCACAAACTCAACGCCGCCGGCATCTAGCACCTGAGAAGCGAGTTTCTCGATGTCGGGGGCGCGCTTGATGATGCCGAGCTCGTCGCGAAGCCACTGCACCGCCGCGCCGCAGATGAAGGCGCCTCCCTCGAGCGCATAGACCGGCGTCTTCTGACCGGGCAGTTGCCACGCGACGGTGCTCAACAAGCCTGCCTCGCTGTGCATACGGTCCTGGCCGGTATTCATCAAAATAAAGGAGCCGGTGCCGAAGGTGCACTTGGCGGCCCCCCGGTCAAAGCCTGCCTGTCCGAACAGTGCAGACTGTTGATCGCCGGCAATGCCCGCGATGGGCACGCCATCGGGCAGGCTAGGTACGCCCCGCGTGCGGCCCAAGTCACCACTTGAGGGGATAATCTCGGGCAGCACTGTTTTGGGGACGTTGAAGAGTTTCAGCAGCTCAGGATCCCAATCCAGGGTCTGCAGATTCATCAGTGAAGTGCGCGAGGCGTTGGAGACATCGGTGGCATGCACGGCGCCCCCTGTCAGCCGATAGAGTAAGTACGAGTCGATCGTGCCGGCGGCGATGTCACCTCGTCTGGCGCGACCTCTCGCACCTTCAATGTCGTTGAGCAACCAGCGGAACTTGCTGGCCGAAAAATAAGGATCGAGTAAGAGTCCCGTGCGATCGCGCACCATGGGCTCCAGCCCTTTTTTGCGTAATCCCTCACAGAAACTCGCCGTGCGCCGGCATTGCCAGACTATGGCATTTCCCAGTGGCTTGCCGCTACGGCGCTCCCACAGCAGCGATGTCTCTCGCTGATTGGTAATACCGATACACGCCACATCGTTAGGTTTGCAAAGCCCACGGCGAAAAACCGCGCGGATACCCTTGAGGGCCGATGCCCAGATCGCCTCCGGGTCGTGCTCTACCCAACCGGGCTTGGGGTAGATCTGGGGGAACTCATAGTTGACGCTCCCCAGCAGAGCCCCCCGGGTGTTCATCACCGCAACCGTGGTGCCGGTTGTACCCTGATCGATCGCCAGAATCGCTTTCACAGGACGCCCCGGTTACGAATCGATGGGTCAGGCAGCCTCAAACCCTGAGATCGCCTTGATCTCCAGATAATCGGTGAAGCCGTGCGCGCCCCACTCGCGGCCGTTACCCGACTGCTTGTAACCGCCGAAGGGCACGTCCATGCCAGGCGAGGCGCCGTTGATGTGCACATTACCCGCGCGGATACGTGACGCCACCTGCCGCGCGTGGTCGAGATCTCCGCTCTGCACGTAGCCCGCCAGACCGTAAGGCGTGTCGTTGGCGATCTGGATCGCCTCTTCCTCGCTGTCATAAGGAATCATGACCAACACGGGACCAAAGATTTCCTGCTCTGCAATGCTCAATTCGTTGCTAACCTCGGAGAACACCGTGGGTCGCACGTAATAGCCACGATCAATCCCTTCAGGCAGACCCGGTCCGCCGCAGACAACTTTTGCGCCCTCTGCGATGCCGCCTTCGATGAGCGCCTGAATCTTGTCCCATTGAACTTTGGAGACGACAGGACCCATCGTTGTAGAGTCTTCAGCCGTCGGGCCAATCACGACACTCTCGGTGACCTTGGCAGCGATATCTTCAGCCCGAGACAGCAGGTCCCGGGGCACCAGCATGCGCGACGGCGCGTTACAGGACTGCCCCGTGTTGTTGTACATATGCATCACGCCGCGGGTGACAGCCGCCTCCAGATCGGCATCCGCAAGAATGATGTTCGGCGACTTACCGCCCAGCTCCTGCGTGACACGCTTGACCGTGAGCGCGGCATTTTGTGCGACCAACGAACCTGCTCGCGTCGAGCCGGTAAAGGACATCATGTCGACATCGGGGTGGCGTGACAGTGCCTCACCGACCGTGGGCCCGTCGCCATTGACTAGATTGAATACGCCAGCAGGGACGCCCGCCTCGTCCATGATTTCTGCATAGAGGTAAGCCGACAGCGGCGCGATTTCGCTGGGCTTGAGCACCATGGT
>CAJXDE010000180.1 GCA_913052635.1 uncultured Halieaceae bacterium
GGCGGTCGCGCCACAGCCTGAGCATTGTCCGCCTCTGGAGATTCGGTATCCAGAGTCATCGCTCTAGGCTCATTGCACTGGGGTCTGGCAGGCGCTTCGGTGGAATATACTTATGACCGCCCCTAACCCGTTTCATTTGGCCATTCCGGTGAACGATCTCGACGTTACTCTGGCGTTTTACGAGGACCACCTCGGGTGCTCGCGGGGACGCGAAAGTCACGATTGGGTGGATCTGAACTTCTTTGGCCATCAATTAGTGCTCCACAGAACAGATGAGAGTGAAAGCCCGGGTGCCACCGGCGCCAACCTCGTAGACGGTGAGAAGGTGCCCGTTCCCCATTTTGGCGTGGTGCTCGACTGGCAGGCTTATGACACTTTCATCGAAAGATTGGTGGCGCAAGACTGCGAGTTTGTGATCGAGCCGACGACACGATTCAGGGGGAGGGCGGGGGAGCAGAAAACCTGCTTCCTAATGGACCCGAGCAAGAATTACCTCGAATTCAAAAGCTTTCGTGACCCCGCCGCATTATTTTTCGAGGACGCCGGAACGTATGTCTGAGGATTTGTTGACCTCATCCTAAGGTCAGACGTGTCCCGAGTGACGTCGCGTCGGCAAACTTTCGACGGTGGACGACCATGATAATATTTCTGGGAGTTCACGCAGTGTCATTTAATCTATGAATCGAGATGCCATTCTCAACATGCTACACATGCAGCACCGTATGAACAGCCGAGTGCATGAGGACTGGATTCATCAGCGTTTCGAGTGGTACCGGGCAGCGTGGATCGAGTGCGGCGAGCTCATGGATCACGTGGGTTACAAGTGGTGGAAGAAGCAAACGCCCGATATGGAGCAGGTCCGGCTCGAGGTTGTCGATATATGGCATTTTGGCTTGTCGGCACTTTTTGAGCCTGACACGGATCTTGAAGCGCTGGCTGGGCGAATCGCCGCTGGTTTTACGGAGCGAGATGAAAGTGCAGCGAATGATAATAGCCCCACGCAGCGCATTCACGTGGCCACGGAGGCGCTGGCACAGTATGCACTTGAAACCAAGGGGTTTTCTGTACCGCTGTTCGCGTCGCTGATGGAAGCCTGCGATCTGTCAGCCGATGCGTTGTATCGACATTACGTTGGTAAAAATGTGCTGAACTTTTTCCGACAGGATCACGGTTATCAGGACGGCACCTATGTCAAACAGTGGCAGGGGCGAGAGGATAACGAACACCTCTCAGAGCTACTCGACACACTTGACGCTACGGCAGCCGGATTCCCCGAGGCAGTTTATGACGCATTGTCAGCGCGCTACGCCAAGCTGACATGAGGTCATTTAACGACTACTTTTTTCAAACAGCTGATGGCCTCAGACTCTACGCACGCGACTATCCGAGCCCCGACATCAACGCTCCGGTCTTACTCTGTCTTCATGGTTTGACCAGGAATAGCAGGGACTTTGAGAGCCTTGCTTTGGCTTTGGCGAGCGACTTCCGCGTCGTGGTCCCAGAACAGCGCGGTCGCGGCTTATCGGATTATAGTGAGAATGCATCGCGCTACTCGCTCCTCCAGTATGTGGAGGACACGCGGGGAATCATCGTTGATTTGGGGCTGGAGCGGCTGTCGGTGGTGGGTACCTCGATGGGCGGGCTGATGACCTTTGCTCTGGCTGCGCAGTATCCAGGGCTGATAGAGCGCGCCGTCATCAACGATATCGGTCCTGAGATCGCACAGGAGGGACTGGACCGGATTAAGTCCTACGTGGGTGTAGCAGGCCCGTTTAAGCATTGGGATGAGGCAACCGCCTATCTCCGGTCAATCACCGCTGAGATCTTTCCCGATTGGTCCAACGCGCAGTGGTCGTACTTTGCGCGTCAGTGTTACATCGAGCGCGAGGGTCAAATCGTGATCGATTACGACCGCCGGATCGCGACTCCTTTGGCGACCCAGAGCAGCGATACCGAAGCCGAAACATTGTGGTCGCTGTTTGAGGCAATGGTTTCAGTTCCGTCGTTGCTCATCCGCGGCGAGCTAACTGACCTGCTTGCACCCGGATGCGTTGTCAGAATGAAAAGGATGCACCCCACGATGGAGGTGCTCAATGTGCCCAACGTGGGTCACGCGCCAATGCTCAATGAGCCGGGAGTGACCGAGGCTATCAGACGTTTTCTACTTGATTAGAGGGCGGGGTCAGCTTGCGGTTTCCGCATTGAAGCGATTGGTTTCAGTGCCCGACCCTCATATTGCCCAAAAAGTCTAGCTTGCCCAGCGGTGTGCCTAACTGTCTCAAGATGGTGTAAGTGGTGGTCGCATGAAAATACAGATTCGGTTTTGAAAACGTCGCCAAAAAATTATCGGTTGTGAAGGGAATCTCCATCTTGCCGAAACGAAAGTACATGTTTTGACCCGATAACTCCTGCATTGCATCGGGGGTTTCTTGTTGCAGTGCTGCCAGCCCTTCATCAATCAGATCGCAGAGCCCCGCATAGTCAATCCCAGGCTTGTCGGGTGGCGGGTTGAATTCTCCCGTACGCATGCCCTGAATCGCACCAAACGAGTGATGCCAGATAGAAATGACCTGAAAGCTGAAAGGGTTCATCGTCTCGTGCAGCCGATAGTCGACGATATCGCCAAGCGCAAGATCAGTTTCCTCAGCATGCTCTTTGCCAGCTTTTAACACATAAGCAGTGCTCTGAAGAATTTGCTCGTAGCACATGACGCTGGCGTCGTAGAAAGAAAGTTGCATCGAAGGCTCCCTCGTATCAGGTTTGAAAGATGGGTGTAGGGGTTAAATCTGTGTGTTTTGCATCACTCAGGTATTGATCGATGCGGCTCACCAAATCAAAGTCTCGGCCTGTCACGCCCGAAGCGTCGTGGGTCGATAGCCGGATTTGCACTGTGCTGTAAACGTTGTACCAGTTTGGATGATGGTCTCGCTCCTCCGCAAAGGCAGCCACATAGTCCATGAACTGCCAGGCGCTCTTAAAATCCTCAAATTGCAGATCTCTGGCAAGCCATGTGTCTTCCAGCCGCCAGCCCGGGTGGGCCGTCAGCTTCTCCTGTATATGTTCATGTGATAACGCGTTCATACGGATTTTTTCTTAAGGACCACACCTGACTCCAAGTGATGGGTGTATGGAAACTGGTCAAAAAACGCAAGGCTCTCCACCTCGTGGGTTGCCGACAGTGTAGCAAGGTCGCGGGCGAGCGTCTCGGGGCTACAGCTAATGTAGAGCACACGGGTGAAGTCGCTAGCCAGCGCTCGCGTGGCCTCGTCGAGGCCCGCCCTCGGCGGATCTACGAGTAACGTCTCAAATTGATAGTGCTCGAGAGCCTGCTTCAAGTGTGCAAGCCGCCTAAAGGACCGATCGCCCGCCATGGCCGCTGTCATTTCCTCCGCCGAGAGGCGCGCTAGTTCGATGTTGCTGGCTTTATTTTGTTCTGCGTTCCAGCGGGCGGCAGCAGTCGCGGGTTTGCTGAGCTCCGTTGCCAGCACGTTGCGAAATTGTCGTGAGAGCGGCAGTGTGAAATTGCCAATGCCACAGTACAGCTCCAACAGGTCGGTGTCGGTGGTGCCACACTGCGCAAGTAGCCACCCCATCATTTTTTTGTTGATAATCCCGTTTGGTTGTGTAAAGCACTGCTCGGGCTGCTGATAGCGGTAATGCTGGCCGTCTACCTCGACCATTTCTTCAACCCAGTCA
>CAJXDE010000181.1 GCA_913052635.1 uncultured Halieaceae bacterium
TGGGGGCATATAGTTCTCATCGTGCTTGGCAAGCACCTGTGTGGCCACCAGCATCCCTGACTCATCCAAGGTACCTTCGGCCACAACGCCCTCGCCCTCGGCAAACAGATCGGGCAAGATCCCGCTGTAGCGCACCGGCACTGAAGCCTCGTAATCGGTCACCCAAAAAGTGGTATTAAGATCCGTCTCACTGCGCTCAATGCTCCCCTCAACCACCATCCCACCCAGGCGGATACTCCGATCTGTTGGCGCTTTGCCCGCCACCACGTCGGCGGGCGGATAAAACAGATTGATATTATCGCGCAGTGCAAATGCCACCAGCCCGATAGCGGCGCTCGATAACACGACCATAAGACTGACCAAAATCAATCGCTGCTTTCGAACCGGATGCATTAGAGGTCAGACTCCATCGCAGGCGTTTGAGCGGCCGTGGCAGCGCCTGACCGGCGTTGCTCCGCCTGGAGCCAGCGCCATTGCTGTCGCATGCGTTTTACAGGCAGCCACACCATTAGCACGAGCGGCAGCGCTGTGAGGGCGTAGGCCAACCACACGTAGAAACCGTGGCCATCCATGTGCCATACCGCCGCGAGCGATTCGAAATACATCAGGAACCCCCTACCAACTGCTTCAACCAGCCAGACTCCCTGTGAGTCCACACCAGCTCAGCGCGCATATTCAGCAACAGAGTCACCGTAAACAGACAGTAAAAAGCCACAATCATCAACAGCAACGGATAGAGCATGCTCGAATCAATCGCCGACTCGCCGGTAAATTTAATCGAAGCGGGCTGATGAAGTGAGTACCACCAATCGACCGACTTGTAGATGATCGGAATATTGACCATTCCCACGAGGCTGAGCACAGCGCAGGCACGTGCTGCTGCGGTTTTGTTTTCGTAGGCCTCAAACAGTGCCACCACACCCAAATAGAGAAACAGCAATATCAACATCGAGGTGATGCGAGCATCCCAGACCCACCATGTACCCCAGGTTGGCTTGCCCCAGATAGCGCCGGTCACCAGCGCGATCGCCGTGAGGACCGCCCCCACGGGGGCAGCGGCACGCATCGTGACGTCGGCCATTTTGATCCGCCAAATCAGGCTCACCGCACCCGCAAACGCCATCACGTAATAACCGGCGAGGGCCACCACCGCGGCCGGCACGTGAATATAGATGATCCGGTAAGAATTCCCCTGCCGGAAATCCGGTGGTGCCACCAACAGACCCCAGATGGCCCCCACTAGCAGCAGTGTCACGGTAATGGGCAATAACCACCGGACAAGGGTGCCACTGAAACCAAAAAACCAGGGCGGTGAACCCAACTTGTGAATAAATGTCCACATGCCTGAAGTATAGCGCCTAACCGCCCTAAATGACGCGTCCGACTGGCGCCAAAGACATTGCCGGAGGCAAGATCAGCTGTCGAGTGAGACGCGGAGTGCGGCGCCAATCGCCAGCGGCACCACGACCACCGACCCTAACGCCAACCCGCCTAGCAGCGCCAGCCAACTCTCCGGGTTACCACCCAGCACAGCCTCCCGGACCGCCGTGGTCCCGAAGATCAAAACCGGCACGTTGAGCGGAATGATGAGCAAGGACAACAGCAGGCCGCCGCGACGAATGTTGACCGTGAGCGCACTGCCCAGCGCGCCAATAAGTGTCAGACAGACGGTCCCCAACAAGAGGCTTACCAATAGGGTGAGCAAGCCCTCTTCCGGCAACCCCAGCATGACGCCAAAAATTGGTGACACGAGCGCCAGCAAAAATCCGGTCGCGAGCCAATGGGCAGAGACTTCGGCGAGCGCAGTGACCGCAAGCGGATACGGTGCCAGCGCCAACTGCTCCAAACTGCCATCCTCAAAATCGGATGCAAACAGTTTGGCGCTGACCATCAGGCTGGCCAACAAGGCCACCACCCAGAGGACGCCAGGTGCGAGGGTCGCCAGGCGGGCTGGGTCAGGCCCCAGCCCCAGCGGAAACAGGGTGATGACCATGAAGAAAAATAACAGCGGGTTGGCGACATCTGCAGGGCTCGTCATGATGCTCCGCCCGTGGCGCAGAAATTGCCTCAGGAATGCGGCCCTGAGGGGCAACAGCGGTCGATCAGACGGCATACTGACCCAGATCCAGATCTTGCTGCAGCGCCCCGAACCGGCTCGGCTGGTGACTGGTAAAGACCGTTGCGCCGCCCCCGTTCACGTGGCCGCGAACGCACGCCTCCAGCCACTCACATCCGGCCACGTCGAGCGCAGTAAACGGCTCATCCAACAACCATAACGGCGCGTCACTCAGCAGCAGTCTCGCCAACGCCACCCGCCGCTGCTGCCCTGCCGACAAGGCGCCCACGGGCCGGTACTCATAACCTGCCAGATTCACCGCCGACAGCGCCTCGCAAATCTGGCCAGCGGAAGTGGTGACATCGCCAGCGGGGTGCCAACGAAGGTTGTCCACTGCGCTGAGGCCCAATTTGAGCGCGGAGGCGTGCCCCATATATAGAACGGCGGTCGCATGGCGGATCTCGCCGGTCACGCCCAGCCGGGCCACACCCGCCAAGCCCCTCAGCAGGCTGGTCTTGCCCACACCGTTGGCGCCCACCAGCTGCCAGATCTCACCAGCTGTGACGCTGAGGTCAACACCACTCAGCAGCCTACGGTCTCCCCGCTCAATCGCAACCTGAGTGGCCTCGAGCAGCATCAGAGATTCACAACGCGGATATCGGGCAGACCCAAGCTGTCATCCACTTCAACCTTAAGACCCTGAAAATCAAACAGCTTCTGATCGAGCAGATGCGAGGGCGCGACATTACCCAGCGCTCTGAAGATGGTTTCTGTTCTTCCCGGGTACTGTCGTTCCCAATCCGCCAGCATACCTTTGATCTCCTGTCGCTGGAGATTCTCCTGGGTGCCACAAAGATTGCAGGGAATAATCGGAAACTGCATGGCACGCGCGTAATCGGCGATATCCGACTCACGACAGTACGCCAGCGGCCGGATTACGACATGCCGTCCATCATCGCTCTTCAACTTAGTTGGCATCGCCTTGAACTTGCCCCCGAAAAACAGATTGAGAAACAGCGTTTCTACAATGTCGTCACGATGATGGCCCAGGGCGATTTTGGTCGCGCCAATCTGCTCGGCGAAACCGTAAAGCGTGCCCCGGCGCAACCGCGAGCATAAGCCACAGGTCGTCTTGCCCTCGGGAATGATGCTGCGTACGACGCTGTAGGTGTCCTTCTCCAATATGTAGTAGGGCACGCCAAGCGTTTCCAAATAATCCGGCAAGACATCCTCCGGATAACCGGGCTGCTTTTGGTCCAGAGTCACGGCCACAATTTCAAAGTCGATAGGCGCACTAGATCTCAGCGAGATCAGCAACTCGAGCATGGCGTGGGAGTCTTTGCCACCAGAAATGCACACCATGATGCGATCACCCGCCTCGATCATGTTGAAATCAGCGATCGCCTTGCCCGTCTGCCGGCGCAATCGCTTACGCAGCTTATTAAACTCAAGCCGGTCCTTTCGGTTGTCCCTGCCGTCACTGACCTGGACGTTGTGCTGATCTGCCTGCGACATCATTCCCTCCTGCCATACCCCCGCACCGTGAGCGTCATGCGCGCGCCTTAGTGCTGAGGATGATATGAGAGACCACTGCGCGGCGCAAAAGGCAACCGGCGGGGCGATTCGG
>CAJXDE010000182.1 GCA_913052635.1 uncultured Halieaceae bacterium
GAGGCGGCCGAGGCAAGGCTGACAGCGCTGGAGTATAGCTGGCAGTGGATGCCCGATGACGCGATCCGCACCACTACGCCGCCCCTGTCGCTCATCCGGCACGCACCCTCAGGCAACGAGGTTTTCTTCAATCAGTTGATTGCCGCATTCTGTGGCTGGCAGGATCAGCGCAACGAGGGCGCCCGCTCGGTCACCTACGGTGATGGCTCAGCCTTTGACGACGCGGATGTGCAATCGGCGATCGAGATTGCCTACGACCTCGTCTTCGACCTCCCCTGGGAGTCGGGCGATGTGGCGCTGATCGATAACTATCAGGTCATGCACGGCCGGCGACCTTTCTCGGGCCAGCGGAGTGTCCTTGCTTCTCTGTGCCTGGACTCAGCATCAGCTTAGCGCTTAGAGACAAATCGTGAGGGTGACACGCACCTGGTGGGGTTCAAAGTGGTGAAAGTGTCGGTCCTCGACGCCCTCCAGCGGCTCACCCTCAAGCCTTAAGGCAGAGGAGTACTCGATCCTAGTCATCGGAGTCGATCAAGCACCAACCAGCTCAAGAGAGCTGGCCTGTGTATACTCATCTGCGAGGGCAGTACGCCACAGAATAAAAAGCGCGGTACTTTTGGTTCAACAAATCGATAGGGTGAATTTCGGGCTCTCGGTCACGGTACTGCTAGCTCTGACGCTGCCGTTGTTGGTGTTTCCGATTGAAACCGCTGCCATCCTCGCAACCATCTACGCGTGGATCGCCAACACTTTCGGTTGGTTCTACATTGTCACCGGCGCCAGCACCTTGGCATTGGTGTTGTACATCGCCTTCAGCCGTTACGGCGCTATTCGCCTGGGGTCAGAGGAGCCGGAATTCCCGACTCTGAGCTGGGTGGGTATGTTGTTCGCTGCCGGCATTGGCTCGGGCATGCTGTACTGGAGTGCGATCGAGTGGGCCTACTACGTTCAGGCGCCGCCTTTTGGTGCCGAGCCCTTCTCTGACAAAGCCTATGACTGGGCGGCCTCCTATGGCTTGCATCACTGGGGTTTTGTCGCGTGGGCCTTTTACAGCTTGCCGACGCTGGCCATCGCTTACCCGTTTTATGTGCGCAAAGTACCGCAACTTAAATACAGTAACTCCGCCCAGTACTGGCTGAAAGGCAGGGAAAATTCCTGGCCGGCACGCCTCATGGATAGCTTCTTCATGATCGCCCTGATTGGCGGTGCGGGCAGCTCCCTGGGCATCTCGACGCCGTTGATTTCCGCTCTGATTGCGCGGCTAACAGGCATCCCCGACGGGTTCGCACTGGAGCTGGTTGTTGTGGGCATTTGTGTCGCGCTGTTCTCATTGAGCGTTTGGCTGGGCCTCACTCGGGGCATTCGCCGACTCAGCGACGTAAATCTGCTGATGGCCTTTTTGTTCCTCCTCTTTGTGCTGTTTGCTGGCGATACCCTCTTTATATTGCGCATGGCAGTGAACTCGGTCGGGCATCTCCTGCAGAACACTCTGGCCATGACCTTCTGGACAGACCCCATCGCCAACACCGGCTTTGTCGGTGACTGGACAGTCTTCTACTGGGCGTGGTGGATTGCCTACGCACCCTTCATCGGCATTTTTGTTACACGCATCTCTCGCGGCCGCACCTTGCGCGAAGTGGTGTTTGGCATGCTGTGCTTAGGCTCTCTGGGCGTTTGGGTGTTCTTCTTTGTGCTGGGTAACCACACCTTGGGGTTGCAGCTGAGCGGCGAGGTAGACGTTATCGGCGTGATGAATGCCGAAAGCGGCAATGCCGCGATTGTGGCAGGCCTCGAAGCGCTGCCGTTGGCTGCCATCGCGATCGGCCTGTTCTGCGTGGTCGCCATCATCTTTGTCGCCACCACTTACGACAGTGCGTCGTACACGCTGGCGGCAACTGCTTCGACCGAACTGGGCGCGTCCCAAGACCCCGCGCGCTGGCACCGGGTGTTTTGGGCGATCGCCATCGCTATCTTGCCGATCGGTCTGATGTACGCTGGCGGTGTGCGCGAGGCCCAAACCGCGACATTGGTAGTGTCGTTACCCCTGACTTTCACTTTCTGGCTGACGGGCATCGCCCTGCTGAAATCGTTGCGCGCCGACCACCCTCCGCGATAATACAGTGTCTCGAGCAGGTCGCACTGTCATATCGGCAACGGTGCGGCGGTGCATCGCCCTGAAATGACCAGTTTGCGGTAGCCCGGGATTAAGGAGTTGCCTTTAACCATGACAGACCAACCCGTTGCGCTGATATCGGCCGGTGCCTCAGGCATCGGGCTGGCCTGCGCGGGGGCGCTGGCAGAGACGGGCCATCAGGTGCTGACCCTCGATATTGATGCCGAGGCCGTCGCGCGATTTCAGGATGAGTTCGGTGAGGGCAGTGCGGTGGTCTGCGACGTGGCGGATGCGTCGCAGGTCGAGGCGGCCTTTCATTCTTTGGTTGATCCTCACCAACGCGTTGATCTGTTATACAACAACGCCGGTATTGCGGGCCCACAGCAGCCTGTGGAAGACATCGAGGTGGCGGCGTGGCAGTCGACGATCGATACCGACCTCAACAGCGTCTTCTATCTGACGCGTCTTGTGATCCCGCTGATGAAGTCCCAGCGCAGGGGTCTAATTCTCAACATGTCCTCCAGTGCTGGGCGATACGGTTGTTCAATGCGCTCCCCCTACGTGGCAGCTAAATGGGCGGCGATTGGGCTCGCCCAAACCTGGGCGATGGAGTTGGGCCCCTGGAATATCAGGGTCAATGCGCTGTGCCCCGGCAGTGTCGGCGGTGAGCGCATCGATCGGGTGATTGATCGCGATGCCGCTGAGCGTGGCATGACGCCGGATGAGATCCGCAAGGTATACCAACGCCAAAGCTCGCTCAGAGACTTTGTGAGCCCCGAGGACATCGCGGCGATGGTCTGTTTTCTTGCGGGGCCGGGCGGACGGATGATCTCCGGCCAAACCCTCGGTATCGACGGTCATACCGAGAGTCTCGCTAATTGGCTTGATCCATAAGGGTGAATCGATGAAAGCGTGCTGGTTTGAGGCATTCGGTGCGGCGCAGGACGTGCTGCAGCAGGGTGACCGGGCTACGCCTGAGCCCGGTCCGGACGAGGTGCTGGTGCAGCTCCGTACCACTGGGGTGAACCCTTCCGATGTGAAAAAACGCGCCGGGGCGTTTCCTGACTTATTAGACGCTGGGCCGGTGATACCCGATAGCGATGGCGCGGGCATAGTCACAGCAGTGGGTGAGGATGTGTCGCCTTCCCTCGTCGGTGAGCGGGTGTTTGTGTATCAGGCTCAATATGGCCGCCAGTTGGGTACCGCCGCGGAGTACGTTGCGCTCGACAGCGTTCGCGCGCCAGTGCTGCCTGATAACGCTTCGTTTGAAGTGGGGGCCTGCATCGGCATTCCCATCATGACCGCCCACCGTTGCGTGTTCGCGGATGGCCCCGTTGCCGATCAGTTGATACTCGTCACGGGTGGTGCAGGCCGCGTCGGCCACTACGCCGTCCAATGGGCGCATCGCGCCGGCGCGCGCGTGATTGCGACGGCGAGTAACGAACAAGACGCTACGGCCTGCCGGGAAGGTGGCGCCGAGGCAGTGGTCAATCATCGTGAACCCGAGTGGGGGAAGGCAGTACTGGATCTCACCGCGGGCCAAAAGATCGATCGGGTCATCGATG
>CAJXDE010000183.1 GCA_913052635.1 uncultured Halieaceae bacterium
GGATGATATGAGAGACCACTGCGCGGCGCAAAAGGCAACCGGCGGGGCGATTCGGCTAGTGACTTGAGTTTTCGCCCGTCTGACAGGACAATCCGAGCCGCTTCCAACACAACACAGATTGCCGACAAGCAAGGAATCCCATCATGCAAGCACCCGTTCGCGTTACTGTCACCGGAGCCGCAGGACAAATCGGTTACGCCCTGCTCTTTCGAATTGCTTCAGGGTCGATGCTGGGTGATGACCAACCTGTCATCCTGCAACTGCTCGACATCACTCCGGCGATGGACGCGCTCGGTGGCGTCAAGATGGAGCTCGATGACTGCGCGTTTCCGCTTCTGGCAGACGTGATCTGTGCGGACGACCCGGAGATCGCGTTCAAAGATTCGGATTACGCGCTGCTAGTGGGCGCCCGCCCCCGCGGCCCGGGCATGGAGCGCAAAGACCTGCTCGAGGCCAACGCCGCTATTTTTGGCGTGCAGGGCAAGGCGATCAACGCGGTCGCCAGCAAAGACATCAAGGTGCTGGTGGTCGGCAACCCCGCCAATACCAACGCTCTCATCACTCAGCGCAACGCCCCGGATATCGATCCCCGTCAGTTCACCGCCATGACACGGCTCGACCATAATCGAGCTAAAACCCAGCTCGCACAGAAAACCGGATCTACCGTAAACGACATTCGCCAAATGACGATATGGGGCAATCATTCCGCAACGCAATACCCCGACCTTCACCACTCTTTAGTCTCTGGCGAGTCGGCCATGAACGGTCTGGATATGGATTGGTACGGCGACACCTTTATCCCCACAGTGCAGCAGCGGGGTGCTGCCATAATTGAGGCCCGCGGCGCCTCTTCCGCCGCCTCAGCAGCCAATGCCGCCGTGGATCATATGCGCAGCTGGGCGCTGGGTACGCCAGCCGACGATTGGGTTTCCATGGGGGTCATTGCTGACGGGTCCTACGGCATCGAACCCGGACTCATTTACTCGTTCCCCTGCCGCTGCACCGGCGGCGACTGGGAGATCGTACAAGATCTCGATATTTCCGCATTCAGCCAGGAAAAAATGGACGCTACCGAGCAGGAACTAACTGAAGAGCGGGATGCGGTAGCCCATCTTCTAGGCTGAGCATGACACCACGGCGTGCGGCGTGGCATTAGGCTTGGCATTAAAAGCCGCCAGAGCCCCGTAATCAGACCTCTCGGAGAATCACCACCGGCGGGACGTTTACAACCCGCCGGCACGACCAGACGCCCAACGCACCCACGATCACGGCGCCGAGAGAGGGCCCAAGGGCCCACATCAACGGTGTTGGAGTCCAGCTCATCTCAAATACCTGCGTCTGCAGACCCCACGCCGCCACCTCCGCACCGACACTGGCGAGCGCGCCAGCGAGTCCTCCCAACACCAGAAACTCGACCCAGAGTGCGCCCAATACCACACCCTTACGCGCACCCACAGCGCGCAACAACGCGCTCTCGCGCAAACGGCCATCCAAGCTCGAGCGAACGCCGGAGATCAACACCAAGCACCCCGCCAGTAAAATAACGCCGAGTACAAGCTCTAGCGCACGCGCGACCTGGTCGATCACCACTCGCATTTCACGAATCACGATATCGAGCTCGATCACGGTCACCGTGGGCAATATACCCACGAGCTGATTGAGCAGCGGCTTCTGCTCGGGTAGCAATCGGAAGCTTGTCATATACATCCCTGGAAATGCCTCGAGCACCTTGCGCGGAAACACCATATAAAAATTGGGACGCATGGACTGCCAATCCACAGCGCGAATGTTCAGCACCGTCACCTCAAGCGCATCTGCGCCGATGCGCAAGGACAACCGATCGCCCAAGGTCGCACCGATGTCACTGGCGAATTCTTCTTCAAGCGAAACCCAGGCCTGATCGGTATCCGCGGTCCACCACTCTCCGTCCAGTAATGCGTTGCCCGTGGGGGTCTCATCTGACCAGGTGAAGTTTGCCTCCCGCTGTCTTGGTGCACCGTCCTCCTCGAGCTCCTCCCACTGGGGTAGCGCCGCGTCGTTCACACTGATCACCCTGCCCCGGGTCATCGGGTACAAGGTTTCTGACAGAATTTCGTTGCTCGCAAAAAACGTTTGCAGCTCCGGTCGCTCCTCCGGAGCCAGATTCATGAGGAAGTGATTCGGGGCGTCGGGAGGCAACTGCGCCTGCCATTGACCGATGAGCGACGTTCGCACTACCGACAGGAGCAACATCAGCATAATCGCCATCGCAAAAATCACCATCTGCAGAGCGCTGGCGCGACTCCGACGCTGCAATCCCGCCAAGGCCACGCGCCACAGGCTGCCCGCGAACCCCCCTACAGACCGACTGCCGGAAAGCAGGCCGCTGGCCGCCAGATAACCCAGACCCGTCACCACGCATAACCCCGCGATGACGGCGCCGGTCACCAGCGCGCTGCCGCTGTACCACCACATGAGCGCCACGATTGCTAGGCTGCCCAGAACAAAATCATGGGAACGCTGCGCCTCGGCAACCCCCATGTCGGCGCGAAGCACTCGCAGCGGCGACGCCTGCCCCAGACGCCTGAGGGGCGGCCACGCGAAAAACATCAAACACACAGCTGCAGTCACCGCACCAATCAGCACCGGCTTCAAACCCGCAGCGCCGGGCTCAACCGGCAACAGGCTACCCAGCACCCGAATGAAGGTCTCCTGCAGTACCCATCCCAGCACACAGCCGATGACCGTGCCGCAAAGTCCGATCCAGAACAGACTCCGCCCATACAGGCTGGCGATTTCCGGGGACTGGGCACCCAGGCTTTTCAATATGGCCACGTACTGCGTATGCCGTTCACCAAAACGCCGACTGGCCAGCGTGATCGCCGCCGCCGCCAGCACAACCGCCAGAGAACCGGCCAGCAGTAGAAACCCCTGCGCCCTGTCCAGCGTCTCACCAATCCTGGGCTGTGCGCCTTCAACCGAGCCCAACCGCTGGCCCTGTCCTAACTGAGGCTCGACCCATTCTGTAAACGTCGCGATCGCGTCGGAAGTGCCGCTCAGGAGCAGACGATATTCGACACGGCTGCCCGGCTGAATCACACCGGTTGCAGGAATATCAGCGGTGTTCATCAACAGGCGGGGCCCGAAACCGAAGACAGCGGTGGTCGCGTCGGGCTCGCCTCGGACCGCGCCACTGATCCGTAAGGGTTGCTCCCCTACGAAGATCGAGTCTCCCGGCGCGACATCTAGGAGTGAAAACAATCTTGGCGCCAGCCAGACCTCGCCTGGGCCAGGAATGGCCCCCGTATCAAGAACTTCACCGTAGGGCTCCGAAGACCAGAGCAGCTCACCCCGCAGCGGGTATCCTGATGACACTGCCTTGATCGATGACAGTGCCATATGATCGATGTCGGCCACCGCCATTGAGGGAAAGCCCACGACCTCGGCGAGCTGAAGTCGCTGCTCACGAGCTGCCGATATCCAGGGCTCTGGTATCGACGATCTACTAACAACGACCATATCGGCGGCCAAGAACCGCGCGCTCTCAGACAGTAACGCTGACTGTAACCGGGTGACGAAACTGCTGACGCCCACTACCACTGATACGGCGAGCACCAGCGCCATCAGCAGGATGCCCAGCTCGCCGCTGCGCCACTCTCTTGCGAGCAACTTCCAGGTGAGCGCCTGTTTCA
>CAJXDE010000184.1 GCA_913052635.1 uncultured Halieaceae bacterium
GGGAGCTGAGTGGTTTTACCCGAGCCCGTCTCGCCCGCGAGGATGACCACCTGATTGTCACGGATCGCCGCCTCGATATCCGCGCGACGCTCAGAGACCGGCAGCTGTTTGGGGAAATCGATCTGTGCCAGCACCTCGCGTTCGGTCACCGGCTGGGCAGTGCTCATGATTCGATGCCGGCGTCAGTCGAGATCGCGTAGTTCGCGTCGCAGAATCTTACCTACCGCGGTCTTCGGTAGCTCATCCTTGAACACGACTGACTTCGGCACCTTATAGCCCGTAAGTCCCTCACGCATGAAATTGCGCACGTCGTCCTTAGAGAGATCAGGGTTACTGCGCACCACGTACATGCGAATCGCCTCCCCCGTGCTCTCGCTGGGCACGCCAATCGCCGCGGACTCGACCACGTCGGGATGCGCCACCAGCACATCCTCAAGCTCGTTGGGATACACGTTAAAGCCCGACACTACGATCATGTCCTTCTTGCGATCGACAATGCGCATGTAGCCATCGCGCTGCACCAGCGCGATGTCACCGGTGGCAAACCAGCCGTCGCTGTCAATCACTTCCGCCGTGGCCTCGGGGCGCTGCCAGTAGCCGGCCATGACCTGCGGACCGCGCACACAGAGCTCACCCGCCTCGTCGAGCCCGAGCGGGTTGCCCTCATCGTCGCGAATCTGGATCTCGGTGCTCGGCACCGGCACGCCAATCGTGCCAATCTGCACGCCGTTACCGGGATTCGCGGATACCGTCGGTGATGTCTCAGTCAGGCCATAGCCTTCAGATACGCCGCAACCGGTGACCTCTGCCCAGCGGTTGGCCGCATCGTGGGTCAGCGCCATGCCGCCCGAGAGTGTCACCTGCAGGTTAGAAAAATCGAGCGCGCGGAAGGCCTCGTTATTACACAGCGCCACGAACAGCGTATTCAGGCCACAGAACAAAGCAGGCCTATGGTCGTCGAAGGCCTTGACCACCGAGAGCAGGTCACGCGGGTTCGGGACAAACGCGGTGTGGGCACCAATACGCAGAGCATACATCGACGCCGTAAACGCATAGATGTGGTAAACGGGCAGCGGCTGCAACATCGTGCTGCCCCGCCCATCGATGTTATGGGTCACGAAGAAGGCATCGCTCTGCAGCACATTGGCAATCAGGTTGCCGTGGGTCAGCATCGCACCTTTGGCGACCCCCGTTGTGCCTCCCGTGTACTGCAGCATCGCCAGCTCGTCGCGGCTCAGGATGACGGCGCGGTATGGCGTTTTCGCGCCGGCCTTGAGCACGGCATTAAGCGTAAGCGCACCTGGTATCGAGAACGCCGGCACCATCCGCTTCAAATATTTGACAAGAAAATTAATGAGTGTGCGCTTGGGCTGGGGGTGAAGATCGGCAATCTCAGTGACCACGACGGTCTCGACGCCTGTTTTGGGCAGCACCGCAGCCGCGGTTTGTGCCACGTTGGCCTGCACCACCATCACTTTGACGTTGGCGTCGTTGAGCTGATGCTTCAGCTCCCGCTCGGTGTAAAGCGGGTTGGTATTGACCACTACCATGCCGGCGCGCAGTGCACCGAGGGAAACCACTAGATACTGGATGAGGTTCGGCATCTGCACGGCCACGCGGTCTCCCCGCTCAAGCCCCGCGCCGTGCTGCAGCCAGCCCGCAAACTGCGCCGAAAGCCGGTCGAGATCGGCGTAGGTCAGCGTGTGCCCCACGCTGCTACAGGCGGCCTCGTCCCGGTAGGTCGATAGCGCATCTTCAAACAAGGCAACGATGGAGGGGTAGCTGTCAGTATCAATGCGACTGGGAATGCTCAGCGCATCAAGCCGCGCTGCAATCGCGCTCTGGACCGTTTCCGTCATGGATTCATCTCGGGTAACACAGGTGGATTGGGTATGATGTGGATCGAGTCGTGCGGGGTCAACCTCCTACCGCGGTGATTGGTATCGCGCGGTGCGGGGTCAATCGCTCGCCCCGGAGATGCGTATTCCGCCCACAGGAATTGCATCACAGCTCACATCGAAGTGAGCCACGAAAATGAGACACAGAAAAACAGCCCGGGACAAAACGGGGAAAACGCATAATGTTGATCAGCAATGTGACCTTCGATGAGATCGCCATCGGTGATACCGCAACCTACACGCGGCTGATCACCAATCAGGAGGTCGAGGCCTTCGCCGCGATCTCGGGGGATCACAACCCGCTGCACCTCGACCCCGAATATGCGGCTACCACGGCCTTTGGTGAGTGCATTGCCCACGGCATGCTCACCGGCGCATTGGTCAGCGCCGCCATCGCCATGCAATTGCCGGGGCCGGGCTCGATTTACCTGAGTCAGAGCCTCCAGTTCCGCGCGCCAGTGTTTTTAGGCGATACCCTTACAGTCACCCTTAAGGTGACTGACAAGCATGGCAAGCAACCTTGGGTCACATTGGGCTGCACGGTGGAAAATCAGGCAGGAAAAGCCGTCGCCAAAGGTGAGGCGCAGGTTGCAGCACCGACAGAGAAAGAAACCGTGACCGTCGTTCCGCCGCCGGCGATTCAGCTGTTGGAAGAGGTCGCGCTGGCGTCCGACTGAGCAAACTGCTCGGGGTCGATATACATCAACTCAATGAGCACCACCGGCTCGCTCGGCGACGGTGTGGCACCCATCATCAGCATGTTGGGCACACCCTCAACCGCGATCACGCCAGGCACGCCAAACAGGCGCCGCTCTGAGGTGGCCTGACCGCCCTCATCCATCATTCGCAGTGCGGGTAACGGCGTGTCCTCGTCTTTGAGCGTCTCGGTCATCTTGGCCAGCAACGCCAATACCGAATCCCGGAAGAGCGAGAAGTTGAGTGCGCCACGAAACTCAGTGTGATCGAGAGTCAGATCAAGCCGCACCTGACCGCCATCCTCCATGCGGAGCTGCGTCAGGGCAACCCGGGTCCCGGCTTCGAGCTCGCGAAAAATGCGCTTGCCCACCGTGCGTGACACCTCAATCAAGGTTTGATGCAAAACATTGACGCTGATGGTCGCAAACTGCTCATCAGTCAGTGTTTTTTCGCCTGCTGCCATGTACCCTCCTGCTCGAGCCGCGAGTGTACCCTGCCCCTCCGTCGACTCCTACTGTGTTTTGTCAAGAACGCGGTGCCGACAGGGGTTTGGTAGACTAAGCGGCGACGGCGGGCTTGGCGAGGCTCTCGCCCCACCCCGCTGTTGAGAGTGACCAACCCTTGATCAACCCCACCCAAACTCTCTGGACACCGCTGGCGCCGCTCACACTTGACTGGCGCGCCGACGCGCCGGTCGCGCGCGACTCTGGCGATATTTTCTTTTCCACTGAGGACGGGCTGGCCGAGAGCCGGTACGTGTTCCTGGACGGCAACCGGCTGTCGGAGCGCTGGCAGACACAGACCACTGATCAGCCTTTTGTAATTGGGGAAATCGGTGTGGGTACCGGGCTAAATCTGTGCCTGACAGTCACCGAGTGGCTCAGGCAGCGCCGCCCCGGCGCAACGCTGCACTATGTCGGATTAGAGAGAGCGCCCTTCAGGCCTAAGGACATGTGCCGCGCGCTGGGTCACTGGCCGGAACTCACGCCTGTGCTCAATGCGCTCTTGGCACGTTGGCCAGACCCTCTGCCCGG
>CAJXDE010000185.1 GCA_913052635.1 uncultured Halieaceae bacterium
GGATCGAACCGCCGACCCTCTGCTTGTAAGGCAGATGCTCTCCCAGCTGAGCTAATCACCCCAAACCAGAGCACGGCATTATAGGGATCGCGCCCCCACTGTCAATGCGCTTTCTGGCCCTTCGCGCGTCGTTCTCAGGCATCTCAGCACCACCCAAAACGTGTAGAATCGCCGCGAAATTTTTCACCCCCACTGCGAGATAATGCGATGGAGCTCTACACAGATTTTCGCTTTGAAGCGGCGCATCTTCTCCCCAAAGTCCCGGAGGGGCATAAATGTGCGCGTTTACACGGCCACTCCTATCACATCCGCATCACTATTGAGGGAGAGGTCGACCCCGAGACCGGCTGGATCATGGATTTCAATGTGATTAACCAGTCCTTTGACCCTTTGTTGGAAAAGCTGGACCACCATTACCTGAATGACATCGAAGGGCTTGAGAACCCCACAAGCGAAAATCTATGTCGCTGGATTTGGACCCGACTGAAGCCCGCGTTGCCCGAACTCACCGAAGTAGAGGTCCGCGAAACCTGTGACGCGGGGTGTCGCTACCGCGGCGACTGAAATTTTTTTTGCCCTCTGCGCGAAAAAATTGGTAAAAGGGGGTTGCGCGTTGTCAGGGTTCTGTAGTACCCGCTCACGCGCGGTTATACACACGCGCCCTATCGATGACACTTTTATGGGGTTTATGTGACACACCGCATAACTCCACTCACCGATACTACATAAGCCATTGATTTTAATCAATTATATAGGGTTGGTCAAAAATTAACCAATTCGCTGTCTTAGACGGCTTTGCGGGGCTGAAGGCTTGATTAAACAAATTATCCCAAGAGTTATCCACAGAATCTGTGGACACTTTTGATCTGTCGGAAACGCGGCTTGACCGTTTTCTCAATGCCCAACCGCGTATCAACAGCTCAAGCGCCCTTCTAGGGCCCCCACGTATAGCCAGCGTCTGACAGTAAAAACGCCCGCACAGCGCCGCTGAACTGCTCCGGCTGGTCGATATGCAGCCAATGTCCGGCCCGATTCACCGTCACCAGCTGACTGCAGGGAAAGCGCCTTTGAATCTCTCGCTCGTGCGATGCCTGTATATACGCCGACTCACTGCCCTTCAAGAACAGCGTGTAACCTTGAAACGGCTCCGACTCGGTGGGTGCCTTGCACAGTCGACCGTAGGCGCTGGCCAAACCCGCCAAGTTGAAGCGCCACTTGTAGGCCTCACTTGTGACGCCGCGCTCAAGACTCATCAGCAAGTAACTCACGACGCCCGGATCGTCGATCACCTCGCCCAGCAAAGCCTCTGCTTCCGTTCTTGTTTGACACACTTGGTTTGCCACCAGCTGCAAAGCGTCGAGAATCGCTTGGTGTTTCTCGGCATAAGTGACCGGTGCCATATCTGCCACCACCAGCTTCCTTACCCGCCCCGCCTCAGTGAGCGCTAGCTCCATCGCGACCTTGCCACCCATCGAGTGACCCAAAATGTGGGCCGCTGGCAGCTCGTGATGCTCCATCCAGTCACGCACTGCGGCGGCATAGGTCGCTAGAGACGCTTCAGTCAGCCAGGGCGAGCGGCCGTGATCAGGCAAATCCAAGCAGTGCACACGGAAGTCCGCCTCTAGTGCCCGGGCCACACTGCGTAAGTTTGTGCCTTGGCCGAATAAACCATGTAGCAATATTAGATCAGCGCCCTGCCCCGAGGTGCGGGTATAGAGGACATTGTTCATCTGCTCTGCTCCTTTGGTAGCATACGCACTTCGTTAATCAGGAATGACACCATGCCCAACCGCGACCCCCTTCTCGCCGTCTTTCGGCAGATTGCCAGCTCAATGCGTTCTTTTTGGCACTTTGTGATCCCCGCGCTGGTGCTGATGGGACTTGTCGCGTGTGGTTCCGCAACTGTGGGCGGCGGCTACAACCCCACCACGCCGACCAATGTCTTCGAACAACGCCTGTTTGACCAACTCGACAGTAACGTCGTGGTGATCGCCAGCGTGAACCTCGGTGGGCCCTCGCGCAACTACCTTAAAAAGCGAGAGAGCTTTGTCGACGGGAGGGTACAGGAATATCTGGAAGACGCGGGCTACGAAGTACGGCCGCAACGTGAGTTCTCCCAGCGCTGGAATAACGCCGTACTGATTTACGGTGACCCCATCGACCCCACCACCGGCCGGGTCAATCAAAAATCGTTTATTCAGATTGTGCAGGCGGTGCGCGACCAGCTGCGCAATCAAACTGACATCGGCAGCATTGTTTTCACCGACATCGTCGAGAAGGATGCCTACTACGAGCAGGGACTCAACCGGGTAACGCGTTTCGACGGTGTTACCCGCAAGCCCGCCGTTCAGGGCGCGGGCAGTGGCGTCACCGCGGAGTTTGACTGGTCTCGACCTGTCGCTGCCGCCACCATGCGCGTCGCCTGGTTCAACATGGATCTCGAGCGCATCTTCTCAGGTGAAGGCGGTATGGATGTCACCGACGCGGTGGATACCCGCAGTGGCACCGCCTTTGTTCGTCGCCGGGACGTGCTGGCAAATGAAAATCACATCGACGAGGGCATTGCCATCGCCTTTCATTCGATCATTGCGATGAAAAAATGGCCGGGCAACCCTTAGGCTAGCACTTCCAACCCGCGTTCAATACACCACATTACTGAGAGTCCGCCGAGCACATAAACCGGTAGCGGTCTAAGCGCACCAATTCGCTCGCCAATCAGACGATACCCTAAGCCTGCCAGCAGGACCAGAAGCACAATGAAGCCCAGCTGGCCCAGCTCGATCCCCACATTGAAGAACAGCAGCGCCAACGGCACGTTTGATTGCGGCAGACCGGTCTCTGCCAGTGCACCGGCAAAGCCCATGCCGTGCAACAGCCCAAAGCCACCCGCCAACCACCAAGGCTGTCGCCACAAGGCGCCTGCCGCCACACGCGCGAGCTCCACCGCCAAGACGTAAATCGACAGCGCGATCATGAACTCCACCAATGACACCGGGTAGTCGAACAGCCCCAGCGTGACCATGGCAAGAGTCACGCTATGCCCCAGCGTAAATGCCGTGACGGTGTAGATAAGACTCCGGTTCCAGCCCACCAGCAGCAACAGTCCCATCACAAACAAAAGGTGATCGGGACCTGCCCAGATATGCTCAGCGCCGAGCCGGGTGTAGTCGAGAGCGACAGTGCCGGCAGAGCCTTCCTCGGGCACCACAAACTCAGGCTCGGTGGCGGTGAACACCGCCTGATGAAAAATATCGTCAGCCAAAGTGATGCGCAGCAGCGCAGAGGATTGGTTTTGCCCTAAGCCCGAGATCGACACGGTCTCCCCCACTAAGCCCGTCGGGCAAGCCAACTGGATCTGCTTGAGCTCTCCGGTGCCCTCCTGAACCCAGGGTGAAGCTGAGGTAACCTCGCAGGAGGCGGGGAAACGCGGTTCAATGGGCGTCGCGGAGACTTTTTGCAACGGCGTTTTCCAGTTGGCGCTAAAGGCTGTCGCGGAGAGCTGCGTCACTTCGAGCAACGAGGGCGCGAACCGGTGCGCGACAACATCGGTTGCGAACAGTAAGCTACACACTATGAGCCACACTCTCATGAGCGTCGCACCTCATAGCCGGCCATCGCCGCCTCTA
>CAJXDE010000186.1 GCA_913052635.1 uncultured Halieaceae bacterium
CGCATCAGTAATCCTTCGTTGCGCCGCTATTCCGGCAAGGACGATTTGCCATCGGTGCGCGGTGGGCTGGGTGTCGCCATTGTGTCGACTTCCCGTGGGGTTATGACAGATCGGGCGGCGCGAGCCGCCGGTGTTGGGGGCGAAGTCCTCTGCACAGTCTTCTGATCAGAGAATTGGAGTGTTAGAGAAATGTCTCGTGTAGCTAATAGTCCGGTCACCCTGCCCAAAGGGGTAGACATCGAAATCGAGGGACTGAACCTCTCGGTTAAGGGCGGCAGGGGCACGCTGGATCTGACCTTGACCGATGGTGTCGGCGTCAACTTGGAAGAAGACGTGGCCACCATTACTTACGAGGGCGACAGCCATCGTGCGATGGCGGGTACGACCCGTTCCCTGCTGGCCAACATGGTGAAGGGTGTCTCTGAAGGTTGGGAGAAGAAGCTGGTGCTCAATGGCGTTGGTTACCGTGCGAAAGCTTCCGGTAAGACGGTCAATCTGACGATTGGCCTGTCGCACCAGGTGGATTACGAGCTGGCAGAGGGCGTGTCAGCCGATACGCCCAGCCAGACAGAAATTGTGATCTCCGGGATCGACAAGCAGGCGGTCGGTCAGGCCGCTGCGGAAATTCGCAGCTTCCGACCCCCGGAGCCCTACAAAGGAAAAGGCATCCGCTACGCCGACGAGTACGTCCGGCGTAAGGAAGCCAAGAAAAAGTAATCGGATACGGCAATGAATACCAAGACACAAGCGCGTCAGCGCCGCGCCAAAAAATCTCGGGTGCATACGCGAACTGCAGGTTCCGTCAGGTTGTCAGTGCATCGCACGCCGCGACATATCTACGCCCAGATTATTTCTGGCGATAGCAAGAACGTGTTGGCCCAGGCCTCGACATTGGATAAAGATCTGCGCTCTGGCGCCACGGGCAATGTCGCAGCGGCGGCGGCCGTAGGCAAGCTGGTCGCGGAGCGCGCGAAGGCGGTTGGCGTCACGGCAGTGGCATTTGACCGGTCAGGTTTCCGATATCACGGACGGGTGAAAGCACTTGCAGAAGCTGCGCGTGAAGGCGGGCTGGAGTTTTAAGTATGGCAATGAATGACAAAAAGCAGCAGGGCGATCAGCGGACTGAGGGAGATCTTCAGGAGAAGCTGGTTCAGGTGAACCGGGTCGCCAAGACGGTTAAGGGCGGCCGCATCATGAGCTTTACGGCGCTGACCGTGGTTGGTGACGGCAAAGGCCGCGTTGGCTATGGCCGGGGTAAGGCGCGCGAAGTGCCTGTTGCTATCCAGAAAGCCATGGAGTCAGCGCGCCGCAACATGGTGCAGGTGCAGTTGGTTAACGGCACCCTCCAATACCCGATCAAGGCCGTTCACGGTGCTTCCAAGGTTTACATGCAGCCTGCCTCAGAGGGTACGGGCGTGATTGCCGGTGGTGCGATGCGCTCTGTGCTGGAACTCGCCGGTGTGCACAACGTACTGGCCAAGTGCTATGGCTCAACCAATCCGGTCAACGTGGTTCAGGCGACCTTCAAGGGCCTCCGGGATATGAGCTCGCCTGAGGACGTTGCGGCACGACGTGGCCTCAGCGTAGAAGAGATCCTCAGCTGAGTAGTGAGGAGAGACTGATGAGTAAAGAAATGATCAAAGTTACGCAGGTGCGCAGCATCCACGGCCGTCTGAAAAAGCATCAGGCGTGTGTCGCGGGTTTGGGCCTGCGTCGTATTGGCCACACGGTCGAGGTGGAAGATACCCCGTCTGTGCGCGGCATGATTAACAAGGTGAACTACCTGGTCCGCGTCGAGGGCGAGAGCAATGTCTGATGAAATGCGTTTAAACAGTTTGAAGCCGGCTCCGGGCGCCAAGCGAAACGCTAAGCGCGTGGGTCGCGGCATCGGTTCAGGCGTCGGCAAAACCGCGGGCCGTGGTCACAAGGGTTTGAAGTCTCGATCCGGTGGCACCGTCAAGGCCGGCTTTGAGGGTGGCCAGATGCCTCTGCAGAAGCGCCTGCCGAAGTATGGCTTTACCTCGCGGATTGGCCGCACGACTGCGGAAGTCAGGCTGCATGAATTGAACCGCGTCGAAGGTGATGTAGTGGATCTGGAGTCGCTGAAAGCGGCGGACCTCATCAAAGACGACGTTAAGCGCGTGCGCGTATTCCTCTCTGGCGAGATCGGCCGCGCGGTAAACGTCCGCGGCGTCACGGTCACCAAGGGTGCTAAAGCAGCGATCGAAGCCGCGGGCGGGAGCGTCGAGGCCTAATCGATGGCGAACGGGATGCCTTCCATGAATTCGGCCGGCATGGGTGAGCTATTTGCTCGCCTGCGCTTTGTGCTGATTGCGCTGTTGATCTACCGTATCGGGACCCATATCCCGGTACCCGGTATCGATCCCGAGCAGCTGGCATCCTTGTTTGACCAGAATCAGGGCACCATTCTCGGGCTGGCGAATGTGTTCTCAGGCGGCGCTCTGGAGCGCATGAGTATTCTGGCGTTGGGCATCCTGCCTTATATCTCGGCGTCCATCATTATGCAGTTGATGACCGCGGTGACACCGCAGTTGGAGCAGCTGAAGAAAGAGGGCGAGGCGGGCCGGCGCAAGATCTCCCAGTGGACCCGATACCTCACCGTGGTCTTGGCGTTGGTTCAGGGTTCCGGCATGACCGTGGGTCTTGCCAATCAGGGTCTGACCTACGCGACCGGACTCAGCTTTTATGTGACCGCCGTCGCGTCGCTCGTGACGGGTGCGGTATTCATGATGTGGCTGGGTGAGCAGATTACCGAGCGAGGCGTCGGTAACGGTATCTCCCTGCTCATTTTTGCCGGTATTGTCGCGGGTTTGCCGGCAGCTATTGGCCAGTCTCTGGAGCAGGCGCGCCAAGGCGAGATCAGCATTCTGATCCTGCTAGGCATTCTGGTGCTCGCAGCAGTCGTGATTTATTTGGTGGTGTTCATTGAGCGCGGCCAACGCCGCATCACGGTGAACTACGCTAAGCGCCAGCAGGGGCGGCGTATGATGCAGGCTCAAGCCTCTCACTTGCCCCTCAAGGTCAACATGGCGGGGGTGATTCCGGCCATTTTTGCCAGCTCCATCCTGCTGTTCCCGGCGTCGGTTGCGCAGTGGTTCGGCAGTGGCGACAGCTCTGACTGGTTGCAGGACCTGGCCGTGGCGATTGGTCCCGGTCAGCCCCTGAATATTTTGCTGTTTACCGGCTTTATCGTCTTTTTCTGCTTCTTCTACACTGCGTTGATGTTCAACCCGCAGGAAGTGGCGGATAACTTGAAACGGTCCGGCGCGTTTGTGCCAGGTATCCGACCAGGGCAGCAAACCGCCAACTACATCGACGGTGTACTGACCCGCTTGACGGTGTTTGGCTCTGCCTATATCGCTCTGGTCTGCCTGCTGCCACAGTTTTTGGTGGTGATGTTTAACGTGCCCTTTTATCTGGGCGGTACCTCCATGCTGATCGTGGTGGTGGTCGTAATGGACTTTATGGCTCAGGTACAGAGCCATCTTATGTCGCACCAATACGAGGGTGTGATGAAGAAAGCCAACCTCGGGAGCCTCAGCCCCGCGGGTCGGGTGAGATAGGAATCAGGAGTTTCCGATGAAAGTGCGAGCTTCGGTCAAG
>CAJXDE010000187.1 GCA_913052635.1 uncultured Halieaceae bacterium
TCATCGTGTGCTCACCCTCGATATTGATGCTGATGCGATTGCGCAATTTCGAAATGTATTCGGCGAGGGCAGCGGGGTGGTCTGTGACGTAGCGGATGCGGCGCAAGTCGAAGCGGCCTTTCATTCTTTGGTTGGTCCCCACCAACGGCTTGATCTCTTATTAAATAACGCTGGTGTTGCGGGCCCCCAACAGCCTGTGGAGGACATCGAGGTGGCGGCGTGGCAGTCCACGATTGATACCGACCTTAACAGCGTCTTCTATCTCACGCGTCTGGTAATCCCGCTGATGAAGTCCCGGCGCAGCGGTCTCATTCTCAATATGTCCTCCAGTGCGGGGCGGTACGGTTGCCCAATGCGCTCCCCCTACGTGGCAGCTAAATGGGCGGCGATTGGGCTCACCCAGACCTGGGCCATGGAGTTGGGCCCCTGGAATATCAGGGTCAACGCACTGTGCCCGGGCAGTGTGGGCGGTGAGCGGATTGACCGCGTCATTGATCGCGATGCCGCTGAGCGCGGCATGACGCCGGGTGAGATCCGCAAGATCTATCAACGCCAAAGCTCGCTGAGAGATTTTGTGTACCCCGAGGACATCGCCGCGATGGTATGTTTTCTCGCGGGGCCCGGCGGACGGATGATCTCCGGCCAGACGCTGGGGATCGACGGTCATACCGAGAGTCTCGCTAACTGGCTGGACCCATAAGGTGCGATCGATGAAAGCGTGCTGGTTTGATGCATTCGGTTTAGCGCAGGACGTGCTGCAGCAGGGTGACTGGCCCACGCCTGAACCCGGTCCGGGTGAGGTATTGGTGCAGCTCCATACCACCGGGGTGAACCCTTCCGACGTGAAAAAACGCGCCGGGGCCTTTCCTGACTTATTAGAAGCTGGGCCAGTGATACCCCATAGCGATGGCGCGGGCGTGATCACAGCAGTGGGTGAGGGTGTGTCGCCTTCCCGCCTCGGTGAGCGGGTGTTTGTGTATCAGGCTCAATACGACCGCCAGTTGGGTACTGCTGCGGAAACCGTCGCCCTCGACAGCGCGCGTGCGCCGGTTTTGCCCGACAACGCCTCGTTTGAGGTGGGGGCCTGTATCGGCATTCCCATCATGACTGCCCACCGCTGCGTGTTCGCGGATGGCCCCGTAGCCAATCAGCTGATACTGGTCACGGGTGGCGCGGGCCGGGTCGGCCACTACGCCATCCAGTGGGCGCATCGCGCCGGCGCGCGCGTGATTGCGACGGCGAGTAATGAACAAGACGCCACGGCCTGCCGGAAAGGCGGCGCCGAGGCAGTGGTCAATCATCGTGAACCCGAGTGGGGGAAGGCAGTGCTGGATCTGACCGGGGGCCAAAAGATCGATCGGGTGATCGATGTGGAGTTCGGCGCCAATCTGCCCGAGCTGCTGCAGTGTGTGAGGATCGGCGCCACGATTGCGACTTACTCCAGTACCGTGGTACCCGAACCCGCACTGCCCTTCAGGACCATGATGTTTATGGACCTAACGGTCCGCATGGTCATTGTCTATGCCATGCCGGAAGAGGCCAAGGCACAGGCAGTAGCGGACACCCAGGCTGCTTTAATTGAGGGCGGCCTGCAGCACCGCATTGCCGAGATGCTGCCTTTCGAACAGATGGTAAAGGCTCATGAAATCATTGAAGAGGGGAGCGTGCGCGGATGCGTCGTTGTGACGATTTGATCGGCCCTACACTGCGCAGCGTGCTCGCCATGCTGTGTTTGTTCGTCAGTCCCTTGGCAAGCGCATTGTCGATCGACGACTGGCTGTCAGAAACCCATGAAGGCAGGCTCCACGCGACAAACATGGGGGAGTGTGTTCTCGAGAACGGAGAGGTCATTGAGGCCTGCCGGCTGACCTTTCGCACCTACGGCCGGCTGGCGCCTGATCTCAGCAACATTGTGCTCATGCCTACCTGGCTCAACGGTAACGCTGAGGGGTTGGCCACTTACAACTATCTCGGCCCGGACGGCATTGTCGATACCGACGACTACTTTGTCATCGCCGTCAATGCGCTGGGCAATGGCGTCTCTTCCTCTCCCTCAAACAGCGCGCAAAGCCCTTTCCCCGCGTTCACTATTCGGGATCAGGTCAAGTTGCAGCATCAGTTGTTGACCGAGCATCTAGAGATTGAGCACCTTCACGCCGTGGTGGGCGCCTCGATGGGCGGTTATCAGACCTATGAGTGGCTAATGATGTATCCGGGCTTCGCCACTCACTTTGTGCCGATTGAAGGCACGCCCTGGTACACGTTTTACGACCGAGTAAAGGGTCGCGCCTGGCAGGAAGTGCTGGCACTGCCCGAGGATTCCCCTGAAGCAATACAGCGCAAGGCCCACTTGCTGGCGTTGATCGATGGCATGGTGTTCTGGACACCTGAGTATTTGAACCGCGAGCGCTCAATGGAGCAGTTTGATGAGTGGCTGGCGGGTATGGCGCGGTTTGATAACGCGGCGGCCATTGCCGATCGCGCCAGCCAGAACGCCTCCACTGCGCAGCACGACATTCGGCGGGGTCGTCCGGACTTTGAGGACCGGTTGAAGGCAATGGGCAGACCCAGTGTGCTGGCCGTGGTTTTTGAGCGAGATATGACCGTCAACCCGGAGCCCAACAAGGAGTTTGCCAAGCAGCTGGGTTTTGAAGTCGTCGAGATCCCGGGAGACTGTGGTCACTTTGGGTCTAATCCCGAGTGTTACCAGCAGCAGGTGATCGAGCGCGTCTCGGCATTTCTCCGGGGTCCTGATAAGGCACAGTTCCAACGACGCACGATGACAATCGGAGCAAAATCCCGGCAGTACTATGTGTATCTGCCCGAGGCTTATGGCAGCCGGCCATTGCCAGTGGTGATGGCGCTTCATGGCTATGGAACCACCGCTACGGGGCTCGCTTCTGCCCATGAGATTAACCCCCACGCCAACGCCAATGACTACATTGTGGTGTATCCCCAGGGAGCCGGGTTTTACTCAAAAGTCGCCTGGCAGAGTGGTGATGATCTGGTGAGCTCATGGAACGATCTGGCGAGCAATGTACCTACCGAGGCCGGCCCCCACTGTTTGCCCGATCGCCTTGATTACCCCTGCTATCCCGAGTGCGGTGACTGCAAAGCCTGCGACTGGACCTCCTGTGAGGATGATGTGGGATTTCTGCTGTCGATCACGCAATCGGTTAAAGAGAGTCTACTTGTAGACTCCGATCGTTTTTATCTGCTGGGTAACAGTAACGGCGGGAGCATGGTGCAGCGGCTGGGCTGTGATTATCCTGAGCACTTTGCTGCTGTGGGCATCATGATTTACCAGATGCCCCCGGGCCACGCCTGTGGGCCCAGCGAGAGGTTGCCCATGCTCCATTACTACGGCGAGCAGGACGACGGCGTCCCGCCTAATGGGCTGCCGTCTACCTATGGGTGGGTATACACATCGGCTGCAGACAATACCCGTATCTGGGCTGAGACCATGGGGTGTAACGGGCCAGCTGTGCCTTGGCAGACCGCGCTGACGCAGGAACATGATCTCCAGTGCGAGGCTTACACGGATTGCCAGGGTGAGGGAGTCGCGGTGGTGAGCTGTGGGGACCCGAC
>CAJXDE010000188.1 GCA_913052635.1 uncultured Halieaceae bacterium
TCGCAGGTACTGATCAAGCGCGGTCGTGAGCGCGGCAAGTACATGCTCAGTGCCCGCTTTCAGGAAGCCATTGACCGCGCAGCCATGCGCGCCGGTAAAGGCGGCAGTGATGCCTACCTCGACGAATGGCGCCGGGTCACCACAAGCATTGAGGCCGAAGGCGCCCTCGAGGACATCGCACAGCGCCTGGGTGAGGAAATCGAGTCACAGGTCTCCGACGAACAACTCGCGGTGCTGGTTAAGCAAAAAGGCAGTGCCGAGGTCAGCGAATGAAAGCAGTAAGACTCTGGTCCGTTCGCAACGCCGGTTGGCTGAAAAAATGCTACGCCGCGCTGGAAGGCACCCTCGCCCTTTTCAACCCACTGCTAAGGGCCATCGGCCATGAGCGGCTCGACAAGCCCTTCGCCGCTATAGAAGGCGTAGTGAAAGGTTTTTTGTTTGACTCCCAGTCCTGCGGACAGTGCACGCTCGGTGAGACGGGCATGGCCTGCCCCATGAACTGCCCCAAAACCCTGCGCAACGGACCCTGTGGTGGCGTCCGCCAGAACGGCGGCTGCGAGATCAAGCCCGAGATGACCTGTGTCTGGGTCAACGCCTGGGAAGGTAGCCAGAAAATCGGCACCCCCGAAGACACCATCAAAATCATTCAGCCGCCGGTGGATAACCGCATAAAAGGCCGTAGTGCCTGGCTGCGCGCCCTGCGGCTGCGTAATGGAGAGTCCGCGTGAAGTTCGACGACGAACCCACTCCCGGCGAGAACCTGCCGATCCTTCCCGGGCACACCTCCCCCGGCCGCTTTGAGCGCGTGTTGCGGGCGGGTCATTTCGCGGTCACGGCAGAAATTGCCCCACCGGACTCGGCCGACCCGGCGGATGTATATGAGCGCGCTGCATTGTTTGACGGCTACGTGGATGCCATCAATGCCACCGACAGTTCAGGCGCCAACTGCCATATGTCGAGTATGGGGATCTGCTCGCTGCTGACGCGACGCGGCTACGCCATGATCCTGCAGCAGTCCTGCCGCGACCGTAATCGCATCGCCATGCAGGGCGACATTCTCGGCGCTGCAGCGATGGGCGTGTGCAATATCCTGTGTCTGAGCGGCGATGGCGTGCAATCCGGTGACCACCCAGAGGCCAAACCGGTGTTCGATATGGACAGCATCTCGGCGCTGGGCATGGTGCGCCACATGCGCGACGAGCAGCGGTTCCTCAGCGGGCGCGCCATCAGCGCACCGCCACGGTTATTTTTGGGCGGCGCCGCGAACCCCTTCGCACCGCCCTTGGATTTTCGCCCGCACCGCATGGCAAAAAAGATCGCCGCCGGCGCGCAGTTCATCCAGACCCAGTACTGCTTTGATATCGAACGTATGAAAACCTTCATGGCGCAGGTGCGCGACATGGGTCTTCTTGAGAAAGCGTATGTATTGGCCGGTGTCGGCCCGCTGGCGTCAGCGAAAGCGGCTGAGTGGATCCGCAAAAACGTGGCGGGGGTGCACATTCCCGATGAGGTGATCAAACGCCTGTCCGGCGCCGAAGATCAGAAACAGGAAGGCGTGAATCTGTGTATCGATCTGATCGAACAGGTCCGCGAAATCGAGGGCGTGAGCGGCGCACACATAATGGCCTACCGCATGGAAGACCGGATCGGCGAGATCGTTACCCGCTCCAACGCCCTGGGCAACAGAGAACCCTGGCGACCGGCTCCTTAGCCGATTCCCTTGGATAAGGTCCCCTCACTATCACTCGCTATAAATTCCCATAACTTCAAATAACTTCAAATCACTTCAGGCAACACTCATGACGACAACCACCATTAGCTCAGCGACCCGGGAAGTGCATATCGGCTTCGATCAGCCTTTTGTCATTATCGGCGAACGCATCAACCCAACCGGCCGTAAGATTCTCGCCGAGGAAATGAAGAACGGTGATTACAGCCGAGTCGAGTCCGATGCACTGGCGCAAGTCGCGGCGGGCGCCCATATGCTCGACGTCAATGCGGGTATTCCTCTGGCAGACGAGCCCCGCATCCTCGCCGAAGCGGTGCAGCTGGTGCAGTCAATTACCGATGTCCCGCTCAGCATCGATTCCTCTATTGTCGAGGCCTTGGAAGCAGGGCTCGCGATCTATCAGGGTAAAGCATTGGTAAACTCTGTCACCGGTGAAGACGAAGTACTCGAGCGAGTGTTACCGCTCGTCGCCAAATACAAAGCCGCCGTGGTGGCGATCTCCAATGACGAGACGGGCATCTCAGAGGACCCCAACGTGCGTTTTGCCGTGGCCAAAAAGATTGTTGAGCGGGCAGCAGATTATGGCATTCCTTATAGCGACATCGTCGTTGACCCACTGGTCATGCCCATTGGCGCCATTAACACTGCGGGCGTGCAGGTCATGGCGCTGGTGCGACGACTACGAGAAGAGCTCAAGGTGAATACCACCTGCGGCGCGTCGAACGTGAGTTTTGGCCTGCCCAACCGCAATGGCATCAATGCCGCATTTCTGACTATGGCTATGGGGGCAGGCATGACCTCTGCTATCACCAGCCCGCTTCACCCTGAAGTCATGCAGGCGGTGCGCGGCGGTGACGTGATGATGGGTCACGACCCCGATTGTACAAACTGGATTCGCGCCTACCGGGAGCCCGCTGCAGAGGGCGAAGGCCGTGGCGGCCGTCGCGCTGGCCGCGCCGGTCGACGCAGGAGCGCTTAATCCTTGGCAGAGGGCGATGTCAAAGTCCTGTTCATGCCCTCAGGCCGGCGGGGGTTTTTTCGGCGAGGCACCCCCCTCTTGGACGCCGCCCGCAGTCTCGGGGTCGATATCGACTCGGTCTGCGGCGGGCGCGGCCTGTGCGGCCGTTGCCAGATCAGCTGCGTCACCGGTTCCTTTGCCAAGCACCAGATTGAATCTGATGCTGACCATCTCTCGCCTTTCTCCGCGACCGAAGAGAAGTTTGAGGAGCGTAAAGGCCCGCTAAAGGAGGGCCGGCGCCTCAGCTGCCACACCACCCTGCTCGATGATGCGGTGATTGATGTCCCGGCGGAGAGTCAGGTTCACCGACAGATCGTGCGTAAAGAGATGGAATCCCGGGATATCCGACTCGACACCGCCACACGGCTGTACTATGTGCAGATCGATGAACCCAGCCTCGAAGATCCCCGCGGCGAAATGCAGTTCCTGTTCGAGGCCCTCGAGCGTGACTGGGGTGTTACGGGGCTCACGCTGGCCAATTCGCAGCTCCATGCGCTGCAGGCGGCACTCACACGCGAAGATCGTGGTGTCACGGTGGCGGTCTACCAGGAGCATCGGATTACTGGCATCTGGCCAGGTTTGTTTGACCAACCACGCGGTATTGCCATTGATGTCGGTTCGACCACCGTCGCGGCGCACCTCTGCGACCTGAATACCGGCGAAGTACTGGGCTCGGCGGGCGTGATGAATCCACAGATCCGCTTCGGCGAGGACCTGATGAGCCGGGTCTCCTACGTGATGATGCACCCTGAAGGGGCCGAGTTACTGACTAGTGCGATTCGCGAGGCAATCAACGGCCTGTTCGCAGAGCTCTCCACCGAGGCATCGAGCCAGGTGGAG
>CAJXDE010000189.1 GCA_913052635.1 uncultured Halieaceae bacterium
GCGCGCGAGGCCGTGTTGGCGCCTTACCAACTGAATCGGGCGCTGCTCGATCGCGCGTCCTCGGACGCCCTATATATGCATTGTCTGCCCGCTCATCGGGGCGAGGAAATCACGGCGGAGCTCATGGACGCTCCCGATTCCGTCATCTGGCAGGAAGCGGAAAATCGCCTGCATGCGCAAAAAGCACTGATGGAGTTGCTGCTCAGCGCCTGATTACCCAGCCCGAGTCCTATGCTGTGGGTATTACCGTTTTTTACGAGACAATCATAAAAATTTTCCACGCCCGGCATTCGCGGGGATAAGCCCGTTTTCGAGCTAAAAGTCAGTGACTTAGCGCGACGGGCATGCCGGCTGCGGTCCGTTACCCACAGAATGTCCACAAAAAAGACCCAGCATCCTATGCTTGCATTGTCGGTCATACCCGCCTATCTTGGGGTTTCCGGATCTGTGAACCCCCACATATAGTTGTTGAGCCAAAAAACCAAATAAAGCTCAACGGAGGCCTGTTCCCGGAAAAAAAGGACCAGCACATCACGAGAAATTGGCGTTTCAGAGGCAGCCCAAGATATGCAAACAGGCAGTGAGTCAATAGAACAAGAAAGCGTCGCGTCCACTCCAGCTGCGACTCGAGAAAACCCCAACCCGACACGATTGTCCGCCACTGCTCCTGGCCAATTGCGGGTTATCAAACGCAACGGCACCGTGGTCCCTTTTGAGGACAGCAAAATCACGGTCGCAATTACCAAGGCCTTTTTGGCTGTGGAAGGTGGCACTGCTGCTGCCAGTAGCCGCATTCATGAAACAGTTGCCAACCTGACTGCGCAGGTCGTCGCGACCTTTAAACGCCGCATGCCCTCGGGCGGCACGCTGCACATCGAGGACATCCAGGATCAGGTCGAGCTCGAATTGATGCGCGGCGGTGAGCACAAAATCGCGCGCGACTATGTGATCTATCGAGAAGCGCGACGCCAAGAACGCGATGCCAAGGTAGAGCTGTCTCCTGAATCACAGGCCGCTGCAAAGGGCATCAATATTGTTCAGCCCGATGGCGGCAAGGCACCTCTGGATATCGACCGCATTGGCACCATCGTCTCCGAAGCCTGTGCCGGACTGCAGGATGTCAGCGAGTCCGCCATCATCGATGAAGCCCTGCGCAATCTCTACGACGGGGTATCGGCAAAAGAGTGCAGCACCTCTCTGGTGATCACGGCACGCACCTTGATCGAGCAGGAGCCCAACTACAGCTACGCGGCCGCGCGGCTGTTACTCGATGATCTGCGCGCAGAAGGCCTGAGCTTCATGGGGGTAGCAGAGAGCGCCACTCAGGCAGAGATGAGCACCTATTATTACCCGCAGGCACTCAAGGCGTTCGTCCAGCGCGGCATTGAGCTGGAGCTGCTGGCACCGAACCTCGCCGAGTTTGACCTCGACATGCTGGGTGAAGCGCTGGAAGCCGAGCGAGATCTGCAGTTCACATATCTCGGGCTGCAGACTTTGTATGACCGCTACTTTATCCACAGCGATGAAGTGCGTTTCGAGCTGCCGCAGATCTTCTTTATGCGTGTCGCGATGGGGCTTTCTGTGCGAGAAGACAACCCCAACGAACGAGCGATCGAGTTTTATCGACTGCTGTCGTCCTTCGACTACATGAGCTCGACACCGACGCTGTTCAACTCCGGCACCCTGCGGCCTCAGCTGAGCTCCTGTTATCTGACGACCGTGCCGGATGATCTGTTCGGCATTTACGGCGCAATTCAGGACAACGCCATGCTGTCCAAGTTTGCCGGGGGCCTCGGTAACGACTGGACACCGGTGCGGGCGCTGGGTGCTTACATCAAGGGCACCAACGGCAAAAGCCAAGGCATCGTGCCCTTCCTGAAAGTCGTCAATGACACCGCAGTAGCAGTGAATCAGGGCGGCAAGCGCAAGGGGGCTGTGTGCGCCTACCTTGAAACCTGGCACATGGATATCGAGGAATTCCTCGACCTGCGCAAAAACACCGGTGATGACCGTCGCCGAACCCACGACATGAATACCGCCAACTGGATCCCCGATCTGTTTATGAAGCGCGTATTCGAGGATGGTGACTGGACCCTGTTCTCACCCAACGACGTGCCGGACCTGCATGACCTGTATGGCACTGCCTTCGAGGAGCGCTACGAGCATTACGAGCAGATGGCACGGGATGGCGAGCTCAAGCTGCATAAAACGCTGAAAGCACAGAACCTCTGGCGCAAGATGCTGGGTATGATCTTCGAGACCGGTCACCCCTGGATGACCTTCAAAGATCCCTGCAACCTGCGCTCGCCCCAGCAGCACTGTGGCGTCGTGCACTCATCCAATCTTTGCACCGAGATCACGTTGAACACCAACTCTGAAGAGATCGCGGTTTGCAATCTGGGGTCGGTGAATTTACCGCAGCACGTTGAGAACGGTGAACTGAATCTCGACAAGCTCAGGGACACCGTGCGCACGGCGATCCGCATGCTCGATAACGTGATCGACATCAACTACTACTCTGTGCCTCAGGCGGAGAGATCGAACTTCCGTCATCGCCCGATTGGCCTCGGCCTGATGGGCTTCCAGGATGCGCTGTATAAGATCGATGCACCCTACGGATCAGAGGACGCAGTCACTTTTGCGGATCGATCCATGGAGGCTATCAGCTACTTCGCCATCGAGGCGTCCAGTGAGCTGGCGAGTGAACGCGGCAGCTACTCATCCTATGAGGGATCGCTGTGGAGCCGCGGCATCTTCCCGCTCGATTCCTTGGACATCCTGATTGAGCAACGGGGCGAAAAATATATCGACGTCAATCGTGACAAGACCCTCGACTGGGACGCACTGAAGACCAAAGTGGCCTCAGTGGGCATGCGTAATTCGAACGTGATGGCCATCGCACCCACGGCGACCATTGCCAATATCACAGGCGTATCGCAGTCCATCGAGCCCACGTATCAGAACCTGTACGTGAAATCGAATCTGTCGGGTGAGTTCACCGTCGTAAACCCGTACCTGGTCAATGACCTGAAGAGCCGCGATCTGTGGGACAAGGTCATGGTCAACGATCTGAAATACTTCGACGGCAGCGTGCAAACCATCGACCGTATTCCAGCGGACCTGAAAGCCAAATACGCCACGGCGTTTGAAGTCGAACCCCGCTGGTTGGTCAACAGCGCGAGCCGTCGTCAGAAGTGGATAGACCAGGCGCAGTCTCTGAATCTTTATATTAATAATGCTAGCGGCAAGAAGCTGGACGTGACCTACCGCATGGCGTGGTTCAGCGGTCTCAAAACGACGTATTACCTGAGATCCCTGGCCGCCACCGGCACCGAAAAATCGACGGTAGATACGGGCAATCTCAATGCCGTGTCCAGCGCTACCGAAACCCCTCAGCCAGCACCAGTGCCTCAGGCCTGCTCGCTGGACGATCCAGACTGTGAAGCCTGCCAGTAAGAGCTGGCCGCACGTTGTAATAGGAGAAGAAGATTATGTTGACTTGGGACGACTACAATCAGGAAGACAGTATGGCTGCAACGGCAACCCCCGAACCCGCTGTGGTGGTGGCGGCCGCAGCG
>CAJXDE010000190.1 GCA_913052635.1 uncultured Halieaceae bacterium
GATCATCGCACTGTGTATCGGCGTGACAGCGGGGGTATTTGCCTCATTAAGACCGAACACCGCACAGGACTATGTGCCGATGAGCCTGGCCATGATCGGCATCTGTATGCCGTCTTTCTTATTGGGGCCGCTATTGGTGCTGGTATTTGGTATCTGGCTTGACTGGCTACCGATTACCGGCTGGGGCGATATCCCCGGCGATAAAATTCTGCCCGCGGTGACCTTGGGCTCAGCCTACGCCGCCTATATCGCGCGCTTGAGCCGCGCGGGCATGCTCGAGATCCTCTCTCAGGATTACATCCGCACTGCACGCGCCAAGGGACTGCCCGAGTGGCGGGTCGTCACCCAACACGCCCTGCGCGGTGGTCTGATTCCGGTCATTGCTTTTCTTGGCCCGGCCTTTGCAGGTTTGCTAGCGGGCTCGTTCGTGGTCGAGACCATTTTCCAGATCCCCGGCTTAGGGCGTTTCTATGTGCAGGCCGCGTTTAACCGGGACTACACGATGATTTTGGGCACCACCGTGTTCCTCTCCTCACTCATCGTGTTCTTTAACCTCCTGAGCGACATCATCGCGGCGTGGCTGAACCCCCGGCTCCGGCACCAGTTTCAGGGAAGCGGCTCATGAACACTGTCGCCCCCGTATTCGAGGATGCCGAAAAAGGCTCCTCGCTCTGGCACGACGCCTGGCTGCGACTGCGCAAGAACAAACTCGCCCTATTTGGTGGCAGCGTGCTCCTGTTCATGGTCGTGGTGGCGCTGCTGACGCCGTGGATCGCGCCCTACAGCTACGAGGCCCAAAATCTCGACCTCGGTGCCTCACCGCCCTCTGCGGCGCACTGGCTGGGCACCGATATCTTTGGCCGCGACGTGTTGACGCAAATCATGTACGGCGGCCGCATCTCGCTCGCGGTCGGTTTTATTGCCACCGCTGTGGCGCTGCTGATTGGTGTGACTTGGGGCGCCGTGGCAGGCTATGTCGGTGGTCGCGTCGATGCGGTGATGATGCGCCTGGTCGACATTCTCTACGCCCTGCCCTTCATGATTTTTATCGTGCTGCTGATGGTCGTATTCGGGCGCAATATTCTGCTCTTGTTCCTCGCCATTGGTGCGGTGGAGTGGCTCACCATGGCGCGCATCATGCGTTCGCAGGTGCAGTCACTGCGGCAACAGGAGTTTGTCGAGGCGGCAGTCTCAGTGGGCCTCTCGCCCGCGGCGATTATCCGTAAGCACGTGGTACCCAACGCGCTGGGGCCAATCATCGTGTACACCACGCTGACGATTCCCAGTGTCATGCTACTGGAGGCCTTTTTGAGCTTTCTGGGCCTGGGTATTCAGCCGCCGGCGACCTCATGGGGTCTGCTCATCAGCTACGGTGCAGAGACCATGGAAGAGTATCCCTGGCTGCTGATCTTCCCCGGCTGCGCACTGACGCTCACGCTCTTCTCTCTTAACTTTCTCGGCGACGGCCTGCGCGATGCGCTGGACGTGCGCGGCTCCAAGGACTGAACCGTGGCCCTACTCTCCGTCGACAACCTCTCCGTCAGTTTTGTGACCCGCAACGGTACCAACAAGGCCGTGGATAACGTCAGCTTCTCGGTCGAGGAGCGCCAAATCACCGCGATCATCGGCGAGAGCGGCTCGGGTAAATCTGTCTCCTGCTACGCCATGCTGGGACTGGTGCCGAGCCCACCGGGCCGAATTGATGGCGGCACGGCCCATTTTCAAGGTCAGGACCTCTTGGCGCTCTCCGAGGCCCAGCTACGCGCCATTCGTGGGCGCGATATCGCCATGATCTTTCAGGATCCGATGACCTGCCTGAACCCGTTCATGAAAATTGGTGATCAGCTCATTGAGCCGCTCACGCTGCATAAAGGCCTGGCCAAAGGCCCGGCGCGCGAGCAGGCGATGGCGCTACTCGACGAGGTCGGCATCCGTGACCCACAAGCGGCGATGAGTGCCTTTCCCCACGAGTTCTCTGGCGGTATGCGGCAAAGAGTCATGATTGCCATGGCGCTCATTAATGAACCGAAGCTACTGATTGCCGACGAGCCCACCACCGCCTTGGACGTAACCATTCAAGCGCAGATTCTCAAACTCATTGCCGAGTTACAGACCAAGCGGGACATCGGTGTGCTCTTCATTAGCCACGATCTGGCGGTGGTATCAGACATCGCCGATCAAATCGTGGTCATGGAAAAAGGCAAGGTGGTTGAGAGCGGCCAACCGAAGGCGATTTTTGACAACCCGCAACACCCTTATACCCAAAAGCTGTTGGCTGCGATCCCCAGTGGCCAAAAGACGGCCGACACGGTAACGCCGGACCCGCTGGTTCGTATCGCGCATCTGCGCACCTGGTTCACACCGACTGGCGGTGCCGAACCGGTCAAGGCAGTGGATGACGTCTCATTGGAGATTCACCGCGGTGAAGTACTTGGGCTAGTCGGTGAGTCGGGCAGCGGCAAGTCGACATTCGGGCGCTCGATCCTGAGGCTGGTGCCGATCACCGGCGGGCAGATCACCTTCGAGGGCACTGAGTTGTCATCACTGGAAGGCAGATCGCTTAAGCAGTTCCGTCACCGCATGCAGATGATTTTTCAGGACCCCTACGCATCGCTAAATCCGCGGATGACCGTGTATGACACGCTCGCCGAGCCTCTGCTGTTGCACGGGCTGGTGCGTAAAGCCGATCTTGATCAGGCGATACGCGAGCTCATGGACAACGTGGGGCTGGCACGCGCCTTTGTGCGCAAGTATCCCCACGAGTTCTCGGGCGGGCAGCGCCAGCGCATTGCCATTGGCCGCGCATTGGCGACGCGCCCCGAGTTTATTGTGGCGGATGAGCCGGTCTCGGCGCTCGACGTGACCATCCAGGCACAGATCCTTGACCTGCTCGCAGACCTCACCAAAGAGTACGGCCTGACCATGCTGTTTATCTCGCACGATCTGGCGGTAATTCGCCAAATCGCCGACCGTGTTGCTATACGGCCCCAGTACGAGCCACATGCGCCCGCTCTTGTCTTTGCGCCGATTCTCCTCGCGCGTATCGGTATTGGTCCTGAAAGCATTCCGCGTGAAGCGATGTTTTTCGACGAGCTCGCGTAATTGCTCCATATTTTTTATACGCTACATTTTTTAGCCGCCGTCGTGAGTGGAGATGGTGACCACGAAGGAGATACTGGCCCCTAGGGCCGTGAGGTCGCCCGCCGCCCCATCCGCCGTCCTCACAAAGAACGTGATCTGGGAGAGGGCTCCAGGGGGGATCTCGACGTAGCGGTGGGCCCGCATGGTCTCTGTATGGCTCACCGGGCTTTGGGGGTCTAGCTGGAGCTTGGCCACGGTGGAGCTGTGATAGCCAGGCCCCCTGGTATTGAGCCCCGCCGCCCCACCCTCCATCATGAGATACAGCACGCTGTTGGAGTGGCCGGGCTGGTAGATGAGCTGCTGGGAGGGCATTCGGGGGATGCTGCCGCGACGGGTCCAGACCACCCCTGAGGTGAAAGTGAGCATCCGATGACTTCGTTTGGAC
>CAJXDE010000191.1 GCA_913052635.1 uncultured Halieaceae bacterium
AGCAGCAGCTCGAGGTGCTCGACCTCGACGCCAGCCCCTTTTTGCACCTGCAGCGGCTCTCGCCCAAAGCGCGGGATCAGGAGATTCTCGATTTTCTGGGAGGCTTTGATTTCAGGGGGGATCGTGCCAAGGAGGCCATCCGACCTTTCTCGGGGGGCGAGAAGGCGCGCTTGGCGCTCGCCCATGTGGTGTGGCAGGCACCCAATGTGCTGATACTCGATGAGCCCACCAACCACCTGGATCTGGATATGCGCCATGCCCTCGAGGTGGCGCTACAGGACTACGCCGGTGCCATTGTGCTGGTGAGTCACGACCGGCACCTGCTGCGCAACTCGGTAGAGCAATTGCTACTGGTGAATGGGGGCACCGTTGAGGATTACGCCGGTGACGTTGAGGCCTATGAAAAATGGGTGCTCGCAGCCAACCCCACGGAAGTACCCAAGCCCGCAGCGCATCAAATGCCAGCAACGGAAGACGCGGGCGATCGCAAAGCGCGCCGCCAGGCCAGTGCCGACCGCCGTGCTCAGCTACAGCCCCTCAAAAAAACGATTCGCCAACTCGAAGCAAAAATGGAGAAGGGCCAGCAGGCACTCGACGCTCTGCAAGGCCAGCTCGCCGATGGGGACCTCTACACGCAAAGCGTGGGTGATGAACTAGCCGACCTCCTCAAGCAAGAAGGGCAGCTCAAACGCGAATTAGAAGACATTGAGAGCGAGTGGTTAGCGCATCAGGAGGAATTGGAGGCGTTGGAGGCGGGTGCGGCATAGCAGGCCCGCAAGTCTGAGCTGAGATCTTTTCAGGAACCTCTTTGGGTAATGCTGGCAGTCGCTGCCTTGGTCGGCCTTTACACCCTCGGTGTCACGGGTAAGGTAGTAGCTGACAAATAAAAGATTATTACCCGGGGGTCATCATGAGAGTCATTTCTGCATTACTGGCACTACTCCTAAGCCATACCGTGGCGGCGACCTCGCTTGAGGAAAGCGTCCGGGCTTATCAGGAGGCCCTCATTACCCACGGCGTGGCGGGTTCCAATATTGCCGGCGTGTTCAGGGGGTCCGAGGTGCTGGCGCTGTCGGCTGTGGCCTCAGATCTCCCCGGTGATCAGGCGATTACCGAAGAGACAATCTTTCCGATCTGGTCCATGTCGAAGCCAGTGACCATTGTGGCGATGATGGTGCTCCTCGATCAGGGCAAGTACAGCGTCGATGAGCCCGTGTCCAAGTACATCCCTGAGTTCGCCGATCTGATGTGCAGGCCTGAGGATGAAGATGCAGATCTCTACCCTTGTAAAAACGAGCTGCTCATTGAGCACTTGCTGACCCACCGGAGCGGCTACTCTTATTACGGGATTGTCGGTGGGGAAGGACCGGACTTTCGCTATCCGTATACCGATCTCGAGGACTACATCCGTCATGTTGCCTACTGGCCCGTGGAGTTTGAGCCCGGGACTGGCTACCTCTACGGCATCAATCAAGCGATTTTAGGTCGGCTGGTAGAGGTGCTCACAGGCAAAACTTTCTTTGAATTCTTAGACGAGGCAATCTTTACCCCACTGGGTATGACAGATACCAAGTTCGATCTCACCGATGCTGAGCGCGCTCGACTTCAGCCGCTTTATCGCAAAGCACAGCTGCAGTTTGGGCCAAACGGGATCGCGCCGGATGAGGGCACTCCTCGCATCACCGACCAGTACGACGACCTTGATTACGCGCCGGGTACTAAGAAACAGTTGGGTGGCGAGGGGCTGGTGAGCACGTTTAGTGACTACCGCAAATTCTGCGAGATGCTGTTAAACGGTGGGGTATACAACGGTCAGCAGATTATCTCCAAGGCATCGCTGGACTTAATGACGACTACCGTGACGCCACCCCAGTTGTCTGGTGGTTACAACTCGGGCTTTGGCTACGCCTACTCGGTGTTTAATCTTGTTGAGCCTGCGCTCGATGGTACCGGTTCGCCGGCGGGGATCTTTGGCTGGTCGGGGGCTCACAACACCCACTTCTGGATAGACCGTGCCAACGGTATCTATGGTCTCTTCATGACCCGCACCACGCCTTTCTCCTTCGAGATTCAAAAGCACTTCAGGGCGGCGGTGTATGGGGCGTTGCCGGCGAGTGACTAAGTCGGTGAGGCGTGCCTTGGGTCAGCTGTGATACGGCATGATCTGCTCCGCTCCGATCAGCCCGAGCGCCACGCCCATCCTGTAAAAACTCGTTACCGAGTGCGGGCTGATCTTGGCGCTGGTATGCGCCACGGTGAGAGCGCCACAGATCACATTACAGGCCGCTTTGGTGACTTCCTGTAGTAGCGCGAAGTCACGGTAGTAGCTTTGTAAGGCTCCTTTTCCCGCGATATCTCGTTGCTGATTCTTCTCGACTAGAGCTCTATCAACAGCCTGCTCCAGAGCAGCCATCACGCCGAGGTGCTTGTTCTCTACAACCTTGGTCAGCAACGAATAGGGGATCTCTAAGATCACACCGTGATGATCGGCATTGGGTTTGTGGTAGTCGGCAATGTCGGGGTCTAAAAATGCCATCGCTCGGGGAATATCCAACTCATCGGTAAGGTGCCGCGTGATCGCCGAGATACCGCGCGCCTCGAGCGGGTCGCCTTGTGTAACCAGAATCACAGGCTTCGCTAGGGGGCGTTCGCGCCACCGATCGTGCAGTTGCGAGACGATCTGCATAGCGACCGGCGCCGGTTCACGGGGGTCATAGCCACCCATACCCTCGATAATCAGCGGGTGGTATTGCGCCAGTGCATCAATCACGCTGGTGTCGGCGGGTGCAGTCATGATCCGGGTTATTGGAATGTTTGCTCGGCGTCTCTAATCGCCGCCAAAAACGCCTCGCCGTATTTCATCAGCTTGCGCTCGCCCACGCCCGAGAGCTTCGAAAAGCCTTCCAGTGTTCTGGGCACTACCGAGCACATTTCTACCAGCGTGCTGTCATGAAAAATCACATAGGGCGGCACGCCCTGGGCCTCGGCGAGTTCGCGTCGGCAGTCTCGCAGTGCCTCCCACAGCCCCACATTGATGTCCTCGGGGAGTGGCGTTTTGGTTTGCCGCTTGGCGACCTTTTGCTTCTGGTCCAGACGCAGCGCAATCTCACACTCACCACGCAAGAGCGGCCGGCACTTTGCTTGCAACTTCAGCGCCCCGAAGCCCTGTAGATCGACGGAAAGATAGCCTCGACCCACGAGCTGCCTGAAGACTGAGCGCCACTGGTTGTTATCGAGCGCGTCCCCGACGCCAAAAGTGGGTAGATGGTGGTGATCGAACTGCCAGATCTTGTCGGTCTCTTTGCCCTTCAGCACGTCGATTAGGTGATTCACCCCAAAGCGCTCGCCGGTGCGGGCCACGGCACTCAGGGCCATGCGGCAGGCCTCGGTGGCGTCCCAGGTCTGAGCGGGTTCCAGGCAGCCATCGCAGTTACCGCAGGGCTCG
>CAJXDE010000192.1 GCA_913052635.1 uncultured Halieaceae bacterium
GTCCTCGGCGAGGTTTCCCGTTATGACCCAGTCTGCGCCGGCCTCGGCGGCTCCGACGCCAACGAGACCAACGTCAAGCTGGTCTGGTACTACAACAACATCCTCGGCCGGCCCGAGAAGAAGAAGATCATCTCCCGCCGCAAGGGCTATCACGGGGTGACGGTGGCGGCGGCCTCGATGACGGGGCTGCCCTACAACCATCTCGACTGGGACCTGCCCATCGACCGCTTCCTGCACGCCGGCACGCCGCATCACTGGCGCGAGGCCGAGGCGGGCGAGAGCGAGGCCGACTTCTCCACCCGCCTGGCGCATGAGCTGGAGGAGATGATCGAGCGCGAGGGCCCCGAGACCGTCGCCGCCTTCATCGCCGAGCCGGTGCAGGGCGCGGGCGGCGCGATCATCCCGCCGGAAAGCTACTGGCCGGCGATCAAGGACGTGCTGTCGCGCTACGATATCCTGCTGGTCGTGGACGAGGTCATCTGCGGCTTCGGCCGCCTGGGCGAATGGTTCGGCAGCGTTCACTACGATCTCGCAGGTGACCTTGCCTTTTTCGGTATCAACCTCCCACTCTCCCGAGGGTAACCGGTTGATATCCATCACCCGATTGTGTCGCACGATCTTTACGCCCATGTCGGTCGCACCCCGGGCCATGGCATTGGTCAGGCCGGAGGGGTCGGCGTGGCCATCGTCCATTGTCCAGGCGCCGGCAATCACGCCGTCGATGTCATAAAACGGATTGAGCTCTTTAATTTTGGCTGGGTCGATGATCTCCATGCAGAAGCCAACGTTATCCGCGATGCCCTTCATGGAGTGGAACCAATCAAGATCAGCTTGCTGGCGCGCGATGCGAATACCGCCCGAGGCGTGCCAGCTCACATATTGACCGGTCTTTTCTTCGAGCGTGGGATACAACCGATTACCGTAATCATGAATCTTGGCGAGGTTGTAGTTACCGACGAGGCTGGGGCACTGCCCGGCCGCGTGCCAGGTCGAGCCAGAGGTCAGCTCGCCCTTCTCAATCAGCATGACGTTGGTTTCGCCTTCCTCAGCGAGGTGATACGCGAGCGCCACCCCCATGATGCCGCCCCCGACAATCACAATCCGGGCTTGAGAATCGATCGACATACCGCACCCCCTTTCTTATGCTCGGGAGCCTACATCCCATCGTAAAAATGCGTCAATGCATTTACTCATCTGTTATCAAATCGACTAACGGCTAATCGGAGTGACTCCTGTAGGCCTCCGAGTTGGCACTCAAACAAGCCACCATCGATGCGGACGATCGGCCTGCTTACCGGCCATCGTGAAAACCGATAGGATGCTGAGACGATGACTAAAGGAGCACTACCTTGAGCGATATTCAGATCGCCCATCTGATTCCGCTTTTGTACGCGGACCGCGACAGCCGCAACGAAGGTCAACTCCTATGCTCTCGCGGTAAGGCATAGATGCGCTGAACCTATCCCCCATGCGTCGCGCTCAATATCTCACGTTAGTCATGGCCACCTGCATCATCGCTGGCGGCGCTTTCGCGGCCGAGAATACGTTGCGGATAGGATCTCATCTTAATCCCCGCAGCACCGGGATCTCTCAGGTCATTAAACCCTGGGCAGATGCGGTGCGAGCCGAGGCCGGCAACGCCGTGACGATTGTCGAGTATTGGGGAGGCTCTCTCGGTAAATCCCCAGCTAAGCAGTTTGAATTAGTCAGAAGTGGCGTGCTGGACATCGCGTGGATTCTGCCCGGCTATACGCCGGGGCAGTTTCCCGAGATGGGGCTCTTCGAGCTGCCTCTCTTGTTTGACTCTTCCTTGGAAGCCGCCACCGTGGGCTGGCAGCTCTATGACGCGGGCCTGCTGACGGGATTTGATGGTGTGCGACTGATCGGATTCTTCAGCACGGCGCCCAACGGCCTCTTTATGCGCGGCACGATCGACACCCCGCTTGCGCTGGACGGACTTAAGATCCGTGCACTTGGTGCCATCCACTCAGACTGGTTGAAAACGCTGGGGGCTGCTGCACAGACCATGAGCGGGGTCGACATGAATCAGGCACTGGATCGGGAGATTGTCGACGGCGGCATCCAAGGCTGGTCAGGCATGCGCACCTTCGGCAGCTTTCCGCTGGTCGACCAGGCCTGGGATATACCCGTGGGCACCACCCCTTTCTTACTGCTCATCAACGAGCAGAGCTGGCAGCGACAGCCCACATCGGTGCAGCGCGCCATGCTGAAGCACGGCGGACTCGGCATTGCCCGCAGTAGCGGTCAGGCCTACGCCGCCATCAACCAACAAATTCGCGCCACACTGGCAGAGTCTGGCCAACCAGTCCTCATGGCACCCGATGAATCAAGCCAACAGGCGCTGGTCGATCGCTCGCAAACGCTCCACGACGCATGGATGACCGCGTCGATCGACAGAGAGACAACCTATCGCGCCGCGCAGACATTCCTGAGCCAACTGCGGGCTGAAACATCGACGGCCTCTGCAGGCAGTGCGCCGTGAACGGGTTGGATCGACTGATCGTTCGAGCCACCGTGGCCACCCACCACATCACTTTGTTTGGCTTCACTGGCCTGATCTTGATCGCTCTGCTCACCTTTTATGACGGCGCGGCACGGTATCTTGATCTGCCCCGCGTGAGCGGCTTTTCTGATTTCGGTGAGCTGCTGTTTCCCATCGTGATTGCCTCCTGCTTTCCCGCCCTCCTCATCCAACAGAAAAACCTCACCATCCGAGTGCTGGGTCGATTGGTCGGAGATGGCGCCGCGCGGTGGGCCGAGGTGGCGGCGGCGGTTGCGGTGCTTATTTTCTTCCTGCTCTTAGGCACGCAGTTTGTGCAGATGACCCTCGACTTTCATTCGGCTGGGCGGACCACCGCAACCATCGAGATCCCGACAGCGCTTTTTTGGATGATCGCCACATCGATACTGTGGCTCTGCGTTCCCATCCAGCTACTCGTCGTGCTCTTGCGGCTGCGCAACCTATCACCACTGCGGGCGGGCCATGACTGACGATATGGCCCTGGGACTTGCAGGCTTCGCTGCCCTGTTTCTGATGATCCTGCTGCAGGTACCCGTGGGCGTTGCGATGGCACTGGTCGGCGTCGTCGGCACCGGCATTTTGATTGGGCTTGAACCCGCACTGGCGTTACTCGCCATAGAGCCCTCGGCTGCCCTGGCGTCGGAGAGTCTGGCGATCATTGCCATGTTTCTGTTAATGGGCAATCTCGCCCACGCGGGGGGCTTGTCCGCTGAACTATACCGACTGGCAGACGATGCGCTTGGTCACTTAAAGGGCGGATTGATCTACGCCACGATTGGCACCTGCGCCGGGTTCGGCGCGATATCGGGATCCTCGGTCGCCACCACCGCCACGATGGCCCGAGTGGCACTCCCCGAAATGCTGGACCGGGGGTACGCACGCTCGATAGCGGCCGG
>CAJXDE010000193.1 GCA_913052635.1 uncultured Halieaceae bacterium
CGAGGCTCCCAGAAACCCTCGTGGCGCAGTAGCGACATCGCACCGCGATAATGCTGCTGCGTGGTCCGCGCGAGCGCCTCGCTCGCGCCGTCCGCTTTGTTCACGACGATGGCATCAGCCAGTTCAAGAATGCCTTTCTTGATGCCCTGGAGCTCATCGCCGCCACCCGGTAGCATCAGTAACAGAAAAAAATCCACCATGCCTGCGACCTGGTGCTCGGACTGACCCACACCGACGGTCTCAACCAGAATGACGTCGTAACCCGCGGCCTCGCACAACAACAGTGACTCACGTGTCTTAAATGCGACCCCGCCCAGCGCACCGCCTGCGGGAGACGGTCTGATATAAGCGCCTTCTTCCCGTGACAGCATTTCCATACGGGTTTTATCACCGAGAATTGAGCCTCCGGCGACGGGAGAGCTGGGATCGACCGCCAGTACTGCCAAACGGTGACCCTGACTGATTACATGCTGACCAAAGGTCTCGATAAAAGTGGATTTACCGACCCCGGGCACACCTGTAACGCCAACACGGATACTTTTCCCGGTACGAGGCAAAACGCTCTGTAGCAGCGCCTGCGCGGCGTCTCGGTCGGCTTCACGCTGACTCTCAACTAATGTGATGGCCTTCGCCAGCGCGCGGCGGTCACCGGCGAGGATCGCCTCAGCTGTTGGCGTTGATGGCATCTAGGACCTTGCGAGCGGCCTCCGGGATAGGGGTGCCCGGCCCAAAAATCAACGCCACGCCCCTCTCCTCAAGGAACTCGTAATCCTGTTGCGGTATCACGCCACCCGCGATCACGATCACGTCGTCGGCGCCCTGCTCGCGCAGCGCCTCAATGAGCTGAGGCACCAAGGTTTTGTGTCCCGCTGCAAGGCTCGAGGCGCCCACAACATGCACGTCGTTCTCTATGGCCTGCCTGGCCACTTCTTCGGGCGTGGAAAACATCGGCGACAAGTCCACGTCGAAACCGACATCCGCAAAGGCTGTAGCGACTACCTTGGCACCGCGGTCATGGCCATCCTGACCCATCTTGGCGACCAACATGCGAGGCCTGCGGCCGTGCTGCTCCACAAAGGCGTCAATATCCATGGAGATGCTCTCCCAGTTGGTATCTTCTGCATACGCCGCACCATACACCCCCGAAACGGTCTGCGCATTGGCCACGAAGCGTCCATAAACCTTCTCAAGGGCGTCAGAGATTTCACCGACCGTTGCACGGCAACGCGTAGCCTCAACCGCCAGCCCGAGTAAATTACCCTCACCCGACTCTGCCGCCCGAGTCAGCGCGTTCAATGCGGACTCCACCGCGGCGCCGTCTCTGGCTTCGCGGATACTGGCCAGTCGCGCCAGCTGTGAGTCCCGCACCTGCTCGTTGTCGATCTCGAGAATATCAACCGCATCCTGTTCGTCGATCTGAAACTTGTTCACACCGACGATCACATCTTCACCGCGGTCGATGCGCGCCTGCTTTTTTGCCGCGGCTTCTTCGATCCGCAGCTTGGGAATGCCGCTCTCGATAGCCTTTGCCATGCCGCCCAACTCATCGATCTCGGAAATCAACTCACGGGCCTTGGCGGCCATATCGTTGGTCAGGGTCTCCATCATGTAGGAGCCGCCCCAGGGGTCCACCACCTGACCGATGCCGGTTTCTTCTTGCAGGATCAGCTGCGTGTTTCTTGCGATTCTGGCGGCAAAGTCAGACGGCAGCGCGATCGCCTCATCGAGAGCGTTGGTATGGAGTGACTGGGTGCCACCAAACACGGCTGCCATCGCCTCAATCGTCGTGCGCACAATGTTGTTGTAGGGGTCCTGCTCGGTCAGCGACCAGCCCGACGTCTGGCAGTGGGTGCGCAACATACCGCTTTTGGGATTAGTCGGCCCAAATGCATCGACGATTTCTGCCCACAGCAATCTCGCCGCGCGCATCTTGGCAATTTCCATATAGAAATTCATGCCGATGCCCCAGAAAAAACTCAGGCGGGGTGCAAAATCATCGATCTTGAGGCCCGCAGCAATCGCGGTCTGGATGTATTCCTTGCCATCGGCGAGGGTGTAGGCAAGCTCGAGTGCCGCATTCGCCCCGGCTTCCTGCATATGGTAGCCCGAGATCGATATCGTGTTGAACTTGGGCAGATTGGCCGAACAGTAGGCGATGATGTCTCCAATAATCCGCATACTGGGGGCCGGCGGGTAAATGTAGGTGTTGCGCACCATGAACTCTTTGAGGATGTCATTCTGGATCGTGCCGGAGAGCGCTGACTGATCGACCCCCTGCTCTTCCGCGGCGACGATATACCCCGCCAAAACCGGCAAAACCGCCCCGTTCATTGTCATCGATACCGAGACCTGATCGAGGGGTATGCCGTCAAACAGAATCTTTATATCTTCGACAGAGTCGACGGCCACACCCGCCTTGCCGACATCCCCTGAAACACGAGGATGATCGGAGTCGTAACCGCGGTGTGTCGCGAGGTCAAACGCTACCGAGATGCCCTGTCCGCCAGCGGCCAATGATTTGCGGTAAAACGCGTTCGACGCTTCCGCCGTGGAAAAGCCCGCGTATTGGCGAATTGTCCAGCGCCGCCCCGCATACATGGTCGCCTGCGGCCCTCTGATATAGGGCGCCATACCCGGCATGGTGTCGGTATAAGGCAGAGAATCTAGATCTTCAGCGGTGTAGAGGGTCTTGAGCGGAATGCCCTCAGGGGTATGCCAGGTAAAGTTGTCGGGCTTCAGGCCTTTACTCTGCTTTTCAACCAGCGCGCCCCAGGCAGATAAGCTTGCGGCATCAGGATCATACACACTCATGCGTGCGTCTCCGCCGGTTGGGACAGCTCGATCAACACACCATCACAGCTCTTAGGGTGGATAAAAATGACGCGGGAGCCATGCGCACCCGGTGTCGGCGCATCGCTGGTGAACTGATAGCCCTTGGCGCGCAGCCGCTCGACATCGGCATCAATGTCATCGGTTCGGAAGCACAGGTGATGCAGCCCGCCACCACGCTTCTCGAGATACGTTGCAATGGGCCCGGCGCCGTCTAACGGATGGACCAGTTCTATGTGCGTCTCGGGTACGCTAAAAAACGCCGTCGTGGTCTGGGCCGCCTCCACCACTTCGTTGCCGTCATGTTGGAGTCCGAAATCCTCGAGGAAACGCGCGATCGCGCCCTCAAGATCCGGTACGGCAATCGCAATATGGTCCAGTGCAGTAATCATGAAACAGTCCGCCTCTTACAAATCCTGTGGTGTTTTAGATGAACAGCTTGACGAGCTCAGTGGTGTGCTCGCGTCGCAGGGCCGCCATCTCGCTATCAGAGAGCACTTCGACCTTCTCGTCCGGCGTAACCTTAAATAGCGGCTGCCCTTTCGCAATGATCACACCGTCTCCTTCGACCAACACCTCATCGACAGTGCCCGCAAACG
>CAJXDE010000194.1 GCA_913052635.1 uncultured Halieaceae bacterium
TACTGAATACGATGGGCGCGGATTTATCTCCGGCGGGGCCTCTCCAGCCTGATCCTCAAGTAACCGCAGCGCGGCTTCTTCATGCAGTTGTGCCACCTCTGCTTCTCCCGCCAGCTCACGCTGACGAAGGCGCAACCAGTCCTCATTCGTCTCGGGAGCATCACCGCGACGCCAGACTCGGGGCAGCCAAATCAGCAGCGCTGCGGCTGCGGCCCATAGCAAAAGCGCGAATACGGGGAAGGCGCTATTCAATCTTGGGGCTCTCCGAGTAATCGCGCGATTTCCGTCTGCTCTGCCTCAGTCAAGTCGCTGACAGGGGCATCCGGGCGTTGCCTGAAATGAAATAGCAGACCGGCGGCCCCCAGTATCAGCAATAAACCGGGAGCCGCCCACAACAAGATCGTATTGCGGTCTACACCGGGGCGATAGCGGACAAACTCTCCATATCGAGCAACCATAAACGCCAAGATCTCGTCGTCGGTCGCGCCCTGCTCCAACTGTTCGTAGAGCACAACGCGGAGGTCACGTGCGATCGGCGCATTGGAGTCGGCAATATTTTGATTCTGACATTTGGGACAACGCAGCTCTTGACTAAGCTGTTGGTAACGTAGCTCAAGTTCAGGAGAAGAGAACTCATAGGTTTCTATCACTGCCATAGCGACCGGCGCGATCCACAAATGGCCACAGATCATGGCGCTCATCAGTCCTTTCAACGCAGACTTCATTGACCGCCCTCCGAACCTGCAGCGGCCGCAGGCGACGCCACCGCCGGGAACCAGCGGCTGAAGTCGCGCTGAAAAACTGCCTCATCCAAAACGCCCACATGCCTATGCGCAATATGCCCCACCGCATCCAGTACATAGGTTTCCGGCGCGCCATAGACTCCGAGATCCAGTCCGACCGAGCCCTCTACATCCACCACGTTGAGCTGATAGGGGTCGCCCAATTGTGCCAGCCACTCTCTGGCCTTGATCGGCTCGTCTTTGTAATTGAGGCCATAAATCGGGACACCCTGCTCGGCAAGGTTCAACAAATACGGATGCTCTACGCGGCAGGAATAGCACCAGGTTGCCCACACATTCACCAGTGCCGGCCTCTCCACGAGCGCTGACACCGAAATCTGACGGCCGCTTCTTAATTCAGGTTGAGCGAAGTCGGGGAAGGGTTGACCCAAACGCGCGACAGGCAGCTCGGTCGGATCAATCGACAGGCCACGAAAGAGCAATCCGGCAAGCACCGCAAAGGCAGCGAGCGGGATGAATTTTTTAGCCTGCAACGGCTGCGACTCCGGGCTCGGCTACCGGCACAGTGGATCGCTGTGACCGATAGCGACGATCGAGAGCAGTTACCAGCGCCCCCAGGCCAATCATCAATGCGCCCAACCACAGCCAACGCACCATCGGCTTGTACTGCAGGCGAACCGCCCATGCCTGCTCTCCAATCGGCTCACCCAGCGCAATATAGAGATCCCGCCACAAGCTCGCGTCAATAGCGGCTTCGGTCATAATCTGCCCGCTGGCAAAGTAGCGACGCTTTTCCGGCACCAGCACCCCGATCAGTTCCTGATCACGCCTCACCTCAAATACTGCCTGATCGGCAAGGTAGTTGGGGCCCGCCTGCTGCCCCAGACTCATGAGCTCGAAACGATAAGCGCCCAGCGTCTCAACATCACCCACCGCCATTCTCAAGTCCCGCTCCTGGTTTTCCTGGGATACGACCACCGCACCCAAGACCACCGCCGCGAACCCAAGGTGCGCCAATGCCATGCCAAGAAAACTCGGCGTCAATCGGCGCCACGTGAGTCCGCCCTCTGTGCCGGTCGCGATGCGCCGCCATAGATCCTTAAACACTCCCACCGCGACCCAGCCCGCAAGTAACACGGCGAGCGCGATCCAGACGTTGAAACCGTCGCTTCCCAAAAAGGCGAGCACGATCGCCACCACCAACACACCAAGCCCTGGCACGAGCAGCTCATACAACCAGCGGCGGGTGGTGTCCTCCCGCCAGCGGGAGAGTGGCCCAACCGCCATAAACGGCATTACCAACGCCATCAGAGGTACAAACACGGCATTAAAGTACGGGGGGCCAACGGAGTATTTGCCAAGGGAAAAGGCGTCCATGATGAGCGGGAACAATGTGCCCAACAGCACGACAATCGTCGATACCATGAACACCAGGTTATTGATCATGAGTAGCGACTCACGCGAGACACCGGCGTAACTCACGCGGCTGGCAACAGACGGCGCGCGCAGCGCGTAGAGCAGCAGCGACCCCCCCACCACCAAGGCCAGAAAAATCAGAATAAATAAACCACGCTCAGGGTCGGCAGCAAAGGCATGAACACTCGTCAATACTCCGGAGCGCACGAGAAACGTCCCCAGTAGCGACAGTGAAAAAGCAAAAATGGCGAGCAATACGGTCCAGGATCGAAACACGCCCCTTTTTTCCGTCACTGCCAAGCTGTGCACCAAGGCAGTGCCCATTAGCCAGGGCATAAACGATGCATTTTCGACCGGATCCCAGAACCACCAGCCACCCCACCCCAGCTCGTAGTAGGCCCACCAGCTACCTAGCATGATGCCAAGAGAGAGGAAGCCCCAGGCCACATTAGTCCAGGGCCTCGACCATCGCGCCCACGACGCATCAAGCCGACCGCCCATCAAGGCGGCGATCGCAAACGCAAACGGCACGGATAAACCGACATAACCCATATACAAAAGCGGCGGGTGGATAATCAGTCCGGGATCCTGAAGTAGCGGATTCAAGTCGTTGCCATCGAGGGGCGTGTTCGGGAGCAATCGCTCAAAAGGATTCGATGTCAGTAGCGAGAAGGCGAGGAAACCCACCGCCACCATGCCCATCACGCTAAGCACCCGCGCGACCATCATCAGAGGAAGACCGCGACTGAAAGTCGCCACCGCGGTCATCCACCCGGACAGGATAAGCACCCACAGCAAGAGCGAGCCCTCGTGGTTACCCCATAGTGCCGAAAATTTGAAGATCGGCGGCAGCAGACTGTTGGAGTTGGCGGCCACCACGGCCACCGAGAAATCATCTTGCAAGAAGCTCAATGCCAGTAGGGCAAAGGCCACAGCAACAAAAACCGTAACGCCCACGGCCAAGGAAGGAGCCATATTCATGGCTGCGACATCGCGCCGCATCGCGCCCCACATCGGCACCACGGCCAGTCCTATTGCCAACACAAAGGCAATAATCAGCGCGACGTGGCCAAGCTCAGGTATCACGGCAGAACGGGTTGCCCTTGCGGCGCCGTCTTGCCCTCGAGTGCGGCAGCCACCTCTGGGGGCATATAGTTCTCATCGTGCTTGGCAAGCACCTGTGTGGCCACCAACATCCCTGACTGATCCAAGGTACCTTCGGCCACAACGCCCTCGCCCTCGGCAAACAGATCGGGCA
>CAJXDE010000195.1 GCA_913052635.1 uncultured Halieaceae bacterium
GTCTGGCAATGCCTTGGACTCAAGTTGGAACCCAGCGGTGCCGTCGCACTGGGGGCGCTGCTATCCCTGCCCGAGTTGTTTCAGGGGCAGCGTGTACTGGTGACGCTCACCGGCGGTAATGTCGATGACCGCCGATTTTCTGAGTGTCTGGCGCTAGCTGGGTAGTCCCGATAGCCAAATCATCAGGGCCACCAGTGCAACGCTGATCAACGCGGTGGCAGCGATTGCGTCGGCTACGCCATCTTCAAGCTTGCTTTTCGACATCTAACGTTCTCCCCGGTCGCCTCAAATGAAGGATCGCACTAGGATTAAAGGGCATCTGTGAAATCCATGCCCTCGCGGGCGGCGGGATTGTAACGGTTCTCTCACCCGTTTCACTAGTCATGACGAACAGATTGTGCGGATTCACCGGCCAGTGAATGGACTATGCCAAAATAGGCCTGCAGGAAGATCTCTACCCCGCCACTAGCCGCGGCTTTCGTCTCCTTCGCCCCAAAACGAGGCTGGATGATTCATGGAAACAGGCATCACCTTTACCTTTGCGGCCATTTTTCTCGGCGCGGCAGTCCTGTCATCGATTGCCCTCTATGCTCGGCAACCCATTATCATTGCCTATATCGCACTCGGCGTGGCGCTGGGTCCCTTCGGATTGGGCGTGGTGTCCGACATGGAACTGGTGTCTGGAGCCGGCCACGTCGGCATTATCCTGCTCCTGTTTCTACTGGGACTGGATATGAAACCGATAGCTCTGTGGAGCAGCTTGCGCCAATCGACGCTGGTCGCCCTGATCAGCGCAGTGGTATTTGCAGTAGCAGGTTACGGCCTGAGCCGCCTGTTTGGTTTCAGCGGGATGGATGCTCTGCTGATCAGTGCGGCGCTGGTATTTTCCTCGACGATCATTGGTATCAAGCTATTGCCGACCACCGTGTTACACCACCGTCACCTAGGTGAACTCATGATCGCCCTGCTCCTATTTCAGGATCTCCTTGCCATCATTGTGTTGGTCATGATCGAGAGCGCGGGCGCCGAGGAACCTGGCCCAGGGGCCCTCGTGCGGCCGCTATTGACGCTTCCCCTGCTGGGGGTTGTGAGCTGGCTGAGTGTGCGAGTCGTTCTGCTGAATCTCATCAAGCGCTTTGATCGCTATCACGAATATATTTTTCTGTTATCGATTGGCTGGTGTCTTGGCATGGCAGAGCTGGCCATCTGGATGGGACTCTCGGCTGAGATCGGCGCCTTTATTGCGGGCATCAGCATCGCGAGCAGCCCGATCGCTCAGTACATTGCCATCAGTCTCAAGCCACTGCGAGACTTCTTTCTCGTGGTCTTTTTCTTCTCGGTGGGGAGCGGCCTCGATATGGCACTCCTGCCGCAGGTGGCGCTCCCATCACTCGTCATCGCGGCCTGCTTGCTGGCGCTTAAACCCGCCGTGTTCCACTTGCTGGTGCGGGGAGTCTTTGACGAACCCAAGCTCAGCTGGAACCTGGGCCTGCGACTTGGACAGTGCAGCGAGTTCGCTCTTCTGATTGCATTTCTGGGGCTGTCAAAGGGGCTTCTTGGCGCCGCCGCGGCCACGCTTATTCAGGCCATCACCGTCATCACACTGCTGGTCTCGTCCTACCTTGTTGTATTAGCGCTACCGAACCCGATCGCGATCCGGGAGTCACTTCGCCGCGACTGAACCGTCGGGCGAAGCAACGTGAGCAGAAAGCATGGCGAGCCGCCGCCGGGTCAGCTGCGGAAAGGTATCGCCTAGATTGCGGCTTCGAGCTCCGGCAAGGCCTCAAAGAGGTCGGCTACAAGGCCGTAGTCCGCAACCTGAAAGATCGGCGCGTCCTCATCCTTGTTGATCGCCACGATCACCTTGCTGTCCTTCATACCGGCTAGATGCTGAATAGCGCCTGAGATACCCACCGCGATGTAGAGATCCGGGGCAACAATTTTGCCGGTCTGGCCTACCTGATAATCGTTGGGCACAAACCCAGCGTCGACGGCCGCCCGAGAAGCGCCAATTGCGGCGTTCAACTTGTCAGCGATGCCTTCCAGCAGACTGAAGTTGTCCCCGTTCTGCATGCCGCGGCCACCGGAGATCACCACAGAGGCCGATGTGAGTTCGGGTCGATCGGAAACAGCCACTTCCTCGCGGATAAATTGCGAGACGCCGGCATCATGCGCCGCTGAGCACGCTTCTACCGTGGCGCTACCACCTTCTGCCGGCACAGCATCAAACGCGGTGGTCCGCACCGTAATGACCTTTTTAGGATCCGATGATTGAACAGTAGCGATAACGTTACCCGCGTATATTGGACGCTTGAACGTATCGGCGCTCTCGACAGAGAGAATGTCAGAGATCTGACCGACATCGAGCAGTGCGGCCACGCGCGGCATGATGTTTTTACCGTTTGCTGTAGAAGGCGCCAGAAGATTGTCGTAGTCAGCACCCAGTTCCGCCACCAGCAGACCCAAATTCTCAGCCAGCTGGTGCTCATAGGCCGCGTTATCCGCGCAAATGACTTTGGAGACTCCCGGCACCTGCGCTGCCGCGTCAGCAGCTGCGCCACAGCCAGCCCCTGCCACCAGAATATCCACGTCTCCGCCGAGCGCGCCGGCCGCTGCGACGGCATTCAGCGTCGCAGCCTTCAAAGACACATTGTCGTGCTCTGCAATAACCAGTGTTTTCATCAGATCACCTTCGCTTCGTTTTTCAGTTTGTCGACCAGCTGCGAGACATCTTCGACTTTGATACCCGCTGCTCGCTCAGGAGGGGGCGCCACACCGATTTGCGTGACGTGAGATTGAACCGCTACCGAGAGTTGCTCGGGCGTCAGGGTCTCAAGCGGCTTTTTCTTGGCCTTCATGATATTCGGCAGCGACGCGTACCGTGGCTCGTTGAGGCGTAAATCCGTCGTAATAATGGCGGGCAGTGTTAACGAGACTGTTTGCAGGCCGCCGTCTACCTCGCGGACAACTTCGACTGCGCCATCACCGATCTTGACCTCTGAAGCAAAGGTGCCCTGCCCCATCCCGGTCAGCGCGCCCAGCATTTGACCAGTCTGGTTGTTATCGCCATCAATCGACTGCTTGCCCATGATGACCAAATCTGGGGACTCCTGATCGATCACCCCCTTAAGCAACTTGGCAATAGCCAGCGGCTCGGGTTTGTCCTCGACCTCGATGTGGATGCCGCGATCAGCGCCCAACGCCAGAGCGGTGCGGATCTGCTCCTGGCAACTGCTCTCACCCACGGATACCGCAACAATCTCGGTGACGGTACCTGCCTCTTTCAGCCTG
>CAJXDE010000196.1 GCA_913052635.1 uncultured Halieaceae bacterium
TCAAACTGGTGACGCGGCTCGCCGCATCCAGTTGCATCGCCTTGGTGAGCGCCAGCTGCCCCAATTGGGTACAGCATCCGACCCCCAATAACACCCACCAGCCTGCAGCCGTTGGCCACACAAAATCTGCGCCACCCAACAGCAGCGTGCATGGCGCACAGACCAGCGGGAAGTAGAGCACGATCACAGACGGGTGCTCGGTAGCGACCAGTTTGCGCACCAACGTATACGCCACACCGCTGCCAAAGGCACCACCCAGCCCTGCCAGCACTGGCCACATTGATGCTGAGGTCGTGTCGCTTGCGATCCAGTGAGGCGACACGATGCACGCCAATCCCAACAGGCTCAATGTGATGCAGGCGAGCGTAGCGGTCGTCGGCCGCTCAGCCAAGAAAAGGAACGCCAACAGCGCGGTGAACACAGGGTGCAAATACTGTAAGACCGTGGCCTGCGCCATAGAGAGATGAATCAACGCATAGAAAACGCCTGTCAGCGCAAGGAAGCCGGAAAGCCCTCTGGCAAATAACAGCACCCTTCGGTGCCCCAGCGGATGCACGCCGGTCCGACCGATATCAATGAGCGACAGGACTACAGAGATCAGAGCACGCACAAAAATAATTTGCAGTAACGGGATGCCGAGCTGCCCGGCTTCTTTGACCAAGGCCGCCATCAGCGCAAACGCCAGCGCGCTGATCAGCATGTAGCGTGGACCCGTCACTGCAACTTAGCTTGGCGCGAGCGCCCTACTCAACCCTGACTCTTTAGCAACTCGAGCAACACCCTCACATCGTATCGCTCGTCTCCCTCTGCGCGCGGCGCTGAGCGCTCGTAGGCACGCGCAATCTGACTTTGGCGCTCGTCGATTCGCACCTGGTTATAGCCATGGGAGACCACGTAGGACTCACCCGCCAATATCTGCGGCACAATAATCTCCGCGAACTCGTCGACCGGCATACCCATGGGCCGCATGGGCTCGGGGATGAGCTCGGAGCCGACAAAACCCGGCGCAATCATTCCGACTGAGATGTAATCGGGCATTTCCTCGCGCAAACAATCCGTCAGGCCCAGCACCGCGTGTTTACTCGCCACATAGGCCGCAGAGTGGCTGACGGCCACAAAAAAACTGTTCTCAGATCCAGTGTTATAGAGTCCGGCGGGTGTGCCTTGATCTACTAGGCGACGACCGAATTCTTGGCAACCGCGCCATACGCCCTCCAAATTCACAGCCATCACTTTCTGTAGCTCTTCAACCGGCGTATCGATGACCAAGCCTCGCGCCTGCCCGATACCAGCGTTATTGACCACCACAGCGACCTCACCAAAAGCGGCAAAGGCCTGCTCGGCAAAGTCACTCAGCTGCTCGGGGTGAGTGACGTCCATTGGAATCGCGCGAGCCTTGATGTCGCTGTCGCTCAACTTCATGATGGCCTCATCAAGACACGCCTGACGCGGCTCGCCGATCACCACATTTGCACCCCGCGCACCGAAGGCCATAGCGAGACCAAAACCGATCCCCGTAGCGCCCCCAGTAATCACGACAGTGCGGTCTGTGACATCCAGCATCTCTGTCGCTCCATTCGCCATTTCAATCGACCAGATACCGCTCGGGCTCTCCCGCAGCATGCACCCTGAAAATTACCAGCTCAGCGCCCTGCTCACCCGCGCTTCCGGTGTGAATGACTCTCACGGCAATGTTTTGTGCGTCACCCGCCCCCACCGGCAAATCAGGCTCCCCTCGTCGCTTTAGCGTCACAGAACCCTCAATGACATAAAGAAACTCCTCACCCGGGTGCCAATGCCACGGCAACTCAGTATGGGGCGGGATGCTGACGCGGCTGATAATAATTTCTTTACCCTCCACTCCGGCGATCGATTCACGAAGTAAGTCATCTGCCTGAACAGGCGGCGGCTCCGTGGCATTTCCACTTGTGGAGTACAGACAAATGAGGACTACTAGCCCCAGAATCCGTGCAATTGAAAATGGCATGCTGTCACCTTCATATATGAGCGTTAGCGCTAGCATAGCCGCTGAGCCATAGGGGCGGTAGCAAGATAGACTCCCCATTAGTCGATGCCAGTTAACGAGGGGCGGCTATCACCTCTTCTTTCTGTGACTTAAGATAACTGGGCCGAACGCGGATGCTCAGCCACGCCGGACCATTTACATGTCACATGACATGCTATAGCGTGTGGGCCGGGTTACGCTAGCAGACCAAAAATATCGAGCGGCACGCGCCGGCAGACGTAACGCAGACACCTGGGGAGCAGAAATCGATGGAACAACAAGAAATTCAGACTCTTCGTGCCCTGATGGAGTATGAAGCGGCACGCACCGAGCCTCCCGAGAGCTTTCCCCACCTGCCTGATATTCCTGCAGGGCGCTACACCGACCCCCGCTTCTTCGAATTGGAACAGGCCGAAATCTTTAAAAAATCCTGGCTGTTTGCCGCACACCTCGATGAGATCCCGGAACCCGGCTGCTATATGAAATGGGAACAGGCCGGCGAGCCCGTGGTACTGGTCCACACCGAGCAAGGCGAGGTCAAAGCCTTTTATAACGTTTGCTCCCACCGTGGCGCCCCAGTTGTGACCGAGCCGAAAGGCAAGCGGCTTAGGCTGACCTGCAAGTACCACGGCTGGAGCTACTCCCTCGATGGGAAACTCAAAGCCATCAAGGACCCCGAGGATTTCAGAGATCTCGATTTCAGCTGCCGCAGCCTTACTGATATCCGATGTGAAAGGTTTGGCAAATTCATATTTGTGAACTTCGACCCCGAGGCGATCAGCCTACTCGACTGGTTGGGGCCCATTGCCGATGAATGGCGGGAATTTCGGTTCGACCAGTGCCGGCTGTCAGCTCGGCACAGCTTTGACCTCGACTGTAACTGGAAGATCGCGATGGAGGCGAACACCGAGGTCTATCATGTGCCCAACATTCATCCCACGACGGTGGCACCGCTACTAGACCACCGCCGCAACGTGAACACGCTCTATGCCAATGGCCATGGACGCATGGTGGCCCCACCGCCACGCATCAATGATGGGCAAGACGCCGAATCTATAAGAGATGTTGGTGCGCGCGCCGAGATCGCCACGGTCGGTGAAATTGCCCGAACCTGCATCCAGTCTTATGGGATCTTTCCAAACTGGGTATCCCAACTCACCGAGTTTGTGCTGGCGCCATTACTGTTCTGGCCCAACGGTATCAATAAGTGCCGATTGGAATGCTGGACAATTGCCCCCGACTGGGGCGACGGAGAGGGTCCGGATTACTGGACCGTGAATAACG
>CAJXDE010000197.1 GCA_913052635.1 uncultured Halieaceae bacterium
GGTAAACCCAGTACCCGCTCGGCAATAATATTCGCCATGATTTCGTCCGTGCCCCCCGCAATGCGCAGACCCGGCGCCCCCATATAAGCCCGCTGGATGATGCCGGCTTTGGCCGCCAACGCCTCATCTGCAATGGCGCCACTAGCATCCAAAAGATCCATCAGGTATGACGACATCGCCTGCATTTTGGGTGCACCGACGAGCTTACCAATGGAGTTCTCCGGTCCCGGCAAGGCTCCCCGCGACAGCGCCGTCAGCGAACGGTAGCCGGTGTACTTCAGCCCGGCTTCCTGCACATACCAGTCTGCAATCCGGGCGCGAACCGCCGCGTCCTCCAGCGCCGGTCGACCATCAATCTCGACCTCCGCCGCCACGGACATGGCCAGCGACACATCCATCTGGCCAAAACTACCGCCAATCGCGGCGCGCTCATTCATAAGCGTGGTGAGCGACACCTGCCAGCCCTGACCAACCTCACCCAAGCGTTGACTATCCGAAACCCTGACGTCGGTGAAGTACACCTCGTTAAAGTCCGAATCCCCCGTCAGCTGCTTGATTGGCTTGATCTCGACACCCGGCGCCTTCATGTCGACACAAAAATAGCTGAGCCCTTTGTGCTTCGGCACGGTGGGGTCAGTGCGCACCACGATCACGCCGTAATCAGAGTAATGGGCACCTGAAGTCCAAATCTTTTGCCCATTGATCACCCAGTCGTCCCCATCGCGCTCAGCGCGGGTGCGCAACGCGGCGAGGTCCGAGCCTCCAGCAGGTTCCGAGAACAGCTGACACCAGACTTCCTCGCCGCTGGCCAGTGGCGGTAGGAAGCGGGCTTTGTCCTCATCACTCGCCCAGGCCATGAGCGTTGGTCCAATCATGCCCTGTCCGATCAGGAAGAAGTTGGCCGGCAGGTCATACTGGCTTTCCTCCTGACGCCAAATCACCTCTTCAATTGCGGAAGCGCCGCGGCCGCCGAAGTCTGGCGCCCAGCCGATACAGGCCCAACCGGCATCGTATTTTCTTTTTTGCCAGACCTTCGCCTGCTCCAGCGGGGATAGCGCCCGAAAGGTGTCATCGGTTGGCGCATTCTCGGCAAGCCAGGCGGAGGCTTCTTCGCGGAAGCGCGCTTCTTCAGGGGTATCGTTAAAGTCCATCTGCTCTCTCCCTCAGGCTGCTGCGCTTTGTGTGGCCAGCGCTGACACCAATCGGTCTTGCCACACTGCCTCACTACCAATCGCCAAGCTCAATAGCTTCGCCCGGCGCAGATAAAAGTGGCAATCAAATTCCCAGGTAAAACCCATTCCGCCATGGGTCTGGATATTCTCTTCCGCCGCATAGGTCGAGGCCTGTATCGCCGCGACACGCGCGGTAGCGGCTGCCAGCGGCAACTCGTCACTCGCCTCGGACAAAGCCCAAACGCCGTAGTAGGCGTTGCTGCGGGCAAGCGTGTTCTTCACATACATATTGGCCAGCTTGTGCTTGATCGCCTGATAAGAGCCGATGGCGCGGCCAAAGGCAAACCGCTGCAGGGCGTAGTCCCGGGCCTGAGTCAGCGCAGTCTCCGCCAGACCCAGCTGCTCCCAGGCGAGCAAGACTGCGGCACCATCGAGCAAACTCTCCCAGTCCTCGGGATTGAGAGTGGTTTCCCCCAATACCTCCGCCTCAGCGCCTTCGAAGGTCACGGTGCTGTGCCCGCGGCTGGTATCAAATGTCAGCACCGGCTCCACCGAGACACCAGCCTGCCGGAGCGGCACCAGGCAAGCCTCAAGCCCGGCATCGGACCGGGCCAGCACTGCCGCCACCTCCGCTATCGAGGCGTCAGCAACAGGGACTTTCGTACCTGACAGCTGCGACCCGCTGCGTCGGGTTTCAAGCTGGTCAAGCGCCAGACGACCCGCACGCTCTGCCACGGCAACGGTCGCGACACACTCACCACTGGCGAGTCTGGGCAGCCACGCTGATTTTTGTGCCTCGGTGCCGAAGCGCTGAATCACCTCGCTGGCCATATAGACAGAGCTGCTAAAAGGCAGCGGTGCCGCGCTGCGGCCCATTTCCTCAGCAATAATAGCCAGCTCGTAATAACTCAGGCCCAGACCACCGTAGGCTTCGGGAATCACCGTGGCTGTCCATCCCATTTCGGCAACCTTCTGCCACAGCGCGGCGTCCCAGTCTTGGTCACCATCCAGCACCGCCCTCACCGCGGAGGTGGGGCAATGCTCGGTCAAAAACCCACGCGCCTGCTCTCTCAGCAATTGCTGCTCGTCAGAAAACTCAAAATTCATGGCTACCACCCGCTTACAAAACTCGGCGTAGGGTAGCAGAACTACTTATGGCTTCACGCCGCAAAAAGGAGTTGGGGCGCTTGCTCCCTAAGGCGCTGATATTTATGGGGTGGCTGGAACCCGAGCTCCGCTCGCACCGCGTCGATTGGTTCGGCAAGCCGCTCCTCCCATTCGATCTCGGCCATCCAGATCGCCTGCTGGGCGATCTGGGCACCTTCCCGAATCAGCGGTCGCACATCAAATTGCGGCACCTCGCGGAGATACTTCCACTTGGCGATCCACACAATAAAGCTGATGCCGCGGTTAGGGGTTTGGGTCTTCATAAAGGAAAGCAGGCTCAGCTCGCCGACCGGATCCCGCCCATAGCCCGTCATGACATGCTGCAGGTCATGAATGTCTCGCAGTCGGTCGGCCAACCAGATTTCATCGTTAGATAGCACGCGATAAATGTCTTCGCGCGCGGTCGTGTCACTGGAGGCAATCAATCCGTCGGCTGAGAGATCCTCGGCGTGCACAAAATCATAATAGGCACGTCCGATGCTGTTGGCGGGGAGGCTTAACAGCCACTCGCGGTTATTGAGCTTGCTGACGATATCAGGCTTTTTTTTCAGGAGCGCGCGGCCGCGATCACTGGACCTCAAGCGCCTCACGGCGGCACCCAGGCTGTTGCCCTTGAGCGCTTCAATGATGTGGAACACCTGAGTGGTGTCGTCAGGGTTTTTGAGCAACTCGCGCATGGCTCGCCATGCCGCAAGCGGTTTGACCTGGTTGCGCAGCCACACTGATTTCAGGCGTTTCATTTTCGTTTGTTCTCTCAACCTTCTTTGACGTCACAGGACAGGCAAAGACCGAGCCTTAGCACAACACTCACATTACTCGCCAAAGGTACTGACTACCCACACCGTGAGCCGGGCCAGAATGCTCAGGCCATCACCACAAAGAGGATAGCGGCGATGGCCGCGCCCAACAACGCATAGGGTAGCTGGGTGATCGCGTGCTCATG
>CAJXDE010000198.1 GCA_913052635.1 uncultured Halieaceae bacterium
GCATCTCATCCAGCGTGAACTTTTCTTCTTCATTGGGCATCGACCAGCCCATGCGACCCAAATAGTTCAAGACCGCTTCCGGCAGATACCCCATGCGCTGGTAGTAAAGGATGCTGGTCGGGTTCTTGCGCTTACTAAGCTTGGATTTATCGGGGTTACGCAACAGTGGCAAATGACACAGCACTGGCATATCCCAGCCAAAATATTCATACAGCAGCTGGTGCTTGGGCGCCGAGTTGATCCACTCCTCTCCTCGGATCACGTGGGTGATCTCCATCAGATGATCATCCACCACGTTGGCAAGGTGGTAAGTAGGCAGGCCGTCTGACTTAAGGAGGATCTGTGCATCTACCATGCCCCAGTCGAGCTCGATCGTGCCACGCAGCATATCCTTGATGGCGCAGACACCCTCTGCCTCGGGCACCATCATGCGAATCACATAGGCATCACCCGCCGCCTTGCGCGCCGCCTTCTCATCGTCAGACAAAAGCAGATCAGAGGGCTTTAGGGCCGTCGACTTGCCCACCTCGCGGCGTGCCTCTCTCAGCGAATCCAGCTCTTCAGGGGTGCGATAACAGACAAAAGCGTGACCTTTTTCGACCAGCTCCCAAGCATAGCCACTGTACGTATCGGCCCGCTCGCTCTGCCGATAGGGCCCCTTAGGGCCGCCCACATCGGGCCCTTCATCCCAGTCAAGGCCCAGCCAACGTAATGATTCAAAAATCTTGGCCTCGGCCTCGGGCGTGCTTCGCGCCTGATCCGTGTCCTCAATGCGCAGCACAAACTGCCCACCATGGGCATGGGCAAAACACCGGTTGAAAAGCGCCATGTAGGCGGTCCCTACATGAGGATCACCAGTTGGCGAGGGTGCGACACGAGTTCTGACTGTCATGGGCGTATTCGGGCGATCACGGCTCATTATTTTGAGTCGGCGAAGTGCGACTCCCCAGAGCGGAGTCTACCAAAGCCCTGCCCTCCCATCGGCATAGATGGCGCGCAATATTCGCACTCTCATCCACCCCCAAACTTCGGTAGCATAGGGCCATTCTGTGGGCAGGAACTCAGTTTTGAAACACCCCCTCTCAGGCGCGGCCAGGACGCTACGCCACGCGATGGTGTCGCGGCAAATCAACACCGCTCGCATATTCTCCTCTGGTTTCTCAGCCCTATGCTGCTTACTGCTGCTCTCGCTATTTGGCTGCGGCGGTAGTGAGAGTAATGTGGTCTCAGGAAACCGCGACGGCGTACTGCACTACGGCAACGGCACGGAGCCCCAGGGCCTCGACCCTCACGTGGTCACGGGTGTCCCGGAAAACCATATTATCCGCGCGCTGTTCGAAGGCCTCGCAGTCAAGAACCCGATCACGCTGGAGCCGGAGCCAGGCGTCGCCGAGCGCTGGGAGTATAGCGATGAAGGCCGTGTCATCACCTTTTACCTGAATCCGGAAGCCAAGTGGTCCAATGGTGAGCCGGTGACGGCCAGCGATTACGTATGGAGCTGGAACCGCGCGTTGCATCCCATGACTGGTAACGAGTACTCCTACATGCTCTTCCCGGTGGTTAACGCCGAAGCGTATCTCAAGGGTGAGGTTACCGATTTCAACGACGTGGGCGTGAAGGCCCTTGATGACACCACACTCGAAGTGACCCTGAACGCGGCGACACCCTATTTTGTGCAGCTCATGGATCACTACAGCACCTTCGCGGTGCACCCCGAAACGCTCATGCAATTCGGCGAGATGACCGACCGCTACACACCCTGGACTCGGGTCGGCAATATCGTCAGCAACGGCGCGTTTACCCTCACCGAGTGGTCGCTGAATCGCCGTATCATCGTGGAGAAAAGCGAGCACTACTGGGATCGTGACAAGATGTCGCTCAACGCCGTGGTCTTCTACCCCATGGAAAACGTGGTCAGTGAAGAGCGCATGTTCCGCGTTGAGCAGCTGCACTACACACAGGTGGTACCGCTCGACAAGATCCCGCTCTACCGCGACATGCCCGATACACCCTATGTACAAGCACCCTACCTCGGCACCTATTACTACCTGATTAATACCAAGCGCCCACCGGTTGATGACGTGCGAGTGCGCAAGGCGCTGTCCATGGCCGTTGACCGCGACAAGCTGGTTCGCACCGTGCTGCAGGAGACGGCCGTGTCCGCCTACTCCATTACCCCGCCGGATACCCTGGGGTACTACCCGCCCAAGCTCTTTGACCACGACCCGGAGCAAGCCCGCGCACTGCTAGCAGAAGCGGGCTACCCTAATGGCGAAGGCTGGCCGGGGCTGGAGATTCTCTACAACACCAACGAGGGCCACCGGAAAATTGCGGTAGCCATTCAGCAAATGTGGAAGTCCGAGCTGGGGATCGATATCACGATCACCAACCAGGAGTGGAAGGTCTACCTCGATTCCGTCACGCAAATCGATTTTCAGGTCGCGCGTCGCGGCTGGATCGGCGACTACGTCGATGCCAATAACTTCCTCGATTTGTTTATCACCGATGGCGGCAACAACAACACCTACTACAGCGACCCGGTCTACGACGATCTAATCCTCTATAGGGCGCCAAAGGCTGCGACGCGGGAAGAGCGCTACGCGCTGTTCGCCGAAGCAGAGACCATGCTTATGGAAGAGATGCCCATCATTCCGATCTACACCTACACCAGTAAGCACCTGATTCACCCCAGTGTTGAGGGGCTCCATTCCAACCTGATGGATTCACTGAATCTCAAGTACGTGAAGCTGGTGCCGGGCCGAACATTGCCGGAGACACTCCGCTGATGCTGCGCTTTATGTTCATCCGTATCCTGCAGGCACTGCCGGTGATCTTCGTGGTGATCACCGCCACCTTCTTTTTGGTGCGCTCTGCCCCCGGCGGCCCCTTCGATCAAGAAAAAGTCGTCATCCCCGAGGTCAAAAAAGCACTCGAGGCCCAGTACCGGCTCGATCTGCCCTTACACGAGCAATACTTCGCCTACTTGGGGGATCTCGCGCAGGGAGACCTCGGCCCGTCGTTTAAGTATCCGGGGCGCAGCGTCAATGAGATTCTTTTTGCAGGATTCCCCGTCACGGCTGAGCTCGGCCTGTATGCGCTGATCATCGCGCTGTGTATTGGCGTGACCGCCGGCGTGTTTGCCTCGTTAAGGCCCAACACGGCACAGGACTATGTGCCAATGAGCTTGGCCATGATCGGCATCTGTATGCCGTCTTTCTTATTGGGGCCGCTACTGGTGCTGGTATTTGGTATCTGGCTT
>CAJXDE010000199.1 GCA_913052635.1 uncultured Halieaceae bacterium
CGACATCACGACGTGCACGGGTAAATCCGTGAGCACGGGGTTGGCAGCCAGCATACTGATGCAGTTGCGTGTCATGCGCTTGCCGTCATAAGCCACCAACAAGCTTTTTGGCTCGGAGAAAGCGTTGGCGACGGTCAGGATGGGCCTGCGAATCTTGCGGCTGATGCTCTCAACGTGCCGCCCCAGATCACGCTGGGTCTGGGTGGCCGACCTGCCGCGGCGACCTAATACATAGAGCGCAACGTCCTGCTGCTGTTCGTCGAGCGTCTCCAGCAACTGCCCGTAGCGTTGCCGGACATCAACCACCATGCCCTCACGGTGCTCGCACCGCAACTTCAAATCGTTGAGAAAGAGTCGCCCTTGCTCCCGGATCGCCCGCGAACGCTCCCCCTCTTCCTCCGTCAGGCGGTTGAGCAAATTCTCCTGCGCATCAAAACCAATAGCACCGCTGTGGTCGTCGCTGGTCGCTGTTTCCTGATGCCGGTCGATAATGTGCAGCAGCTCAAGCGGCAGTGAAAATCGCTGCGCGGCCCACGCACTGTAGTCAGCCACGTAATCGGCATAGGGTGACTGATCAACGCAGGCGAGGATCTTTTTGGGTTGCTTCATCACCGACGCCTACTGAGGCAGGAGCAAATCTTCCGCTCCTTCCTTGTCGTGCAAACCAAAGCGATCCACCATGGTCGCGCTGGCCTCGTTGAGACCGATCACCTCAACGTCTGCGCCCTCACGACGAAACTTCAGCACCACCTTATCGAGGGCACTGACTGCGGTGATATCCCAAAAGTGGGCGCGGCTCACATCAATCCGCACGGTGTCGATCACCTCTTTAAAGTCGAAAGACTGGGCAAATCGATCAGCGCTGGCGAAGAAAACTTGGCCCAACACGGTGTAGGTTCGCACCCGTCCCTCGTCTTCAGACTGGGACCTAATCACCAAAATACGACCCACCTTTTGAGCGAAGAAGAAGCCGGAAAGCAGTACCCCAGACAACACGCCTTGCGCGAGATCATGGGTAGAAACGGTCACAGCGACGGTAACCACCATCACCACACTGGAGCTCGGCGGATGGGTTCGGAGGTTGCGAATGGAGTCCCAGTTAAAGGTGCCAATCGACACCATGATCATCACTGCGACCAGCGCCGCCATGGGAATCTGGCGGACCCAATCACTGAAAAAGAGCAGTAGCAGCAACAAGAAAATGCCTGCGCTCAGCGTGGACAGACGCCCACGGCCACCCGATTTCACGTTAATGACTGACTGGCCGATCATTGCGCATCCCGCCATGCCGCCCAGAAAGCCACTGGCAATATTGGCCACGCCCTGCCCCATGCATTCACGGCTTTTGTTACTGGTGGTGTCGGTCAGGTCGTCGACGATGGTGGCGGTCATCAGTGATTCGAGCAGACCCACGACCATCAGCGTCACGGCGTAGGGAAAGATAATCTCCAGCGTCTCCAAGTTGAGTGGAATATCAGGAGCCAAAAACACTGGAAGCGTCGAAGGCAGATCGCCCATATCACCAACGGTGCGGACGTCGATTCCAAAGTAAATCGACACCGCCGTGAGCAACACAATCGCCACCAGAGGAGATGGCACCACGCGCGTAATAAAAGGCAGACCGTAGATGATGCCCAGCCCAGCAGCAGCCATCACATACACAGCGTAAGGCACATCGATGAGTTCTGGCAGCTGGGCCATAAAAATCAGAATCGCCAGCGCATTCACGAAACCGGTAACGACTGAGCGCGATACAAACCGCATAAGCTCCCCGAGCCGAATCCAACCCGCAATAATCTGCAAGATGCCGGTGAGGATAGTGGCGGCGAACAGATACTCGAGGCCGTGCTCCTTAACCAACGTCACCATTAGGAGCGCCATGGAGCCCGTGGCGGCGGAGATCATGCCCGGGCGACCCCCCGCAAAGGCGATGACTACCGCGATACAAAAAGAGGCGTACAGCCCCACCCGGGGGTCGACACCCGCAATGATGGAGAACGCGATGGCCTCTGGGATGAGCGCCAATGCCACCACCAACCCGGCCAGCAGATCGCTGCGGATATTGGAGAACCACTCCTGACGAAGTTTATTCATGAAAGACCAGTAAGGGGATGCGCCGGATTGCAATGGCGATACGGCCCAGCCGGCGGAACGGATTGTTATCCGCACTAACGCGCCTGCCTCGAATCCTCCGTGCTCGCCCGCCTTGGCAATAAACAGAGGCCTCTCAATGTGTATTCGGTGCGTTTAGGCACAAAAGTGTCGGCTTGAAGCAACCAATTTTGCTGCACGCACCGTACAAAAGCGACGCCAATTCACGATAGCTGGGCACTGACTCCAGCATTGACCAGAGGAAAGAACATGCCCTCCACCACGATCAGAGACTTTGGGTTCGGTACCCAGATCCGGAAGTCACCTTTTTTTGATGCCACCGTCAGATGGGGCGCCACCGATTTCTCTGTCTACAACCACATGTACATCCCGCGGTCATTCGGTGACCCGGAGCAAAACTTCTGGAACCTGGTCAATGACGCCATCCTCTGCGACGTGGCGGTGGAGCGTCAGGTCGAGATTACCGGGCCAGACGCAACCGAGTTCGTGCAGTTGCTGACGCCCCGCAATCTGTCGCAGTGCGCGGTGGGTCAGTGCAAATATTTACTGATTACCAATGAAGCCGGCGGCATCTTGAATGACCCGGTGCTGTTGCGACTCGAGGAGAACCGTTTTTGGCTATCACTGGCCGACAGCGATGTGCTGATGTGGGCGCAAGGCGTTGCGACCCACGCGGGCCTAGACGTTGCGATTGGCGAGCCCGATGTCTCACCGCTTCAGCTCCAGGGTCCCAAGAGCGGTCACATCATGGCGGCGCTGTTTGGTGAGTCGATTCGTGACCTCAAGTACTACTGGCTCGATCATTTTGAACTCGATGGTATTCCGCTGGTGATCTCGCGCACCGGTTGGTCCAGCGAGCTGGGCTATGAGCTTTACCTCCTCGATAGCAGCCAAGGTGGAGCGCTGTGGGAAAAGCTGATGGCAGTGGGTGAGCCAATGGGATTAAAGCCTGGTCATACATCATCAATTCGTCGTATTGAGGGCGGCATGCTTTCCTACCACGCTGACATGGATGCCCAGACCAACCCCTTCGAGCTCGGTTTGGACAGGCTCGTTGATCTTGATATGCCCGCAAACTTCAT
>CAJXDE010000200.1 GCA_913052635.1 uncultured Halieaceae bacterium
AGCTTGACCCCGGTGTGTGCGACGCGCGCGGCATACTGACTCGCGGTCGTTGCGGTACCCGATAGCAGCTGCAAGAAATTGAGTGCGGTGCGTTCCCCGGTCAGAAGCGCCCGGGCGGGACCGCTCAGGGTACAAACTACATTGTCAGCCACGATCGCATCGCCATCCTGGGCAGTCCATTCCACATGGCAACGGGGATCAATCTGTTGAATGGCTTCCAGCGCGAAGGCGGCCCCGCACAGGATACCGTCTTCGCGAGTCACGATGCGGCCGCTAGCCTGCACGTCGGCGTCGATAAGCTCCGCCGTGATATCACCGCCCGCGACATCCTCGGCGAGCGCCTGCGTGACAAGTTTGGCAATGTAATCAGCGGTGATCATGGCTGGCTGTGGTTCCAACGGCATCGATTGTTGAGAGGAGCGCCCGGCGCTCGCCCTCTCAAGTCTGCGATAAGATTACCCCGTGACGACTACCACTGACCAATGGAAGATCACCGGGGGCTGGCTCGCAGCTGCCCGCCGCGTGCCGTCTCCCAATTGTAACCCCCGGCCAGAAGGCGCGGTGACCGAGCTGATCGTCATACACGGCATTTCTCTGCCGCCGGGCGAGTACGGTGGTCCCGAGATTGAGGCGCTTTTTACCAATACCCTCAACGCTGACGCGCATCCGTATTTTGCGGAAATATCCGGCCTCGAGGTGTCAGCCCACTTTCTGGTTCGGCGCGCCGGCGAGGTGGTGCAGTTCGTCTCGACTGATGCGCGGGCCTGGCACGCGGGTGTCTCCTGCTGGCAGGGGCGCGAGCAATGTAATGACTTCAGTATTGGTATTGAACTAGAGGGCTGTGACGACGAGGCTTACACCGATGCTCAGTACGACACCTTGAATCAGTTGTTGGCGGCCCTGACAAGGCAATACCCCAATATCCGGCACGATGCTATCGTTGGTCACAGCGATATTGCGCCGGGTCGTAAGACCGATCCGGGACCGGCATTTGACTGGTCTCGCGTCGCCGCTGGTCAGTCACAGTAGTAAGGAGACACACGGGCGTGTCGTACCTCATATTCATCGTTGCGGTAGGTCTTTTCGCGCTGTTGGGCGCCGGCGGACCCTTACACGGCGATCGGTGGTTTCACGCGCTCAGCCGTCGCGTCGAAGCCGTAGAGCTCGATCTCTGGCCCTCATTGGCTTTGCGTGTTGGCGCGCCTTTGCTGGCGGGCGTGTTGGTGCTATGGGTTCTGGAGGCCTTTATGGGCGGCCTAGCTGAGGCGCTAGTGGGGACGGCGCTACTGTATTTTTCGCTGGGCAGGGGAGACTACGCCACCGATTTGCAGCGCTTTCTGGCTCGCGCTCGCGTAGGCGACGAGGAAGGCGCAGCCATGCTGCTGAGCGAACCCGCCGCTGACCGTGACCCAGCTGAGGCACGCGGACAGCTCGCCCTGCGGGATTTCGCCTACCGCGGTTTCGCCCGATGGTTTCCGCCGGTGCTGTATTTCTGGTTGCTGGGACCCTTCGGCGCGGCAGCCTACCGCCTGGTTGGTTTGGCCAATACCGACAGCGGCGGGCGCTTTGACGCGGCCCAGCGTCTATTGGACTGGTTGCCATCGCGGGTTTTGCTGCTCACCTTCTGTGTGCTGGGTGACTTCGAGCGATCAAAGGGCCTGTTGATCCGGGAGGCATTCGATACCGAGGAGACTGCCGAGACCGTTTTGGCGAAGGGTGTCACCCGCGCGTGGCGTCTTGATGACGAGCAGTTGGATGACCCCCAGGGCGTTGTGACCGCGGTAGAGACAGCGCAAAAGGCGATGAATCGCGCGACCGGGGTCTGGGTGGTCGTGGCCTCATTGCTCGCGCTGCTCTAAGCGCGCGATACCCTCAGATCCCGTTCCTTTACCGCGCCATACAGCTCACTGAGCACTGGTGTGGAGGGCGGCTGTGGGGTCAAATTCGACAGTAACCAGCCTACGATTGCGTCAATCTCGGTTCGCTTGCCGCCCTCGAGATCCACGCGCATGGATGAGTGATTGGCAGCGGTGCTGTCGCAAACGGCGCGTACCTGCTCCGGGAGCGCCGAAGCGATCTCTCTGGCGTCGGCGGTGCGGAGCAGGCTCTGCACCTCCTCAATCACTTCTTCGGTGATCGCCCGCAACGGTGGCTGCATTAACTCGCCGTTGGTGACACCACGGAGTGCAGTCAGTGGATTGATCACGGCATTGAGTGCGACCTTGGCGAGCAGTACCGACCGGATATCGGTCTCCCATTCAAAATCGGGCACGCCCTGGCGCCAGGGCGACAACCAGGTTGGCGCCGGGCTCGCGTCCAGCGTCCCGAGTTGGGTGCGGCCTTCACCGGACACGATCAGCTCACCTTTCCCTGAGCGCCGGCATCCGGAGGTGGTGGACCCTACTACCAATTGCGCCTCGCCAATCAGTGGCGCGGCAGCCTCGGCGAGACCCATGCCGTTGCAGAGCAATACCACGACGCTGGCCCCAGACAGTCGGGGTGCTACCGCTTCGATCGCCGCCTCAACCGCCCACGCTTTAGTGCAGACCAACAAATGTTCAATGGGTTGCTGATCCGTTGCGAGGCTCTGCTGGGGGAATTGAAAGCGTTGCTCCTGCTCGCCCTTAATGATCAGTTCCCGCGTTGGCTGTGCATCATCTCTGGCCAACAGTGTGACGTCTGTGCCGCCTGATTGCAGTCTGCAGGCAAACAGTCCGCCAATCGCGCCGACGCCGAGAATGTGCCAGCGCACTGTCATGAACCGAGCGTCTGTGCGACCCAGTCGGCAGGCCGGGGCGCATCAGTGACAGCAAAACAGCTTTGCCACAGTGCCGTGACCAGTGCCGCGATCTGTGTGCCTGCCGTCATCAACTCCTCGTTCAGTGCGTCACCAAATACTTCGTTCATCGTGATGCCTCGCTCACTGTCAGGCAGTGCTTCGCAAGCGATGGCAACATCAAAATAACGACTCCCCATCGCCGCATACTCCCAGTCGATTGCAATCAGATGATCGCCGTGAGTCATCAGATTACCGGGGGTCAGATCGTTGTGACAGAGGTAGAGGGTGTCCGC
>CAJXDE010000201.1 GCA_913052635.1 uncultured Halieaceae bacterium
CAGATACGGAACGTGGATATACATGGCGTATAACTTTTGGTTCTATGAATGATCTCTACAATCCGCCACAAATGCTAATTGGAGGTTTTCCAGACTTTGAAGCATATCCTCCAGGTGTATATGATCCAACAAGAACACTACATGGTTTTGAATCACGCGGTTTTATACGTACTTTGGTACAAGGTGCAGGGCCATGTTTCGGTACGTTTAGATTGGCATTTCGTGGTTACGATGAACATACTTTGCTTGGACAAAGTGCGCCTATACCATACAACGCAACGGCGAAAGAAATGGAAACAATATTAGAGAAAGTGGGTACAATAGAAAATGTAGAAGTAGAACGAAGTGGACCAGATCCTACACAAGGTTATGAATGGAAGGTAACTTTTAAAACGTCAACAGGATATCGAGAGGGTTGGGATGCAGTCCGCTACGTCAGTCGATATGATCTTAGGTTAGATACTGTTGGGAACCTCCACGCCATGGTACCTGACAATAGTAAATTATCAGGAACTGGCCGAAGTGTTAAAGTATCGTACCTTTACAATACATCCATTCATCCACCTTGGGATGCTAAACGACTGGGAAGTGCAGGTTCAGAAGCTGGGGCAGCATATGTATATCATAAAACAGGTGAAGAATGGATTCAAGAATTTGCCTGGCTATGGAAAATCTGACAAACCAGCTTCTCGGGAAGATTACAGCTATCAGAGACAGGTTGATTGGATGGGCCGCTGGCTAGAGGCGAATGATTTCGGCGACATCACCTTTTTCGGGCAGGATTGGGGCGGTTTGATTGGCCTGCGGCTAGTCGCAGATCATCCGGATCGCTTTGCCCGGGTCGTTGTGGGGAATACCGCGCTGCCTATGAACGTTAACCTTGAGCAGGACATTGTTGATAAGGTCATGGCGTTCCGGCAGGACGGACAGCGGCTTAGCTTCCGCGACATGGCCTTCGCGCTGGCGCGTCTCAGCGGAATCGCTGACGAGCCAGATGCCTTCCCTATGGGTTTTGCTCACTGGCAAAAATTTTGCTGGAACACGGTAGATATGCCTGCCGGCTTTCTGATGGAGATGATGATCAATCGGCCTGCAACTTGGAAGGTCGCGCCGCGCGTGCTGCTGAATCGGTATCTGGGAACCGCCCTGCGTCCCATCACGCCATTAGGTCGCGCATATGAGGCGCCATTCCCCGATGCCTCTTACAAGATGGGTCCGCGCGCCATGCCCAGTCAGGTGCCGACATTACCCACCGATCCTTCGCTTGAGGCGCAAAAAAAGGCCTGGGAGTTTTTTCTGCAATTCAACAAGCCGTTTCTCTGCCTCTTTACCGAGGACGACCCGGTGACACGCGGGGCGGAGAGGAGCTTTATCGGGCGTGTGCCCGGCACAACGGGGCTGCCACATCAGATTTTTCCGCGCGGCGGTCACTTCCTGCAGGAGTCTCGTCACCGCGAGTTGAGCGCGGCGGTCAGTGAGTTGATCAGCTCGACCTAGGCGACCGATGTCAGAGCACGGTCACACCCCGAAGGGGGTCGTCTCCGCTGATCAAGTTGTGAAAAGCCTCCGCCAGTCGTCCGCTCTCGCGAACACAGGTCTCCCAATACGCGACCCGGTCCGCGGGTGACATCACTCGAAAGTCGCCGCGGTCAGGAATCTTACCGTGTGGCAGTTGCGCGAGAAACGCGTTGCTCGGGCACATCAGCACCAGTTGGTCGATCACCGATCGCTGTGGGGTCCGCCAGCGGAGCATCTTGTCGAACCAGCCCGGAGTCAGCCGGTCGCGAAAGTGGGGGTAGAGCACCAACCCCGGTGTCTGGTTGGCCTTCAGCGTGAAGTGGTAATCAATGATGCCCCCGTCCCAGAAAGGTCCACCAGAAGCCCCGGGGATGGTGGGTTCGCACTTCATCAAAAAGGGGATGGCGCCGCTCGCTTTGAGCGCCGGGATTAAATTTAGTTCGTCAAGGGGAGTGAGCTGAGTATTGAATCCATTGGTAAACGGCATTGAGCTGAGCTCGCTATGACAAAAGACGACGCGATCGAATAACAACCCCAGTGCCTTGCGACTCACAGCGTTGCCGAGGGTCGCAGTCGCCATGCCCACACCCAGTTTCCAACCGCTTTCTCCTCGCGCAAGGCCCTTGGCCCGTGCGGTGACGATCGCATTGCGTAAGGTCGGGTGCGCCGAAATCTGGCGCGCGCCCTCTGGCCCAAGCGCTCGCCGCAGCATTTGCTCTGCGACCTCGCTGACCTCAATGGGCGAAGGCCTCGCACAGCTGTATTCCTGGTAGAGGTAGGCTTGTTGCAGTCGTGAAATCGCTGCGCCGGAATCATTGAGGCTCAGGCAGGCGTGGCGCCAGGTGCCGATCGAAGACCCCAGCAACGTCATCGCCTCGCCGCGCCCAAGCAACAGCGCGTGACCCAGCACCTTATCTAGCTCTGAGAGGATGAGCCACTTGGGGCCGCCCGAGGCGCCAATCAGGGTGCTGAAGGGTGCTGACTGCCAACCTTGCTCGCCAATAGTTTTGGCGGCCTCACTGCCCATGTAAACAGATAGGGCGCTCTGCATGTTTCCTGACCTCTGCCACACCGCACTTGGGGTGCGATTGTTGGCGTTTTGTCCTCCTCAGTCTAACGAATTACGGCTGTTTGCCCGTTTTTGGTCAAAATAGGCACGGTGTTTGCATTTATAATGCATGGGGCGCGATGCGGAGAGACAAATCCACGGTGTCCCCGCGGGCTGAGGTGCACTTTTCGCGCAACAAGAGGGGGCGCGTTATCAGGATGGATAACGTGACGAGAGGAACACTGGTCTAACAAAGTGGACGGAAAACATTATGGATGATGAACAAAACACCCGTGCGGCACTGCAATCAGTGCTGGCGCGATTTCTTCAAGAGGCGTCGCTGCCTGACAGCGTCGCCTTTACTTTTATGAGGTGGTATGCCGGCGTTACCCAGAGTCTGGCGCAACAAGCGAAAACCGCTGACATTGCGCCAATAGTGGGGTTTAGCGGTTGTCAGGGCTCTGGCAAAAGTACGCTGGTAGC
>CAJXDE010000202.1 GCA_913052635.1 uncultured Halieaceae bacterium
TCGGCGACTCACGCTGGGTTTCTTTTGGCTCTGTGGATCGGTATGAAAGCGGTGATTATGAGCAAGTGGGCACCGGCTCGTGCTGTCGAGCTAATTGACCGCGAACAGGTGTCTCGTTTTGCTTGTGTGCCGACGATGTCAGCGGAACTTTTGGAGGCAGCGGCAAAGATGGGTAGCAAACTGCGCTCGCTGCGTACTATTGATTCTGGCGGCGCTAAGCGTCCTGCGAATCAGGTGGCAGAGATTGCAGCGAGGGTTCCGCACGCCTCGCCTGGCACCGGGTTTGGCATGACTGAAACAGGCGGCCCAGGTATTGGCATGCGCGGTGAGCCTTATCTGCAAAATCCGGAAGCGGCCGGCCGCCTGCAACCTCCGTTGATGGAAATGCGGATAGTCGACGATGAGGATAAAGAGGTCAGTGTCGGTGAGGTCGGTGAACTGGTGCTGAAGAGCGTCACCAATCTGCGGTGCTATCTTGACGAACCGCAAGCGACGTCGGAAGCGCTTCGCGACGGCTGGCTCTATACCGGCGATCTCGCCAGAGCTGACGAAGAGGGCGTAATTACGATCGTTGATCGGAAGAAGGATATGATTATCCGTGGCGGAGAGAATATATCTTGCTCTGAGGTCAGCGCAGCGCTTCACCTTCACCCCAATGTCATCGAAGGTTTGGTTTTTTCGATTCCTGACGATCGGCTCGGGGAGAATGTGGGGGCGTGTGTGTACTTGAGCGCAAGCTGCACGACTACCGAAGAAGAGCTGAAGGACTTTCTAGTACCGCATCTGGCTTCTTTTAAGATCCCCAAGAAGATTTGGTTGAGGGACACACCATTGCCGAGGGGTGCCACTGAGAAAATTGATCGACTTGCAGTGCGGGCGGAGTACCTTGGATAACAGAGAGGCGGAGGGGTACAACATCCCGGCTGTTGAGGCTTGGGTGGCCAATAATATTCAATATCTCACTCCACCCTTTGAGTGGACACGCCTAGAGGGCGGGCATTCAAACTTGACATACTTGCTGCAAGACGAGAGCGGCAATCAAGGCGTAGTGCGCCGGCCGCCGCGCGGAAAACTGCTGCCCAAGGCACATGATATGGGCCGAGAATGGGCAGTAATTTCCTCACTTGCACCCACCGGATTCCCTGTCCCAGCAGCCTATGGGTTTTGTGATGATGCAGAAGTCACTGGGGCTATTTTCTATGTGATGGGTTTCGTAGAAGGGCGGCCACTTCACACCAGAGAGCAGACCGTTGATTGGATTCCAGACGCCGCCCGAGAAAAAATGGCGCATTCATTTATCGATACGTTGGCGAAACTTCATAAATTTGATCCAGACGAGATCGGGCTCGGTGAATTTGCAAAGAAAGAGGGCTACATAGCGCGCCAAGTAAATGTTTGGTATCGCTCTTGGCAGGCCTCCATTGAACCAGCTCAACTGGATGATCCGCGTGCACATGATCTCAGACAATTTTTTCTTGACCAGACGCCAGAGCAGGGGGCCGCGCGGGTCGTTCACGGTGACTATGGCTTTCACAATTGCTTGTTCGGCGACAACTCTGAGGTATCCGCAGTCATAGATTGGGAGATATCCACACTTGGCGACCCACTCGCTGATCTCGCTTATACCTTGAAGACCTGGCCAGAAACCGAGGCCGATGTTGCCAAATATCCGGATGCCCCGACTTCTGTTGGCGGTTTGCCGTTTCGAGGAGAACTAGAACAGCGGTACGCGCGCCACACCGGGTGCGATATCCGGAAGCTGGATTTCTATTATGCCTTTAACCATTGGAAGTCGGCGGCCATTTTGCACGGTGTGTATGCGCGTTACTGCGCCGGGCAAAAGAGTACCGAGGGCGTCGATATGGATTTGTTAGTAGAGCGAATTCTAGGATCGCTAGATAGGGCTGCCGAATCTATTCAGCGCTTCGAGCAAAGATCCCGGGGATAGAGTTGTAATGACTCTTCAGGTCTGGGCATGGATTTTTTTTGCACTTTACAGCGCTTGCATGCTGGGCTTGGGCTACTGGGGTAGCCGTCGCGTTACGCAGGCTGACGATTATGCCGTTGCCAGAGGGTCTTATGGGCCATTAACCCTGGCACTCGCGTTTGCAGCGACAAATGCGTCAGGTGCCACATTTCTTGGCCTTCCGGGTTTGGCCTACTCGCACGGCGTATCAATTCTGCTCTACGCATTCGCGTACCCCGTAGGTGTCTATATCGGTGTCCTAATATGCTTGCGAGTGGTCTCAGATTCTGGCAATCAGTTCGGCAGTCGATCGATTCCAGAGTACCTTGGGGACCGATTTGATTCTGATCGCATCCGCATTATCGCGGCGGTGATGTCATTGATCTTGTTCTTTTACCTCGCCGGTCAGCTGGTGTCTGGGTTGGTGATGTTTGAGACTATGCTGGGTGTTCCCACCGGCCCAGCACTGATCATTACGACGCTCATTTTGTTGTTGTATGTCACGCTGGGCGGAGCACATGCAGACATCCTTACCGATAGCGTCCAAGGTGCTGTGATGGTAGCCATTGCTATTGGCGTAGCAGTCATGTTTTTTGCTGGCTTTGGATTTGAGAGCGGACTCACAGAAGTCATGACTCGCTTGACTGAGTTGGACTCTCAAAACACTCAATTATTCAACCCCGCAGCTTTGATCGTGGCTACACCCTGGGCGATTGCTGCGATAGTCATCGCACATATACCAATGGGAATGCTGCCGCACCTCGGTAATAAACTATGGGCTCTCGATTCAACTGAAAGCCGCAGGCGTTTTTTACTGCTGGCGTTTTGTTTTGCCATGATACTGCCCGCTGTCACCTTAGGTGGTCT
>CAJXDE010000203.1 GCA_913052635.1 uncultured Halieaceae bacterium
TGTTGCGACGCACCGATAACTGGGCGTTGGTCGAAGGGAAAAACTCGCTCAAGCATCACCCGAATGTGCTGCTGCGTGGCCTGATGGATCTGCACATTTCGTTTGATAAAGTGGCGTGAAGCCAACGATGTGCCGTGCTGTGGAGTAACCCATGAACAAGCCTGTTTTTCCGAGCTATCAGGAGCTGTTAAATGAGGAGGCGGTCAGCGTCCCGGATGCCTTGCGTCTGGATACGCAGCCCAACATCGCTAACGACATCATCGCCACGGATGTGTGGACTGATCGCGGGGTGTTTGAGAAAGAGGTCGAGCGCCTTTGGCCCAAGGTGTGGCAGATGGTCTGCCGTGAGACCGCGCTGCAGAAAGCCGGCGACTACTATGTCTATGACATTGCGCGCTATTCCATCCTGCTGGTTCGGACCGAATCGGGTGAGCTGAAAGGGTTCCACAACTCCTGTCTGCATCGAGGCAGGGCACTCAAATCTGGTAAAGGCACTAGCCGTGAGTTGCGGTGTCCTTACCACGGCTTCTGCTGGCATTTGGATGGCAGCTTCAAAGAGGCCTACTGCGACTGGGAATTTGATCAGGCGCAGCTGGCAGAGCTGACGCTGCCCGAGGTGCAGGTGACCACTTGGGGTGGCTGGGTGCTCATCAATATGGACCTAGATGCGCCGCCCTTTGAAGAATACGCCTCGGTGCTGACCGAGCATTTTCAGCGTTGGACCCCTGAAGACCGCTACGTGTCGCTTCACGTTGAAAAGAAGATAGCCTGCAACTGGAAGATCGCGATGGAGGCCTTCATCGAGTCTTACCACGCCATTCAGACTCATCCCCAGATACTGTCGTTTACCGGTGGCGATAATTCCCAGTACGACGTGTTTGGTGACCACCTGAGTCGCACCATTACCGCGCAGGGTATCCCCAACCCCGGGCAGGCCGATCGGTACAGCGTTCAGGAATCGGTTGAGGCGATGACGGGCCCGGGCGGCTTTGAACGTGCTCAGGAACTGATTGGATTAGACGCAGACACCATGACGTCCCGCCAGGCCATTGGTGCGGTGCGCCGGGAGGAATTTGCTGCGTTTTTGAGCCCGGAGATGCTGGCAACGGTGACCGATGCCGAGACGATGGATTCCATTCTTTACCTGGTTTTCCCTAACTTTGCGCCATGGGGCGGATTCCAAAGCCAGATCACCTATCGCTATAGACCGGACGGGATGAATCCCGATGGGTGCATCATGGACATTTACTTGCTGGATGGTTTCGCGGCCGATCAACCGAGGCCAGCAGATGCCAAAACAATTCGGCTCGACTACGACCAAAAGTACGCCGACGCAGAGGGCCTCGGATTGCTGGGTGCGCTATTCGATCAGGACGCCGGTAACTTACCGGAGGTTCAGCGAGGGCTGATGGCATCTAAAAGCCGAAAAGCGATTACGGCAAGCTACCAGGAACTGCGTATTCGTCACTTCCACGAGACACTGGCGAAGTATTTAGCGACGGGTGACTGAGACATTCGATGGCCGATGCGATTCGCATAGCGTCGCAAATGCGCTCATGCTTGAGAAGTTTAGTAGGCCAGCGCCATGCTCTCGCGCCCATCCTTTTCGGTGGCCCTAGCAAAGCTGGGTAGCGCCTTCATCCGTAAGACCCAATCCATGCATCGAGGGTAATCAGCGTCGTTAATCATGTCGCGCTCCGCGCCGACAATCATGTTGTATGCAATCAAGAAATCCGCCGCCGACAGTTGCTGCCCGCCGAACCACGGTGCCGTACCGAGATCTTGCTCTGCCATTGCCAATATGCGGTTCAGGCGTGGCTGAATGAACAGCTCGTCCAACCCTTTTGTGTAGAGCTTGACGAAAGGCTTCATGAAAAAGGGCAGGCGTTTTTGTGAGATTGTGGTGACGGTCTTCATCAGCTGCAAAGGCATCATTGAGCCCTGTGCCGCGTGCCACCAAAACAAATAGCGTGTGCGATCCGGTGAGTCGTGTCCGGGCCTCAGTTTTTGCTCTGGCGTCTTGTCGAGAATAAATTCCATGATGGCGCTACTTTCGGCCAGTGCTAAGTCGCCGCATGTCATGACCGGGGCAGTACCAAGCGGCGAGAGCGTCTTGTATTCGTCGGGGGCCGCCATCGTCCGCGCGTCACGGTCGTAAACCACCAAGTCATAGGTAGCCTGGAGTTCCTCCAGCATCCACAGGACGCGGAAAGACTGGGAGTACTCGAGGTGGTGGAGCGTTAACGTGTCAGTCATGGCCGAAGCGAGAGTGCCCTAGAAAGGTCGCGGTTTGGCCCTATATACCGTCTAAAGCCCTGTTCGGATGTCTCGCTAGCCCTCGGCCGTGATGTTTCTGTGGGTGCGTGCGGCCAGAGTGCTCCCAGGCGTCTTGATTTTGCTCTGACTGGTGCCAATCGGTTGGCTAAAAAATCTGATGTTCTTCGGTCATGAACACTCGTGAATGACGGAAGTCGATAAACCGTGCTTCGTCTTCTATGAGCTGTGCTTGCGCTTCGATACCCGCGGGTGAGGACATGCCTCGCTCAAGTGCCGCCATGGTCTCCCACCATACCTCGGTCACGCCGTCATAGGGCGCTTGTAAGCCGCGGCTTTCGATCATGAGCGCGTTGAGCTCAGGCAGTATGGTATGGCTTTGTACATAGCGGCTCGCCCCGATTGCTCCGG
>CAJXDE010000204.1 GCA_913052635.1 uncultured Halieaceae bacterium
AATCCTGAGTTCGCGCTAAACCAGTCTGAATACAACGGTGCTTCCATTCTGCTTGCCGGCGATAATTTCGGCTGTGGCTCCTCTCGGGAGCACGCCGTGTGGGCGCTGATGGAAAGTGGTTTCCGAGCGGTCATCGCACCGTCTTTTGCCACCATTTTTTGCAACAACGCCCTGCGCAATGGATTGCTGACGGTGGCGTTGGCGCGGTACGACCTTGATGAGTTGGTGGCTTGGGTCAATGCCGATCCCGCTTTGAATGCGATTGAGCTGGATCTCGAGGCCTGCACCATCGAGTCCGATCCAGAGCGAGAGAAGAAGGTGTTCTCGGTCGACCCTACCGCCCGGGATATGCTGTTAAAAGGTCTCGATGAAATAGGATTGACCCAGCAGTCGATGGATCTTGTGTCACGGTTTGAGGAGCAGGATCAGGCGCGGAGGCCCTGGGTCTACCTCGCGAGCGATTAGCCGCCCAGCACGCCCTCGCTGGTAAGCGCCGCGATGGCCTCGTCGTCCAGCCCCAGCTCTTGTAATACTTCTGCATTGTTGGCACCGGTTTTCGGTAGGTCCCGATGCAGTGGCGGCTTGTGGTTGCCAAACTCAACGGGCAAGCGCGGTAGCGTGGTCTGCTCGCCTGCATGATCACCCTCGGTCAGGTGCACAGGCAGCAGACCGCCCGACGCAGTCAGATGCGGGTCGTCAAACAGGTCACCGGGCGTGTTGATCGGCGAGAAGGGCAGGCCTGCCCGATCCAGCCGCTCGCTGAGCTCTGTGAGTGAGAGCGGGGCAAACAGTTCTCGAATGGCGGGCAGTAAGGTCTCTCTTGCCGCAATGCGGCCTGCATTGTTCTCGAGCGCCGTATCTGCTGCCCAATCAGAGAGCTCGAATTCCTCGCAGAAGCGTTGCCATAAGGTGTCGCTGACGATACCCACGAACATCCGCTCTCCCGAGTCTAGTTCGAAAATGTCATAGACGGCCCAGGCCGATTGCCTGACCGACATGGGCGGTGGTGCATCACCGCTGACGGCCTGCTGCGCCATGTGTTGGCCTACCAGAAACGCGGTGGTTTCAAACAGCGCACTGGTCACGTGCACACCCTCGCCGGTTTCCTGACGCCGATGTAGAGCTGACAGAATGGCGATCACGCCAAACATGCCGCCGGTGATATCAATCACGGATGAGCCGGCGCGCAGGGGGCGGTCGGGTAAGCCGGTCATATACGCCAGTCCGCCCATCATTTGGGTGACCTCGTCGAGCGCAACCCGATTCTCGTAAGGGCCCGAGAGAAAACCTTTCAATGAGCAGTAGATGAGACCCCGATGGTCGGCTTTTAGCGACTCGTAATCGAGGCCTAACTTGGCCATGGTACCGGTGCGGAAATTTTCCAGCACGATGTCGGCGGACTGAATGAGTTGCAGCGCGACGTCGCGGGCTTTGGGATGCTTGAGGTCGAGGGCGATGGACCGCTTGTTGCGGTTGTACATCGGAAAGTAACCCGCGCCCGAACCTTTCAGGCGCCGGGTATTGTCCCCTTTCAGGGGCTCGACCTTGATCACGTCTGCCCCGAGATCACCCAGAATGACGCCCGCAGTGGGGCCCATGACCATGTGGGTAAATTCGACGACTTTGATTCCCCGCAGTGGAGCTGCTTGCTCCTCCGCCCCCCGGGACCCCGCCATTACTGCCTCTCTGGATGATTTGTTATGATGTTATATCATTAAGCTCTTTCTACTGGCAAAGCCAAACATGACAGATCATCTGGACAATATGGCCGGCATTTTGGCCAAGCGCCCCGAGGGATTACCCAACCCCGATGACTTCCAGCTAGAGAATCGACCTCTGGGGGAGCGGCCGGAGGGGCAGGTTAGGTGTCAGACGCTTTATTTGTCTCTCGACCCCTATATGCGCTCCGTGATCGCCGGCAGTCACATGGGGCATGGCATAGACCCCGGTGATCTGGTCGCCGGCGAGGTCGTAGCCCGAGTCGTGGACAGCGATGACCCCGATTGGCCGGTCGGGACGGTAGTACGTTGCCATGGTGGCTGGCAACAGTTCACCGATCAGTCACCTGATGCCTTGTCCCGGGTGCCTGCGGCGCTGAGCAGGCCGTCGCTGGCGCTGTCTATTTTGGGTATGCCCGGGCTCACTGCCTGGGCGGGTATGGTTCAGCAGGCCAAAGTCCGGGAGGGCGACGTGGTCGTCATTCCCGCCGCGGTCGGCGGGGTTGGCGCGATGGCCGCACAGCTTTGCAAGCGCGCAGGCGCCACCACCATTGCGATTACCAGCGGCAGTGAGAAGCGGCGCATCGCCACTGAAGCGTTGGGCTACGATCACTGCATTGACCGCATCGACGAGGACCTTGCAGAGGCGCTGACGCAGACTGCGCCGGACGGCGTTTCTGTTTATTTTGATTTGGTGGGCGACCCCACGTTGACCATGGTGGCACAGCAGCTCTCGATTGGTGGCCGCGTAGTGTTGTGTGGTTTGATCAAGGACTACAACGGCGACCACAAGACGACGGGTCCGCACCCGGGATTGTGGATCACCAAGCGCGCGACGGTGACCGGGTTGGTGGTGTACGACTACGAGACGCATCGCCAGGCCTTCGAGGAAGAATTTGTGCCCCTCGCCGAGGCGGG
>CAJXDE010000205.1 GCA_913052635.1 uncultured Halieaceae bacterium
ATAATAAGGTCACTGAACATCGTCGAGCACGAGCTCCACCACGGCGCCGCCCAGTATTTACTCATGGATGCATCAAAATTCGTGTCCTTCGACGAGGTCGCGTTTCCGTTGATGCTCACGGCGTTACCGCTCGGCGTCGAGGCCGCGAAAGAACTTAGTGAGTACGCCTTCGACGCCATCGTGCTCCAGCACACGAAAATGTTCGGTCTGCAGCCCGACAGCGCGGCCAACCAGGCGGAGCACCTCCTCTCGCTCGTGCTCTCGTACACGGCGCAGCACCAGGGCAACTTCGAGGACGCCGTCGACGCTCGCGCGCGCCTCTCGCCGCCACGCGTCGCGCCGCGCGTCGTCGCGCGCGCGGGCGGCGTCGACGGCTGGGAGCGGCTGCTGCAGCTGCTGCGCTACTACCGCGACCAGAAGGGGCAGGGCCACTTAAACGACGGCAGCAGCACCCTCGCGAGCGGCGAGGTGAAAGCGTGGCACCGGAACGGCTGCGTGGAGATTGACCTCGCCTTCCACCTCGCGCCACCACACAAACAGCCCCAGCGGCTGCAGCGCGGCAGTGCGTTCGGTGCGCAGCGCCCGAAGTGCGGGCCGGGATTGCTGATTTAAAAAAACCGTATCGGTCTCCTTCGCCTCGACCACCGCCTGCTTCCAATTCTGATGGACCGGGGACTCGGCACTACTCAACATGCGGGTGCCCATTTGCACCCCCTCGGCACCCATCGCGAAAGCGGCGGCCATCGAGGGACCGTCGCAAATACCGCCCGCTGCGATAATCGGGATATCAGTGCGTGAACGAATGAGGGGCAGGAGCACCATCAGCGAAACCGGGCTTGGATTTTTAAAACCGCCACCCTCGCCGCCCTCGACGATCAAGCCGTCCACGCCACAGTCGATCGCCTTTAGCGCCATATCCAGCGTGGGCACAACATGGAAAACCTTGATGCCCGCCTGCTGGAAGATCTCGGTGCAGACCGCGGGGCTGCCTGAGGAGGTGGTGACAAAAGGCAGGCTCTGTTCGATCACGAAGTCCATAAAGTCGCTGCCCTTCACAAAGGCAAGCGCGACATTCATGCCAAAGGGCTTGTCAGTGAGCTCGCGCATTTTCTGGACCTCGCCGCGGATCGCGTCAAGCTCACCCGAACCGGTCTCGATAATGCCCATGCCACCGGCGTTGCAGACTGCCGAGGCAAGTTGGGCTCTGGCGATCCAGCTCATCGGCGCCTGAATGATGGGGTAGTCGGTCCCCGTGATCTCGGTGACTCGATTTTTGATCGGTGCGGCGCTCATTTCACCCCCTCCAACATTGGCTCAATCCCGGTGCCGGCTGTTAATGCATCGACGCGCGCTTGATCAGCCGCCGACAGTCCCCCGTATTGGTCGCGGGTCCACTGCAAGCATTTGGCTTGATAGGGAAATGTTCGCTGGTGCCATCTCGCGCCATCGATCTCGCATTCCCAGGTTTTCTCCTGCGCCATCACGGCCTGCGCATTCGCGAGTTGCGCCGGCGTATAGACCCGCCCGATCTCCTCTAGTAACCCCCTGAGGCTCGCAGGCTGATCCTCGATGGCGACCCAATCTGAGTCCTCAGGCATCAGACCGCTGCCGTCCGGCATGCGATCGACCCAGCCGACCGTGCGTGGCGAGACCGCATGGGCAATCTCCCGCGACGTGGGATCAAAGCCCACCAGCTGACTGAGCTGACCGAACAGGCCAAAGTCACCCGCACCGGGGCGCCGGCCCAGCATGAACGGTTGGTTGGCGAGATGCGCCTCCATCGCAGCAAGGAACCGCCGGTAGCTGGCATCAATAATCGGCGCCGTTTCCTCATTGGAGCCCACCACCCACAGTCTCTCGATCTGTCGCTGGGAGATATAGTCTTTGCGCTGCTGTAACGCCGCTGGCGGCATGGAAACATCCATGCTGAGCGGTAACTTGGTGCCGGCGTTGTCGGCATCGGCCGCGAAGTGCCAGCGGTAGTGGAACATGTATTTAGTACACCACTCGTCCGAGAAATCCTCGATGAGGTAATCGATAAAGGCGAGTGCCGGATCCCCTGGCAAAACTGACCGGCCGGCGTGGTCTGCTTCCAGTCGACGAATAATCGGCGTGGAGTCACAGTGCGCGGTGAGCTCGCCGCCCTCCTCAAAAAAGAAGGTGGGCATAAAGATAGGCTTGGGTGCCTCGACTCCCAATGCGTCGCATGTTGTCTCGGGCTGGCCCCAGATAATGGCGTAGGGGATGCGTCGGTAACGCAGCAGCGCCAACATCTTCTGGGTGTAGGGCGAGCCGGTACCCCCCACCAGCTGGACGGGATCAAGAGACGTCATTGGAACTCCTTGCGGCGTCTTGAAGCGATCTATATATTGGCATAATTAGTGCCAATAAGTAAGCGCTGGGTCACGTGTGCAAGATCGTGGCCGTGTAATGAAAACGCGTCTGCCGTTGCGCGTGTCGGGGTTAAGGTGACAGTAGTCTGGCGCTGTGGTGTATCAGAATTAACGATTGTTAAGACAAGCAACCTGACACCCGCTACTCACTATTGTGAATTGCGGACACAGCTTACAGGCACCGCCTACAGGTAACTTTGACA
>CAJXDE010000206.1 GCA_913052635.1 uncultured Halieaceae bacterium
TCGGACAGGCGCCGCCGCCGCCGGGGAAGCCCGAGTAGACGAGCATCGAGCCCGCTTCGCTGCCGCCGAGCCCATCGCTGACCAGGCCTTGCAGAACACGGCGGTGGTGTTCATCAAGCCCCACGCCAACACCCGCGCGGTGCAGGACCTCGTCGCTGGCGTGCCGTCCCGCCGATACTCTGCCACCTGTGTCACTACAGCTGCGTCGTAAGGTAATGTACGTACTGCCGTATGGTGTTCTTCGAGGCTGCGCCGCAGGTATAAGCTCCGTTGCGACCCGGACTTAAGCCCCGCCCGGGCGGAATGCCTGCACCGATGGTACGCCCGGCTCCGGAGCGCCTGGCTCGGGGCGCACACCACCGGCGACGACGCCGTCGCGGCCAAGGCGGTCCAGCTCGCACCGCTCGGCGCGCTGGCGGTGGCGCTCAAAGACAGTGGTTTGAGCATGCTGCTTTTGGACCGTCGTTCCGGGCCATTGGATACCGCGAGGGGCGATCATATACAACCGGCAATGCAGCCTGTGTTGTCCCGATGGGATGTGCTAGATCGTCTGTTGCAGGCCGGTGCAGAGCGGCGAGCGGGAACGCGTTGGTTTGATGCGGAGGGCGCTCATATTGTAACCGTGCCAGTGCCTCAGCGCGACGACTGCGCGGGCGCATTTTTGTTCCTGAACCACGAGAAGATTGGCGATATTTTGCTGGATATTGCCGGGGAAGCGGGGGCTGTAAATATCACCGGTCTGTCCGACTGGTCGTTAACGCGAGCAGCGGGTAGTTGGCGTGTCGACTGGCAGGCAAATGATCAGTCGGCGTCCGCCACGTGTACGGTGCTGGTGGCTGCCGATGGGACCGCATCGACGGTTCGCAGCCGCCTGAAGATAGGCCTGGACCGACATCGGTACCAGTATCCGATCGCCGTCTTGTACGGTCGTGAGCAGGGTGTGAGTGACGAACGAACGCTGAATGTATATTTGGCAGAGGAGCGGATGGTCTCACTGATCCCGCGAACGGGTGGGGCAACCAAGGTCGGTTTTCCTGTATCGCCCGAGGATATTGGCTTCTGGAAGACGGGATCTGAGGATGCCCTGCAGCGTCGTCTCGACGAGTGGTGCCCCGGGGTGTCATTTGATTCACTGGCCTTCGGTGCGATTTACCCACCCGTCTCCCAGCAAAGCGAGCCGTATCAGGGAGAGGGGGCGTTGGTGCTCATTGGCGATGCCCGTCACGCGATGCACCCTGCGCGGAGCATGGGTATGAATACCTGCTTTTGGGTTGCTGACCAGTTGGCTGATTCGCTTAGGTGTTTGAGCTCAGGTTTTTCCGAAGCGCAGGCGGTGCCATTGCTGTCTGAGTTCGAGACGCACTTTGAGCAGGAGCTGACCCCCCGATTGTCGGAAAATCATGCCGCCGGTCTGCAAATGGACACGATCACCGGAGGCGGCTTCGCCGCACTTAAGGAGCAACTCCAGCTGGCCGCGGGAGATGAACGTGTATTAGGCGGGATGGCCCTGAAAGCCGCTGGATTGACGGTCTGAGAATGTGTGGGCGCTACACGCTTTCGGTGTCTAACAAGCCCGCTGTTGAAAAGCTGGGGCTGCAAACCTCGGACCGGTTCAATATTGCACCGCAATCACAGGTGGTCATCAAAACTGACGCCGGTAATCATGCGTCAGCCCATTGGGGCATTCCTTTGGAGGGGTCCGGCGTCAGTCGTTTTGTCACTAACGCGCGTTTTGAGACATTGGACGCCAAGCCTCGTTTTCGCGATCTTGCCCGTTGCGCTTTGCTCGCCGATGGTTGGTATGAATGGCAGCGTGTCGGGTCAAGAAAGCAACCTTGGTACCACCGTCGTGGGGGAGATTTATTCTACATGGCGGGCGTCTATCAGCCCGGCATCGGCTGTGCGGTCGTCACTCAGGGCGCGACCGAGCCACTCGCCGAAATTCACCACCGACAGCCCGTGCTGCTGGACGAGCAGCACCTAGATGCGTGGCTCAATAGCGCACAATCATCCGAGGAATTGCCGACGCTGGAGATCTCGCTTCATCCTGTATCATCGCGGGTTGGTAACACTCGCTACGACGACCGTGATCTGACCGCGCCGGTGAATCTTGATGAGGCCTTGTTGGGACAAACGGCAGATCTATTTCCAGAGGATTAGATCTTGGTTGCTCCCGTTCACAAGGGATAAAGCTTTTTAAAACAGGCTGAGCCAACTAAGCCTGGCAAATGTTTAAATAGGACTCCGACAATAATCAATATCCATTCAGGGACCAGAACATGAAAGTGGGAAGTTTCATACCTGAGCAGTCTGCGTCGACGTTGTATGCGATGGCGGGTGATGACTGCTCTCTGCATCACGACCTGTCCAGTTTGACGCCTAAACAGCAGGTTGATCACCGGGAGAATCAGGTGCTCACCTGCGCGTTACAGGTTGCCCTCGTCGGTCTGGGTAAGACCACTGATCATGTGGCCTTGGGCGATCCATTCACGCATCCGGCGTGGCGCGCGATGCTGGGTCACTACAGTGAGATGTTCGCCGCCATGGGCCTCGATTCGGTGCCCGACAGTCAGTGGCAGTTCCATCCCCTCGA
>CAJXDE010000207.1 GCA_913052635.1 uncultured Halieaceae bacterium
ACTCGGTCGTACCCAACACATCGGCGATACGCTTGTCAGAGAAGCCCCGGCGCTTCAGCCCCCACATGAGGCTGTGATTAATGCCGTCGGCGGTCAGCCCGGAAAGCTGTGCCTCCCATCGTACGATGTCGTCAATCTGGATAAGGAACCACGGGTCGACACCCGAGTAGCCGTAAATCTCTTCCAGCTCGAAGCCAGCACGGAATGCATCTGCCAAGTACCAGATGCGATCGGCTCCGGGGTTCGTCAAGCGGTCCACAAGTTCGGAGCGGGAGTCTTCCTCCACCACCTGCATGCGCGGCTCGAAACCGGCCGAACCGACCTCGAGTCCGCGCAGTGCTTTTTGCAGCGACTCCTGAAAAGTGCGCCCGATGGCCATCACTTCGCCCACCGATTTCATCTGGGTGGTCAGTCGCGGATCTGCGGTGGCAAATTTTTCAAAGGCAAAGCGTGGGATCTTAGTGACCACATAATCGAGGGCAGGCTCGAACGACGCGGGGGTCACGCCACCTGTAATATCGTTCTCAAGCTCATCGAGTGAGTAGCCCACCGCCAGCTTTGCTGCCACCTTGGCAATCGGGAAGCCGGTTGCCTTGGATGCCAACGCCGATGACCGTGAGACCCGCGGGTTCATCTCAATCACCACCAGTCGGCCGGTATCGGGGCACTGGCCAAACTGGACATTCGAACCCCCCGTCTCCACGCCGATCTCGCGCAATACCGCTAGCGAGGCGTCACGCATGATCTGGTATTCCTTGTCGGTCAGCGTCTGGGCAGGCGCGACCGTGATGGAATCGCCGGTGTGTACACCCATGGCGTCAAAATTTTCAATTGAGCAGACAATGATGCAGTTGTCGTTTTTGTCCCGGACAACCTCCATCTCATATTCTTTCCAGCCGATCAGAGACTCATCAATTAGCAACTCGCTGGTGGGCGACAGCTCCAATCCCCTGAGGCAGATCTCTTCAAACTCATCGCGGTTGTAGGCGATACCGCCGCCAGAGCCGCCCATGGTGAAAGAGGGTCTGATAATGCAGGGGAAGCCGATTTCCTCATGGACCTGCCACGCCTCCTCCATGCTGTGGGCGAGCCCGGCACGAGGCGTTTCAAGCCCAATTCGACGCATCGCAATGTCGAATTTCTCGCGGTCTTCGGCTTTATCAATGGCTTTCTGTGTGGCGCCGATCATCTCCACACCAAACTTTTCCAAGACACCCTCTGAGGCGAGCTTCAGTGCGCAATTAAGCGCCGTCTGTCCGCCCATAGTGGGCAGCACCGCGTCCGGGCGCTCGCGCTCGATAATTCTGGCGACCGTCTGCCACTCAACGGGCTCGATATAGGTCGCATCGGCCATCGCCGGGTCCGTCATGATGGTGGCGGGATTGGAGTTCACGAGAATGACGCGGTAACCCTCTTCCCTAAGGGCCTTGCAGGCTTGCGCACCCGAGTAATCAAACTCGCAGGCCTGACCAATGACTATCGGTCCCGCGCCCAGAATAAGAATGCTCTCGATGTCAGCTCGACGCGGCACGCTTTAGCACTCCGCACTCATTTTTTTTGTTCGCTCCATCGCCGCGATGAAGGACTGGAAGAGATTGGCCGCATCGTGAGGCCCAGGACTCGCCTCGGGATGGCCTTGAAAGCTGTATGCTGGCACATCTTTGCGCGAGATCCCCTGAAGCGTGCCATCGAACAAAGACCTATGGGTCACCTCCAGTGTGTCGGGCAGATCCTGCTCAGAGACGGTGAAGCCATGGTTCTGGCTGGTCACCATCACGGTCTTATCGCTGAGATGCTGCACGGGGGGATTGGCGCCGGGATGACCAAACTTCATCTTCTCGGTGCGGGCCCCGCTGGCCAGAGCCAAAATCTGATGGCCCAAACAGATCCCAAAAAGTGGCATCGCGCGACCCATCACCTCACGCGCGAGGGTGATTGCATATTCGCAAGGCTCGGGATCCCCCGGCCCGTTGGAAAAGAACACGCCGTCCGGGGTGTGAGCCATGACCTCGTCAATCGTTGACTGTGCGGGCATCACCGTCACCTGGCAGCCAAGATCAACGAGGATGCGCAAAATGTTGCGCTTCACACCAAAATCCAGCGCGACCACCGAAAATGCCTGCGCGCGCTTCTCGGGTGCGTCCCCTGCTGTGGCCGGCAGTTGCCAGGTGCCCTCGCTCCATTCGTAGGGTTCCGACGTTGTCACAACCTTGGCCAGATCCATGCCCTTGAGCCCGGCGAACGCCCGCGCCTGCTCCAACGCCTGCGTCTCATCGACCTCGGCGCCCGCCATGATGCAACCGCTCTGGGCCCCACCGTCGCGCAGAATCCGGGTCAACTTTCTCGTATCAATGTCGGCGATCGCCACTGTGTCGCCACCCACCAAATAATCACTCAAGCCCCGCTCTGATCGAAAGTTGGAGGCCAACAGCGGTAGATCGCGGATGATCAATCCCGCCGCCTGTATCCTCGTGGATTCCTCGTCCTCAGACGTCACGCCAGTGTTACCAATGTGTGGGTAGGTCAGGGTCACAATCTG
>CAJXDE010000208.1 GCA_913052635.1 uncultured Halieaceae bacterium
GACCCGGCGCCACTCCTCAAGATAGGCGTCACTACCGCCTTTGCCCGCGCGCATCGCTGCGCGGTCGATGGCCTCCTGAAAGCGGGCGGTCAACATGTACTTGCCGCGCTCACGGCCGCGCTTGATCAGCACCTGCGAGGGGATGTCGCGCCACAAAATATCAATGCGCTGCATGGGTCACCCTGGATACTTCTGATCTGTCCTGCCAACGCAGGACCTGCGCCGTCATCGCGGATTGCAGATCACCGAGCCCGGTCTGAATCACCTCTAGCGGCAGTGCTAACTGACCGGCCGCGCGCTGCGCCCCCGCAACCAGAGAAGCGTCTTCGGTTTGCGCGAGGTACACCACCCGGGTGTAGTGGGCGAAGAGGGTGTCGCGCAGTCTGGGGTGGGTGTTCAGCTTCAAATCCTCGATCACTAGTCGATCAAAATGCCGTACCAAAAAATCGGTCAGGTAAAACGTGCCTGGCTCGGCATCTGCCAGCGCGTGAAAAACGTCAGTCGTTGCATAAAATTCATAACAGTGTGCGCCGGGTATGCGTTCAGCCTGCCATCGCTCTAGCACGGCATCGAGTCGTCCACCGGTGCCACAATCGGCATACGCCACGAATCGATGATCGTATTGCTCGGCATGGCGCTCTAGTAGTGCCTCAACGCGCCCCGGGATCTCCTCGGGCCGGTTATGCAGCGCGGCGTCCAGACACTGTATGTCGAGGTGATCCCAGCCGTTGGCCGTTTTCAGCGCGCCGATTTCCCGCGCGAGTGCTCCGCAGGCGATGACCAGAATGGAGGCGGACATCGCCGTGAAGGTCAGGCGCTCTGCGCCAGCCGGCGCTCACCCACCATACGCACGGCGGTGGTAGCGGCCTCGGCGGCGTCGCGGCAATAGGCATCTGCACCCACTGCCTGACCGAATTCCTCGTTCAGCGGCGCGCCACCGACCAGCACAATGTAATCATCGCGCAGGCCTCTCTCGGTCAGCGTATCGATCACGACCTTCATATAAGGCATGGTGGTAGTGAGCAGGGCCGACATGCCCAGGATGTCTGGTTTGTGCTCTTCGAGCGCCGCCAGGTAGTCCTCAACGGCGTTGTTGATGCCGATATCATGGACCTCAAAACCCGCGCCTTCGAGCATCATCGCAACCAGATTCTTGCCGATGTCGTGGATGTCGCCTTTGACCGTACCGATGACCATGGTGCCGACCGGCTTGGCACCTGTTTCGGCCAACAGGGGTCGCAGGATTGCCATACCGCCTTTCATGGCGTTGGCGGCGAGCAGCACTTCGGGCACGAACAGGATGCCGTCACGGAAATCGATGCCGACAATCGTCATGCCGTCGACTAGCGCCTTACCTAGCACATCCTCAGCGCCCCACCCACGGTCCAGCAGGATGTGGGTCCCTTCCTCGATTTCTTCTGTCAGGCCGTCATACAAGTCGTCGTGCATCTGCTGGACGAGGTCCTCGTCCGAGAGCTCTGACAGTACGATATCGTCTTCTTCGTCTGACATGGCAGGATCTCCTCTCTCAGTAATCCCGGTTGGCAAATGACGCTTTTTGTTCCGTCATGAATGCCTGTAGCGCCTCATCAATAGCCGGATCCAGCTCTGGAGCCTTGTACTCGGCCAGCATTTTTTTCCACAGCGTGTTGGCGCGCTGCGCCGTATCGAGGCTGCCCTCGGCAGACCACTGCTCGAAACTGTTGTTGTCCGCGACAGTGGAGCGGTAGAAGGCGGTTTCGAAGTTGGCCAGTGTGTGAGCTGAGCCAAGGAAATGCTTGCCGGGACCCACCTCTTCAAAGGCCGACATGGCCTGACCGTTCTCGGACACATCCACCCCGCTCAGGAGCACGGCAAGCATGCTTGCCTGATCGCAGTCCATGATGAATTTCTCGTAGCCCATGGCCAGCCCACCCTCGAGCCAGCCCGCGGTGTGCAACATAAAGTTAACGCCGGCCAGTGCGGAGGTCTGTAGCGTGTTAGCGGCCTCGTAAGCCGCCTGCGCATCGGGCAGCTTGGAGCCACACAGGCCGCCGCCGCTGCGGAAGGGCACGCCCAGTCGCCGCGCCAGTGCGCCAGCGGCGTAAATCACCATGCTTGGCTCGGGTGTACCGAAGGTCGGTGCGCCGGTGGCCATGGAGACCGCGGCCGCAAAGGTGCCAAAGATCACTGGGCAACCCGGGCGAATCAGCTGTGTCAGGGCAATTCCTGCCATGGCCTCGGCAAGAATCTGCGTGACCGTGCCCGTGACGGTAACGGGTGACATGGCACCCGAGAGAATGAAGGGTGAGACCACCGTCGCCTGATTGTTCTTGGCGTAGACCTTGAGCGACCCCAGCATGGTGCCGTCGAACACCAGCGGCGAGTTCACATTGATCAGGCTGGTCAGCACGCAGTTCTGATCGACAAACTCATCGCCAAAGACGATTTTGGCCATATCCACCGAGTCCTGGGCGCGGCGCCAGTGTGTCACCGAGCCCATCAGCGGCTTGTCGCTGTACTTGAAATGGCTATAGACCATATCGTAGTGACGCTTG
>CAJXDE010000209.1 GCA_913052635.1 uncultured Halieaceae bacterium
GGGCAGGGCGGTAATCACCAGCGTGCGGAACCGCTCGATCTCTTCAGCCATAAATCGCTGTAACTCCGCGCTAGGAATGGGTGCCAGCGATGCTGCGGCACCCTCGAGGCCCACCTCGGCATCGCCATCTACTTCTTCTTCTGCAAGCAGATCTTCAGTGACGGTGGACCCCTCATCGAGAGAGGCGTAGTAACGGCGCTTCGCCAAGTCCCGCAAGGCTTCCTCATTGATGATGACGCCTGCTGTCATAGAGGTCACGCGACCTGTCTGTTCTTTGACAAACCGGATCTCTTTATCGAGCTCATAGTTACGCGTGGTTTGCTCACGCTCAGTGGTAGCGGTTTCGGTATTGGTTGGGTTCTCGGCGACCTCACCCTCCGGCACAACTTCTGGCTGGTCGGGTGGGATGTTGGTGGTGCCGCCCGGCACCCCCGATGCAGCGATACCAGTCTGCGTATCTGAGGTAATCACCTCAGAGCGCACTTCCGCTCCGCCCCCTTCGAGATCCAGATACTGCTCAGTGGTGGTTTCACGTTGGGTGAAATCCATCTCCAGATTGACGACGGTTCGCACGTTGCCGCCACCCAGTGCCGGGATCAGAAGCTCGCGAATACGTTCAGCCAACTCTGCTTCTCGCTCTGCTTCAAAACGCGCGTTATTAAGGGCGGGGGTGCCATCTTTTTCAGCATTGCTGCCAGTTAGCAAGTTACCGTAGTGGTCTACCACCGTGACGTCCTGCGTGGCGAGATAGGGCACACTGGCGCTGACCAAGTGAACGATTGAAAGTACCTGCGCGGGGTCAACGACTCTGCCCCGGTATGGCTTGACGATCACCGAGGCCTTGGCAGGTTGCCGATCGCGGACAAAGACGCTTTGCTTGGGCGCGGCTAAATGAACCCGGGCCATTTCGATCGTGCTGATCTCGGAAATAGTGCGCGCGAGTTCAATCTCGATCGCATTGTTGTATTTCACCTGCTCCATAAACTGGCTGGTTGTCATCGAGCTGCCATCAGCCAGCGAGCCCATGCCACCCTCGGCTGCAGCCCTAGGGATGCCCTGGGACGCTAAAAAGATGCGCGCCGCCTGAAACACATTCTCGGGCACCTCGAGACGCCCAGTGGATTTATTGATTCGGACGTCGTAGTTAGCAGATTTCAGCGCCTCAAAGGCCAACTGAACATCTGCCTGCTCCATGCCATCAGAGACGCTTCGGTAAGGAGTAGACGTCATCACCGACCAAAAAACCAGCACCAACAGCAAGGACAAAAGACCGACGATAGCGGGCATAGCGCGACGCACAGCAGGCTGTGACAACACGTCCCTCACAGCGGGCATCGCCTGAGCCTGATTCGCAGGAGCGGCGCCGGCCTGCTCGGCAGGCACAGCGGTATTGCCCGTCTCGATGGGCGGGTTACTGCCGGTGTCTATTTCGGTCGCTGACCCCTCTATCGGCGGTCGTTCTTCGAGTGCTGCTTCCATCGTCTGTTACCCCTTGTCCATGCCTGGCATATCAGACCGGCATACTCATAACATCTTGATAGGCCTTCAGGACCTTATTTCGAACTTGAAGCGTGGCCTCGAACGCAACCGATGCACGCTGTGAATCAAGCAAGACATCGGTAACGCTGACGTCTCCCGACGCTTCAAAGGCTGTTTTGGTTTCGCCTGAACGCATTTGCACTGCATTGACCGATCGGATGGCTGCCAAAAGATCTGACGCAAACCGCGACTGCTGCTGTTCATTGCTGATACCCAAGGATGCATCAGCGGCGCGACTATTGGCCATTTCGGCCTGTCGGATGACGTTCATTACACCCTGCATATTGGTTTTATCAATCATGAGGCACCTATCGATTGCATGCTGTCAGCTTCTGCCGCCTTCAGCTTTTGTAATTTGTGTCGTAGCGTTCTCGGGCTGATGCCCAGGCGCTCTGCCGCCTCTTTTTTGGAGTCGGTTTCCTGCAGGGCTGCTTGAATCAACTGCCATTCCGCCTGCTCTTTCGCCGAGACCAAGTCCTGATCGGATTGAATAACGTGCTCGTGGCTCTGCGGCTTTGCAATATCGGAAGTCGTGAACTCGTCAGGCGCGCCCGGAAGTGAAGCGGGCGAAAACTCAAGGGCATCAAAATATATGTGCTCGGGCTGAATCACATTGTGAATGGCAAGCACCTTCGCACGACAAATGACGTTGTCGAGCTCCCGTACATTACCAGGCCACTGATGCTGCAGGAGCTGCTGAATCGCTGCTTCGTCAATCTGCATAGCGATGCCCGCAAGCTGCTCGGAGGCGGCAAAACTGATCGCCAGTTGTCGGATATCTTCGGGGCGTTCCCGTAACGGTGGTATACCGATGTGAAAGGCGTTGAGCCGATAGAGCAAGTCTTCTCTGAACTCGCCTCGCTTAACCAACTCAACCAGGTTCTTATTGGTGGCCGCCACCAGACGAACATCGAAGCTCACCTCACGGATACTGCCTATTCGTGCGGCTTTACGCTCCTGAATCACACGCAGCAATTTGGGCTGAA
>CAJXDE010000210.1 GCA_913052635.1 uncultured Halieaceae bacterium
GCGGCGCCTTCCTGTACCACGCTGAAAACCACGAGGTCTATCTAGGCCTGATCGCAGATTTGAACTACACCAATCCACACCTCAGTCCGTTCGAGGAATTCCAGCGCTGGAAAACCCATGCGAAGACCCGAGAGGTACTCGACGGTGGGGAGCGCATCGCATACGGAGCACGCGCGCTGGCCAAGGGCGGGCAAAACTCACTCCCCGACATGGCCTTCCCCGGTGGCGTGCTGGTAGGGTGCGATGCAGGCACCATGAATAGCGTCAAGATCAAGGGCAATCACACGGCCATGAAGAGCGGTATGCTGGCCGCAGAAAGCATTATGGCGGCGCTACAAAGCGATGAGCCGCCCGCACTGTTGGGTGATCTCGCGGGCAGAATCCGGGATTCCTGGCTGGGCAAAGAACTGCATAGCGCTCGCAACTTCTCGGGCTTCATGCACAAGTTCGGGGCCTTGCTCGGTGCTGCAATGGTCTGGATCGACCAAAACCTGTTCGCCGGGCGACTGCCGTTCACACTCCACGACACGAAGCCTGATCATGCCTGCCTTGACGAAGCGGCCTCGGCGAAAGTAATCGAATACCCCAAACCCGATAACACCATTACCTTTGACCGGCTCTCGTCGGTGTTCCTATCGAACACCAACCACGAGGAAGATCAACCGTGTCACCTCACATTAAAGGACAATTCAATCCCAATCGTCGTGAACTTGCCAAAGTACGCCGAACCGGCGCAGCGTTACTGCCCGGCTGGGGTCTATGAGATCGTTGAAGAATCCGAGGGCCCACGCTTTCAAATCAACGCGCAAAACTGCGTGCATTGTAAAACCTGCGATATCAAAGACCCCTCGCAGAACATCACCTGGGTGACCCCGGAGGGCTTTGGCGGGCCGAACTATCCCAATATGTAAGACACGGGATCAGCCCAAAACGAATCTGGCGCCGCCGCTGACGATGGTGTGGTCGTCAGCCGCTAGGTCGACCAGTCGATACCAGGCTGCTCTAGAGCACAAGGCAGAGAGTCCGTGGGGCAATTCAATATATGCAGCCCCACCGGCCTTTTCCTCCAGCTTGAGCGGATAATCGGGTCCCACGGGGAACACGCCGCCTGCATTGAGCACAGCCAATAGCTGAGCGCTCTCCCCCGACTCATCTAGTTGCATATCCGTGATGATCAACGGGTGCAGCGCGACGTCTACGCGACATTTCTCGACGGGGGTCACCAAATAGTAATCGGCGTCTGCCTCGCGACGCAGAATCCCCGCGAACAATTGCCACAGCTCAGGACGCTTGATCATCACACCTTCGTGATACCAGGTGCCATCGGATGAGATGGCCATATCGATATCACCACAGTAGTCTGGCTGCCACTGATCGAGCGGTGCGGGATGGCGTCCGTTCACAGAAAGCACGCCGTCTTTGCGACTAAGCGCATGGTGTCTGTCAGGAACCTGACCCAACAGCTCCTCGAGCAACCCGCCCGTGTCTGCAGCTTCACTCATAGTGGCTGTATTTGATTACGGGCCAGCACTGTCTTAACGAATGACGATATCGGCTGCGTTACGCTGATAGATCAGGAACTCGTCAAAGCTGAGCCGCTGCTGTTCACCACTGCGAAGATCCGACAATTGCTGTGCCTCGGTGCTACTCAACGCGGCGATGTCGCCGGGATTCAACCGCGCCAACTGGACGAGCGCGTAGCCCTCTCCAGGCACCGGCACTGTGCGTAGGGCGTCTGTTTGACCCTGCGGCATGGCAAATGCTGTCTCCAAAACAGGCTGGGGAAGTCGACTGGTTAACCGTGTCGCGGCGAGCTCGACCCGCCACTCCACACCCAAAGCGCTGGCTGCAGCCTCCATTGACTCGCCTGAGGCCAGCAAAGCCTGGGCGCGCGCAGTCATGTCCGCCAGCGCTGCCGTCTCAAGCTCTGCTTTCAAACCACGCCGCACATCACTTTCGACTTCTTCGAAAGGCGCGATTTGTGGTGCGCGAACGTCCCGAACCTGAACCGCAACAAATCGCTGCCCAGATAACTCCAACACTTCGCTGTTGTTGCCAGAGGCTTTCACATCATCGGAGAAAGCGAGCTCCCTCAAGCGTGTGTCAGTAAACAGGCCAGCGCCCTCTCCCAGTGAAAATGGGTCGGACACCTGCACCTCGGCGCCGATCGCCGCCGCCGGCTCGGAAAGATCCGGCGCATTGAAGGCGAGATCCCTCAACTCCTCGACCGCGATCAATAGCTTCCGCTCAGCTTCTGCGGCTTCTATTGAGGCGCGCAGATCGACTCGCACCGAGGCGTAATCAACAGCATCTCCCGCGATGCGCTCCTCAAGGCGAATAAAATGGGTCCCTGCATCGGTTTCGACCGCGCCAGAAATATCACCTGGCTCAGCCAACGTTGCGATGGCCGTCTCCATTCCATCAGGAAAAGCAGAGCCATCGGTAAAACCCAGCTCACCACCGAGGCTGGCTGAGCCCAAGTCATCCGAGA
>CAJXDE010000211.1 GCA_913052635.1 uncultured Halieaceae bacterium
CGATCTCGCGAGCAATGTACCTACCGAGGCTGGCCCCCATTGTTTGCCCGATCGTCTCGATTACCCCTGTTATCCTGGGTGCGGTGATTGCGAAGCTTGCAACTGGATCTCCTGTGAGGATGATGTCGGCTTTCTGCTTTCAATCACCCAATCCCTGAAAGAGAGCCTGCTTGTTGACCCCGATCGTTTTTATCTGCTCGGAAACAGTAATGGCGGAAGCATGGTGCAGCGGCTGGGTTGTGATTATCCGGATCACTTTGCTGCCGTCGGCATCATGATTTATCAGATGCCCCCGGGCCACGCCTGTGGGCCCAGAGAGGCATTGCCTATGCTCCATTACTATGGCGTACACGACGACGAAGTGCCGCACGATGGCAAACCTTCTCCCTATGGGTGGGTGTACACCTCAGCAGCGGAGAATACTCGTGTCTGGGCAGAGACCATGGGTTGTAACGGGCCAGCTGTTCCTTGGCAGACCGCGCTAACGCAGGAACATGATCTCCAGTGCGAGGCTTACACGGACTGCCAGGGTGAGGGAGTCGCGGTGGTGAGCTGTGGGGACCCGACGGCGGATCATGAGTGGGCGGCTCAGCGCATTGACGCCATCCCGGCGGATTGTGTTGCGCCCGCCCAGCAACAGGATTTACCGAGGCAGCCAGTCTGCCCGGCGATCTCACCGGCCGAGGAGCGATGGGGAATGGAGCTGGTGTGGCAGTTTTTTAGGCAGCACTCACGGTCACCCGCGCTCGCCAGCATCCGCTAATCAGTTTTTAGGCGACGCCAGTTCATCGATCATCGCCCGCCAGAACCGCAGCGACTCGCCGACTGCCGCCCTGGGCACCCGCTCATTCAGCCCGTGAGCAAAACTGTCTTTTGGGTTGATGAAAATCCCCGTGAAGCTGTAGCTGGGAATACCCGCCGCGCGCCAGTAGGCGCCGTCTGTGGTACCCGAACCCATTTTCGGCACGATCGGTAGCCCGGAGTGAATTGGTTCAAGCGAGCTTGCAATCGCTTCCATGATTTCCGTATTGAAGGGCGAAGCCGGGCTGGTGACCGGCACACCGACAACCCGCCACTCGAGCTCGGGGTTATCAGTGACGCGCTGCAGTTCCCGCATGATCTCTGCGGGTGTATGGCCGGGGAAAATACGGCAGTTCACCACCGCGGTCACTGCACGAGGCAGCGCATTCTCCGCGTGTCCGCCCGATAGCATGGTCGGGATGCAGGTTGTCCCGAGGGTGCCCACATACTGGGGTTGTGCTCGCAGCGTCGCGATTGCCCCAGCATCTGACGGATTCGCCACCAAGCGCGCCATCGCCTCACCCACCTCGTTATTGAGTAGTGGCGCGGTGCGGGCAAAGTAGGTCAGCGTGATCTCATTAGTCTCGACCGGGAAGGTGTAGGCTTCGAGACGCTGGATGGCGCGAGCTAAATCATAGATAGCGTTGTCTGCCCGTGGCATGGAACTGTGGCCGCCGGGGTTCTTGGCCGTCGTGGAGAATGTTGCGTAGGTTTTTTCCGCAAAGCCCACCTGAAATTGGATGGCTTCGCCGGCGTCGTTTAGCACGCCACCGCCGCCATCAACAACCAGCGCGTACTCGGCGTCGACCAGATCGCGATGGTCGCCGGCCAGCTGTTGCACGGTTTCCTGAAAAGACTCCTCGTCACCGGTGAAGGCAATGATGAGGTCGCGGTTCGGGACGAACCCGGACTCCTTCAGCCATACGAACAGGGTGGTGAGGATCGTCACATCAAATTTGTTATCCAGCACCCCGCGGCCGTAGAAAAAAATGTCATCTGCTTGTAGCTCGAAGGGATGTCGCAGCCAGCTCTCGGGGTCGGCGGGAACGACGTCCATGTGGGACGAAAACAGGATTGGCTGTCGCCCGCTGCTGCCGTCGCCTTCGTAGCGGACCACCAGCGAGGCCGTCTCGCCGTAAGGCACGACAGTCAAGGCTTCTGGCGCGAAACCGGCCTCAAGAAATACCTGCCTCAGAGACTCCGCATAGGCCGGCACCAATCCTCGCCCGTGTGTGGTCTCGCGGCTGATCGCGTCGCGTAGGAGTTCAACAGCCCGTTCACTGTATAGCGCAATGGTGTCGTCCTCGCTGGCCAGACAGTGCTGTACGAATAACGCAATAGTGGCAACAAAGAAGATAAGACTGCGGCAAAGATTTGTCATAGAGCTGTCCTGTGCGCTGCTCAGTCATGATGCAGAGTAGCGAGGGGAAGGAGCCATCGGCAATGTCGGGCCTTCTCGATATGTCGCTCGGACGACTCAATATATCACTCTTCGCCTTAGTGACCGCCTTCTTTGGTGCCGCAAAAATGGATTGCCCTTCGTGGCTTCAGCGGGGTCAATTCGGACGTCTATTTTTCTTCCCACCACCAGCGGCTTCGGTTACATTTTCGCCGACTGACAGGGGCCTAGGGTACAGCGATGCCATAGCGCCTTTGACACCAGAACGCGCG
>CAJXDE010000212.1 GCA_913052635.1 uncultured Halieaceae bacterium
TCGATGCGCTGCACTTTTGCTACGGCGAGCGGGGCAGCACCGCGCAGGGCTCAAATGAGACCAATGAGCACCCGCCCTATGAAGTGTGGGTCACCGCGGATGGTGAATTTGTGCTGCTCAAGGCGCAGGTGACGGGGTACATGATGACCCAGTACGAGCTGGTATCGCTTGAGGTGCATTAGGGCGACGGCTAGACGACGGAGTATTCGGCTGGCTGTTCACTGATGATTGAGCGGCCAATTCTCAGGGGATCAAGTTCATCTCTCTTGCTCGAATGTTCAAAGTCTGCGCGACTCTGCCTTCAGGCAGAAAAATCTCCCAGTGCGCCCGGGTTGATCAGACCTTCTGGATCGAGCTCTTTCTTTAAGGCCCTCAACACGCTGCGGCTGTCCGGATTCAGGCTGGCCAGCATCGGATAGGTCTTGCCAATCTGGTTACTGGCAGCACCGAACTCGGCGAACACGTCGACAATTTTGCTGCGGACCTCATCGACCAGCGCGCGCCCCTCGTGATTCGGCGACGGCTCTTCCAATTCATTAAGAAAGTCCGGTTCAGGTACGTGGCGATGTACGGGCAGCCACTCGTCAAACCATCTGAGCACGGGCTCGTAACTAAAAACATGCTGCGCGATTGCGATATAAAGAAAGCTCATGGTCACCCCGCAGGCCGCCATGCGCTCCCGGTAAGGGTCGATCGCCGCCTCGGTCGCTACGATCAGCCGCTCGGCGTCGGAGTGGGGCACCTTCGAGTTGAGGGCTGCCCAACGTTCGCCCTGTGAGCCGAGAATGCCATTCAGCGGCTCAAAGGGATTGGCCCTCGCGGCCTTGGGGATGGTGTTGCTGATTTCCACACCATTATGATCGAGCGCCAGCTTGACCACGCCGCGGCGATCGTCGCGCACGCCATCGACCGAGCGCCCTGCGCAGACGCAATGCAGGGTGTAGACCTCGCCTTGGACAAAACGCCGACCCGCCATCGCCATTTTCGCGCCTTCCTGCAGTCCTTTGAGCATGCTCGACTGTGAGCGAATGACGTTACTCAGGCGACCGATGTCTTTCATCAGGGTCGCGTGATCCAGCGAGCGCTGGGTGGTGGCGGGATCAAAGATATACGCCTCTTCACAGAAGCCGCTCCGCCCGATCGCGGACAAAGCCTGGGTGGCTTCCTGCTGCGTGGCAAACGCAAACGAGGCGTAATCGGCGGCCTCAGGCATGGGCATCATGCGCAGCGATGCGAGGATTTTCACACCCAGCGCACCCGCATCATGCACAAACAGTCCGGTGAGATCCGGGCCGTACTGACGGAAACCGGGTCGGCCGTTATGAAAGGCCGCCTGGCCGGTCTGGATACGTCGACCGCGCGCGTCGATCACTTCCATGCCGACCACAATATCGGCGGCACTGCCGTAACGCGCCGTGCCCATAAATAGTGCCCCGTTGGATAGCCCGCCGCCCACTGTGGCGCGGCTCCCGGAGAAGGTGCCAAAGAAGGGCAAGCGCAGGCCGCGGGGGGTCAGCGCCTCCCAGATTTGCTGCCAAGTGATCCCCGCCTCAACGGTGATCACCAGATCGTCTTCGTTGATCGAGACAATCCGGTTCAGGCCACTGAGGTCCAGCATCATGGTGTTGGTTTGGGTGGGGAGGTAACCGCCGGTGTAAGACATGCCGCCGCCGCGCTGGGTGACGGCCCAGCCCGCCGTGGCGGCAATCCGCACCGCGTCTGCCACCTGCTCCTGTGACTGTGGGCGCACCACGAGTGCCGGTGCAATACCTTCTCCGTAGACATCCGTGGAGAAGAGGGTTTTGGCGTCCTCGCCCAGCAGGCATTCCGGACCCAGCGCGTCGAGCAAGGCGCTTTCTAGCAGGGCTGCCGGGTCAGTGGCTTTGTTCATCGGTGCACCTCGGTGCGTTGTGACGCTTTCATGCGGACAGGTTCAAAATAACCCGTGCGCGCCGATTGATAGTCTCCCCGTTTTACCGTGATTTCTTGTCTGGCTCAAATAATTGCGCTGACGACCGCTTGTCGCCTTCTGGCGTCGGCGATGCGGTACCCTCAGAGCCCATGCTGGGTAAAAAACGCCTGAGTTTGGGCAAGGATCGCGCGCGCCCGGTCAAGCGGGTCGCGGTAAGTCTCGCGATAGTGCAGCGAGCGGATTTCCAGGCTGATCGGCAAGTCGGTTGGCAGCGCCATAGCCATCGCCGCTATCGGCACGCTGCCTTCACCCGGCGCCAGGCGTCCATCGATGGCGTCGCTGTAGTAGGCGTCGGGGTCGGTGACCACGCCGCACTCGGGCATGTCGCAAAGTTGTGCGTAACTCAGCCAGCGCTTTGGAATCTCGCGGATTTTCTCGGGGTCATGTCCCACCCGCTCGTGATGAAAGGGGTCGACCAGA
>CAJXDE010000213.1 GCA_913052635.1 uncultured Halieaceae bacterium
TCGCACACAATGTCGCAGCCACCGATCAGCTCGCCGTCGACCCATAGCTGAGGGAACGTCGGCCAGTTGGCATAGGTGGGCAAATTCGCGCGGATCTCCGGGCTACTCAGCACGTCGACGTAGGCGAATCGCTCCCCGCAGGACATGAGCGCCTGCACGGTGCGAGCAGAGAAGCCGCACTGGGGTTGGTTGGGCGAGCCCTTCATGTAGAGGATGATACGGTTTCCCTCTATTTGCTCGCGGATGGTCTCCATGATGTCCATAAACTGCTCCGTATTGAAGGCGATCAGCCTTGATTCGACTGGCGCAAAGACCTCTATTGTAATACGACAAAGGCGCGGCAAGCGCGGCGAGGGATGAAAAACCGCACACACTGTGGATTTGACTCAAGCGGACGCTCCGCTACTCTTGCTTCCCTGTGTATATAAGGGCTGACCCCCGATGCGAGACGCGTCGCCCGCCATCATGCCGACCTACGGTCGCTTGCCAGTCACCTTCTCCAGAGGAGAGGGCGCCCTGCTGTACGACACGAACGACCGTGCCTATCTCGATGGTGTGTCGGGCATCGCGGTGACGAACCTGGGACACCAGCATCCGCGCGTGACTCAGGCGGTCACCGAACAGGCGAGCCGCCTAATCCATACCTCTAATCTGTTTCATATTGGCTTGCAGGAGGCCGTGGCAGAGCAGCTACGCGGCGCGACCGGCATGGAAAATATGTTCTTCTGCAACTCGGGTGCAGAAGCTAACGAGGCTGCCATCAAACTCGCGCGACGGTATGGCGATCAAAAAGGCATCGCATCACCCCAGATAGTTGTGCTCGATGGCGCCTTTCATGGCCGCACCCTTGGCGCGCTCTCTGCGACCGGCAACCAAAAAATCCGAGAGGGATTTGGCCCGCTGTTGGAGGGTTTCCAGCGCGTGGCGCCTGACGACCTGCCCGCAGTCGAGGCGCTGGCGGCTGAGCGTAAGGATATTGTTGCGGTGCTGGTGGAACCGATTCTAGGCGAGGGAGGCATCAGGCCACTCGCCATTGATTATCTTCAAAGTCTGCGTCGACTGTGTGATCAGCACGGATGGCTGCTGATATTCGATGAGGTGCAAACCGGCAACGGCCGCTGCGGATCAACCTATGTGTTTGAACAGTTGGGCGTTGAACCAGATGTATTGCTGACCGCCAAGGGGTTGGGCAATGGTCTGCCTATTGGTGTTTGCATGGCGAAGGGTGCCGCCGCAGAACAGTTGGGCCCGGGCGATCACGGCTCTACTTATGGTGGCAACCCGCTCTGCTGTGCGGCAGCGCAAGCCGTGCTGACCGCGCTGGCCGAGGACGGTGTGATGCAACAGGCCAACCTCATACGCGAGGCGCTGGTCAGCGCCCTGCGAGACAATCTATGCGACGCCAAGCTGATCAGCGAAGTGCGAGGCAAAGGGCTCATGATCGGCATACAGCCCAACACTAAGACCGGCGAGATCGTTAAGCGCGGTCTTAACCACGGTTTACTGCTGAACATTGCTGGGGGCGATACTATCCGCGTGCTACCGCCGCTCGTGATGACCCTCGAGCAAGCCGGCGAGTTGGGCGCGGGCATCGCACACATTCTCAACGACGTTGCTGAGCAGGAAGACAACGCATGACTGCGCCAAGACACTTTCTTACGCTGATGGATCTGGCGCCCGATGAAATCCGGGCGCTGATCGCGCGTGCGATTGAGTTGAAAACACAACACCGCGCCGGCACCGCGCCGCGCAGCCTCGAGGGTAAGGTGTTGGCGATGATTTTCACCAAAGCCTCGACTCGCACCCGCGTCTCATTCGAAGCCGGCATGGCGCAGCTCGGTGGTAGCGCGCTGTTTCTTTCTGGTCAGGACACCCAACTGGGACGTGGTGAGCCTATCGCGGACAGCGCCCGCGTGATCTCCTCGATGGTCGATATCGTCATGATCAGAACGTTTGCTCATGCCGACGTCGAAGATTTTGCCGCACACTCCAACGTGCCCGTCATAAACGGCCTGACGGACGACTATCACCCTTGCCAAATTCTGGCTGATCTACAGACCTATTTTGAAATCAATGGAGACATCAGCGGACGCAAGGTCTGCTGGTTAGGAGACGGCAACAACGTCTGTCACTCCTGGATGAACGCCGCCCGCCAACTAGACTTCGAGCTGGTGGTAGCGTGTCCGGAGGGGTATGACCCAGACCCCTCGCTACTGGCGGCCTGCGAACAGCATGCCCGGGTCGACCGTGATCCCGCTTCCGCCGCAGAGGGAGCGCACCTGTTACTGACCGATGTCTGGGCGTCGATGGGTCAGGAGAGTGAGCAGGCGGCGCGCGAGGCCGTGTTGGCGCCTTACCAACTGAATCGGGCGCTGCTCGATCGCG
>CAJXDE010000214.1 GCA_913052635.1 uncultured Halieaceae bacterium
CCGTCGATTCAGACCGGCGAGTACGCCTTCTCCGTCGACGACGAAGGCCAGATTCGCTATGGCCTTGGTGCGATTAAAGGATTGGGTGACGGGCCGATCAGTAGTGTGCTGGCCGCGCGTGAAGACGGCCCGTTTTCCAGTCTTTTTGATCTCTGCGCGCGCACAGATCCCCGGAAAGTAAATAGACGCGCTTTGGAGGCCTTGATCAAAAGCGGCGCCCTCGATGAGTTGGGTGTCGAGCGGTGGGTGATGTTGGCCGCGCTGGATGATGCGATTAAAGGCGCCGAACAAGTGGCCAGCAACACCGCTGCCGGTATCGATGATTTGTTCGGCGAGGTCATTGCCACGGCGGATGATGACAAGGACCCATATCAGGAGCATCGCGGAGCGCGACCCTGGTCACTGATGGAACTACTCAATGCTGAAAAAGAGAGCCTTGGTAGCTTCTTGAGTGGCCATCCGATGGAAGCCTATGAGGCTGAGGTCAGAAAATTCGCGCCGCGTCGCATTCGCGAACTGCAGGCCAACAATCAGGCGGTGGTGGCGGGGCTGATTCTCGATATCCGCATCATCAAAACCCAGCGGGGTCCGATGGCGGTGCTGACCTTGGACGACGGTTCAGGGCAGATTGAGGCCACGGTATATAACGATGTATTTACCGAGCATCGGGATCTGTTGCAGAAGGATCACATCGTCTTGCTGGACGGCAGGTTACAGGTGGACGATTTCAACGGCGGTCTGGCAATGCGAACCAAAACCCTGCGTTCACTGGAGCAAGCGAGAAAAGCCAAGGTCTCCCAGCTGCGTCTCAGGGTGCCGAGTCACCGCGTTGACGAGCGTTTTAATACCTTACTGGCCAACACCCTGCGCTCTGCGGTGGGCGGACAGTGCCCCGTGGTCATGGAATACGTGCAGCCAAAAGGATCTGTCGCTGTGCGTCTGGGTGGCGCCTGGCAGGTGCATCCGAGCGACGCGCTTTTGGACGAGCTGCGTATCGCGGTGGGCAACGATGCAGTGGAGTGGATATATGATGCGTAATGGCCTACTGCCTCTCCTGATGTTGTTGGCGGGTTGTGGAGAGACGCCGCCGCCCTGTACTTCAACCGATCACTCAGGTTCAGCGCCAAGCGCCGGTTGCCTGGTGTGGGATGCGCGAGGCGCATTGCTGGTCAAAGGTTGGTCTGGCAAGTGGGCACTGCCTGGCGGCAGTGTTAACGCGTCAGAGTCACCTCGCTGTGGCGCAGAGCGCGAAGTATTTGAAGAAACCGGCTTGGCTGCTCGCGCCGGCGAGTTGGCTATCGTTTTTGAAAATGGCTTCCATCTCTTCTGGTGCGCGGTGCCCGCCTCGGCGGGCCCCCGCATTCACCGTCCGCTTGAGGTGGCAGATGTCATCTGGTGGAACTTTGAGGCCTTACCCGATGGCACTTGGCGATACCCGGGTCAAGGAGCGATGATCCGCGAGCTGATCGTGGCGCGCTCGGAGGCGACGACTAATTAATGGTGGAGAGCGACGTGCGCCACGATGAGAGGAGATGAACCACAACATGAGTCAAGAATCGATTGAAGCGGCCGTTTTTCGCCGACTGTTATCACACCTCGACGGGCGCAAAGACGTCCAGAACATAGACCTTATGAATCTGGCCGGCTTTTGCCGCAATTGTCTGTCCAAGTGGTACGCAGAAGCCGCCGCTGAAGACGGGATCACGCTGGATAAAGAGGTCGCCCGTGAGATCGTGTACGGCATGCCGTATGACGACTGGAAGGCGCAGTATCAGACGGAGGCGACGCCTGAGCAGGCGGCGCAATTTGCTGTACAGCAGGCGGACTCAGCCGAGCAGTGACTCGAGCACGTCGGCGACTGAGACAACGTCAGCATATTTGGCATTGAGGTCATAAAGATTGGCCTCATGCGCCTGCTCATCCCTGTCCCCACAGGCCTCCCGCGGCACCAAGACGCGGTAGTTATTCTGTAACCCGTCCACTGCAGTCGCGCGCACACAGCCACTGGTTGTGAGGCCCGTGACCACCATAGAGTCCACTTCCTTTGCTTTTAGCCAGTTATTCAGGTCGGTGCCGTGGAAGCCGCTGGCATGGCGTTTTTCCAACTGAAGATCTGAGGGGGAAATGGGTAATCGCGGATCAAACTTGACCCATTCTGAGTCGGGGGTCAGTAGGTTGAGCGCCGG